>DASUAR010000165.1:0-20457 GCA_035763685.1 Actinocrinis sp. | reverse complement strand
CTCGGGCACCGCCCCACGCGACCAGCGCTCCAGTTCGTCGCGCTCGGCATCGGACAGAACGATCTCTGCGGGGCGCGGTCCTGGCGGCATACCAATAAGATACCAACTTAGAGCGCAAATCTCAGGCGCGGGATACTAGCGAACGGGAGGATCGGCCTATGAACGAACGCGTCCGTGGGGTCCTAGTTACTCCGGCTGACACGATGCTCCTGATCAAGCGCATACGGCCGGACATAGCGCCGTACTGGGTGTTGCCTGGGGGCGGCGTCGAACCGGGTAATGAAAGCAGGGAGGCCGCTCTCCTGCGTGAGATCCGTGAGGAGATTGCAGGCACGGCCCAGATCGTCAGTCTCCTGCACATCCTCGGCGAGCCAGGCGAGCGCCACTTCTTCTATCTGGCGCGGGTTGCGCGCTGGTCGTTCGAGGACCGCTCCGGCCCGGAGTTCGCGATACCCGGCCGCGGCGAGTACGTGCTCGAACAGGTCCCACTAACCATCGCAGGGCTGAGGAGCGTCGATCTCAAACCCGATGAGATCGCCAGGTTCCTGCGTTGTGCGCTTCGACGTGACGGCGGGCTATTTGCCCTGCCAGATCTACGGCAGGCATTCACCGGCTTGAGCGAAGATCAGGCGGGTGGATAGGTCGCCAGCAGGCGTTGCAGGTCGTGCACGAGCATCAGCCGGTAGCGTCCAGTGGCGGCCAGCGCGTCGAAGACTTGCCGCGCAGCGTGTTGTTGGCGATCCTGGTCGCGTTCCCGGTCGCGGAGGGTGATCAGCCACGGGTACTCGTTAAACGGCATGTCGCGGTCGGCGTCGAAGTCGTGGTGAAGCTCCACATCGATGAACGCGGTGGCCGTGTGTGAGGCGTAGTCCACCGGGCCGTCGTCGATCCTCTTGAACGGCTCGTTGCAGAGTTCGGCGAGGTCGGCCAGCAGGGTCTCGGGCGGCTCGGCCGTGCGGACGAAGATCTGGTGATAGGCGCTCATCGTCGTCTCCTACGGCCAATTGATCTCGTACTCGTCGCCGATGATACGGATCGACGCCATCCGGCCGGGCGGATTATTGCGTAGAAACCGCACCAGACCGTCCTGCGCGCCGTTGGCAGTCAATCCGGTGCCGCGTGCATCCAGCACCGCGTCACCGGCCTGTCCTTTCGCCGAGTTGAGTGCGTTCTTCACCGCGTTCGGGGCGGCGCCGGCTGAGAGCGACTTGAACTCGGTGGGCACCCCGTCGACCACGGCGTCTGCGGTGCGCACGCCATCTATGGCGGATTCGGCTTGTGCGGTGACCTCGCGGCCTTCGCCTGCCAGTAGGTCGGCGATGCGCCGCTCGGCCGGGTTGAACGCCTTGGCGCCCTCGTCCACGCCCCCGGTGCCCAGCGGCCCGAGCGTGTGCTCGAACTGTTTTCGCAGCGCCGCGCGCTCAGTGTTCAGTCGCGCCCCCTGCTCGATGTCCCGCGTCAATCCGAGGGCGGTGTCCTTGCCCCCGACTTGTTCTGCGATCTGCAGCAGCTTGTGGGCATGCTCGGCGTCGACCTCGGTGACCCGCTTGACCACCGCTTCGGTGCGCCGCCCCGCGTCGCGATACATCTTCTCGATCGCTTGGCCGGCGTCCTCGCTCAGTGCCTTGCCTACCCGCTCGGCCGCCTGCCGCAGCGCCGCGACGACCGGGTCACTCACCGAAATTCACCCCGGCGAGCGCCGCCCCGAACGTGCGCGCGTGCCCGGCCACCTCATCCGCATGCCCGGCCAGGTGCTGCGCGTAGCCGATCAGATCGCCGGGCACGATCCCGAAGCCGGAACCGACCGCTCCGCCCGCCGAGGCAGCGCCCTCAAACACCAGCCCGCGGACCGCGCGATGCACGACCTGCTCCAGCGGTTCGACCGCGTTCGCGATCACCTCACCGAGGATGTGCTGCTCCAACTGGTTGATCAGGCCATTGATCAGCTTCTTCGCGCCCTCAACGATCAGCGCTTCGGCAGCCTCTGCGGCCCCGAACGTGACCACCGCCGCTGCCTGGTCCGCCACGAACGAGGCCACCAGCGCAGCCAGCTCCCCGAGCGCGGCCACCTTGGCCGCCACGATCGCATCCGCCGCCACGTCGACCGCGGTGGCCACGATGTGGCAGGCATCCACCAGCTCGCACATGTGGTCGTTGCTCATCCGCGCCCAGCTCGCCACCAGTTGCTCATACGAGGAACCCTGATAGGCGGAGCTCATCTGCCGGATCGTGGAGGACGCGACCTGGTGAGTCTCATCAACGTTCTGGGCGAAGGTGCGCACGTGCTGCGCGAACAGGCGCACCTGGTCCTCGTCCACGTTGGGCGATGGCACACCGATCAGGTTGAGGAACCAGGCCACCTCTCCCGGCAGCTCGACACCCACCCCGATGACCCTCCACGATCTCAGCGCTCGACGAAGCGCCAGTCTTCCAAAGACGACCACCGACTGTCTACTGGATCCGGGGCCGATCGATGGCTACAGCAGTGCGGCGAGGACGTCGGCCGGGTCGTGGCCGGGCGGTCCGTCCGGCCACCAGGCGCCGTCGCGTCTGCGGTAGGGGTGCCAGCGGCCGTCGCGTCCGTAGCGCAGCTGTGCGTCGTGCTCGGCGAAGGTCCAGCGGTTGCGCCAGGTCGTGGGACGCGGTGGCGTCTCGTCGCTCCAGCCGACGTGCAGCAGGGTCCTGGATCGGGCGAGTTCGTCGGCGGGCGGTGTCCAGGGTTCTTCCAGGACCTCGAGTCCGGCTGCGCCGGCGTACCGCCACGCGACGATGCCGCGTGCCAGGCGCGCGGGTTCGATGCCGAGTGCGTCGACGAGGCGAGCGAAGACGTGGATGTCGCGATGCTCGCCGGACAGCAACCGCACCGCGTCGCGGTGCGCGTCCAGGTCTGGCAGCAGCGCGGGGAGCCGCCCGCCGTCGGCCGGGGTGTCGTCGAAGCAGTCGAGATATGCGTCGAGGAGCGTCTTGGCGTGCGCGGCCGCGCCGGCGGCGAGCGTTTCCAGAGACGGCGGGTCGAAACCGGCGGCCAGCGCAGACGGCCCCAGCACGATCGGCGCGGCGGCCTGCGCCACCCGGTCATCGACGGCGGCGACGGGCATCGGGTCCTGGGGCGGTTGCCAGGCGGCGAACGCGGTGCGCGCGGGTGTGCCGGCGGGGCTGCGGCGTTGCGGTGATTCGTCCGCCGCGGTCGGGTCTGCCGACTGCGCCGCGTGTTCGGCTGCGGCCCGGGCGTTGTTGCGCCGGTGCAGCTCGGTCATGATCGTATCTTCGTCGCGTCCGCGCATGAGCAGCAGGACGAACGGGTCCTCGTCGAGGATGCGGGCGATCTGGTAGCACAGCGCGGCGGCGTGCTTGCAGGGGTAGCCCCAGTCGGGGCACGAGCAGTCCGGGTCGAGTTCGTCGTCGGCGGGCAGCAGCAGCACGCGTGCTTTGGCTGCGTCCTCGACGAGTGTGTGCGGCATGTCGCGGTCCAGCAGTGCGGCGATGTGCGCGGCCTTGGCCGCCACGGTGTCCAGGAGCCGGTCCCATTGTTCGTCGTCCAGGACGCGCACGTGCACGGAGGAGGTGTACGGTCGCGGCCGGCTTCCGTGGACCTTCGCTGAGATCTTCCCCGGCGTGACGGTGATCTCGGCGACGGCGCCCCGGCGCGCGTAGGTGCGTCCCCGCGAGAGCCTGCCAGAGTCCATCGAGGTTTCTTCGAGCGCGGCGATCCACTCCTCGCCCCACCAGGACGAGGCGAAGGCCCCTCGGCTTCCCGGCGACGGAGGCAGGGCCGGGAACACCCTCGCGTGCGGGCCGGGCTCGGCCCTTTTCGCGTGGGCCATCAACGTGCTGCCTTTCGCAGGGCCACCAGCTCGGCCAGTTCGGCGTTGGACAGCTCGGTGAACGCCGCCTCACCGGAGGCCAGCACGCTGTCGGCGAGTTCGCGCTTGGCGATCAGGGTCTGGGCGATGCGGTCCTCGACGGTGCCCTCGGCGATGAGCCGGTGGACCTGGACCGGCTGAGTCTGGCCGATCCGGTAGGCGCGGTCGGTCGCCTGGTCCTCGACCGCCGGGTTCCACCAGCGGTCGTAGTGCACGACGTGCCCGGCACGGGTGAGGTTCAACCCGACGCCCGCGGCCTTGAGCGAGAGCAGGAACACCGGCACCGTCCCGGCCTGGAACGCGTCGACCATCTCCTGTCTGCGGCGCACCGGGCTCTGCCCGTGCAGGAACGCCGTGGCGATGCCGCGCTGCGCCAGGTGCCGTTCCAAAAGCCGCCCCATCTCAACGTACTGGGTGAACACCAGCGTGCTGCCGCCTTCGGAGAGGATGGTGTCCAGCAACTCGTCGAGCAGTTCCAGCTTCCCGGAGCGTCCCGCGACCACCGTGGCAGTCTCCTTCAGATACTGCGCGGGGTGGTTGCAGATCTGTTTGAGGACCGTCAGCAGTTTGAGGACCAGGCCGCGGCGGGCGATGCCCTTGGCGCCCTCGATCTCGGCCATCGTCTCGCGCACGAAGGCCTCGTACAGCGCGGTCTGCTCGCGGGTCAGGGCCACCGGATGGTCGGTCTCGGTCTTGCGCGGCAGCTCCGGCGCGATGCCGGGGTCCGATTTGCGCCGGCGCAGCACGAACGGACCGATCAACCGGGCCAGCCGGTCGGCGGCCGCGCGGTCCTGCTCGCCCTCGATGGCCTTGGAATATCGCCCGCGGAACGTCTTGAGCGTGCCGAGCAGTCCGGGGGTCGTCCAGTCCAGCAGCGCCCACAGTTCGGAGAGGTTGTTCTCCACCGGTGTGCCGGTCAGGGCCACCCGGGCCTGTGGCGCGATCGCCCGCAGGGCGCGGGCGGTGTGCGAGTACGGGTTCTTGGCGTGCTGCGCCTCGTCGGCGGTCAGCAGCCCCCATTCGGCGTCGGCGAGCTGCTCGGCGTCCTGGCGCAGCGTGCCGTAGGTGGTCAGCACGAACTCGCCCGGCCCGACGGCATCGAGATGTCGGCCGGGGCCGTGGTAGCGGCGCACCGCGCAGCCGGGGGCGAAGCGCTCGATCTCGCGCTCCCAGTTGCCCAGCAGAGAGGTCGGGCAGACCACGAGCGTCGGGCGCGCGGTGGCGGTGGTGCGCTGGCGGTGCAGGTGCAGTGCGATCAGGGTGACGGTCTTGCCCAGTCCCATGTCGTCGGCCAGGCAGCAGCCCAGCCCGAGCGAGGTCATCCGGTCCAGCCAGCGCAGCCCGTCGAGCTGGTAGCCGCGCAGCGTGGCCTTGAGAGTCTTCGGCGCGCGGATCGGCTTGCTCGGCGAGCCCGGCGCGGTCAGCCGCTCGCGCAGCTCGGCGAGCCAGCCGGTGACCGCCACCGGCACCACCTCGCCCTCCAGCTCGGCGGCTCCGGTCAGCGCGGCCCCGAGCGCGTCGATGGCGGTCAGCGGCTTGAGCTCACGCTGTCGGGCCTTGCGGATCAGGTCGGCGTCGACCAGGACCCACTGGTCGCGCAGGCGTACCAGGGGCCTGGTCGCCTCGGCGAGGCGGTCCATCTCCTGCTCCGTCAGCGCCTGGCCGCCGAGTGCGAGCTGCCACCGGAAGTTCACCAGCGTGTCGAGGCCGAACAGGGAGCGCTGGTCCGAACCGGGGCGCCGCGCGGTGTCCAGCACCGCCTGGGCGGTCAGCTCCCGGGCGAGCTCCTTGGGCAGGTGCACATCGACGCCTGCCGCCGAGAGCTTCGGTGTCACCTCGCCGAGCAGCGCGTACACGTCGTCGTCGGACAGGTTCATCGCGTCGGGCAAGGCGGTGGACAGCAGAGCGCTGAGTGCGGGCCACACGCGCGCGGCGCGCCGCAGCGTAAGCAGCGTGTCGATCTGCGCGCGAGCACCGAAGCGTTCGTCGCCGGTGCGCCGCCACACTTCGCCCGCGTCGGCCACGATCGTGGGATCGGCCAGACTGTGCAGCTGCACCACGGCGCGGAACGCCGCCTCGTCGAACTCGACGCGCAGCGAGACGCGCACACCCGTGTCCAGGCCGGCGGCGGTCTCGGCCGCCCAGGGACGCAACCCGTCCGCGCGCTGCGGCTCCATCGCGGCGAACAGCCTGCCGCCTGCCGCGAGCGGCGCGCACACGGTGCGCGGCATGATGTCCGCTACCGCATCCAGGAATGCGCGCACCAGCGGTTCAGTGTCCGGCAAGGTCAATGGGGCCACGTCAGGCAAGGCGACGGCGCGCGCCGTCGGCGGCATCGCGGCGGCCAACGCCTGAAGCCGCTCGACGTCCTCACGCTCCAGCGGCCCGACACGCCATGCGTCGAAGCCCTCTGCGGAAACTCCCGGCAGCAGCCGTCCGCGCGCCACGAGCTTGAGCGCGAAAAGCAGCACCATCCCCCAGAACGCCGCAGCCGGATCAGAACCCGGGTTGCGGGCGGCCTGCACGAGCACCGGCGCCGCCTCTGAGATTGGCAGGTACACGGCGGGGACCGATCTACGGCGCACGCCCGTCCCGTGCGGTACGACGACCGTCAGCGTCCTGGTTTCCGCCAGCCCGGACGCGAGGCCCGGCCCGTGAAATGCCAGAGCGCCCGTGCGCGCCGGATCACCCGGCAGGAACACCGCAGCGCACCGCGCGAGCGCGCCGTGCGTCTCCCCGGACCGTCCGGCTGCGCCGGACCTGTGCCCCGTGTCCAGTACGGGCACGGCTGACCGGTCGGATCCAACTGGCGCCGTGGGTGTCGATTTCGTGTCTCTCTCGTCATCGATCACGACCGTCCGAACAGCCACGCCGAGCAATCCTCCGTCTTCGATCGCGCCGCACCGTATTCCTGCCCTTGGCCAGACAGAAGGGACTAGGTCGCCATCCGCCTTGGCGGTTGCTTTCGAATCCCGGGTCAGGCCGGTCCGCCGCGCCAGCATATCCGGAGTGCACGAAGGCTCCGAGGTTTCGTCGGGATTCGCTACCTCCGCATATCATCATCGCCGACGGCGCCGCATCGACCCATTCACGACCCACGAGCCGGTTGTGCGAGCGGCGGTCGAGCGGGGCGCCCGTGATGGGGTGGTGCGACGCGGTATCAAATGGCAGAGACGCGTTGAAGAGTCCGGACGAGACGGGACGGAATGGACGCAGCGATACGGCGCGGCAGGGTATAAAAGGCCTAATAATCCGCTTTTAACCGTAGGTTGTGGGTTCGAGTCCCACGCGCCCTACACTATTTGACCAGCTCAGAGCCATGATTTTTTATGGCGGTCTATATTGCGGATGAATCTGTCCCGGACGGTGGTCTCGGGAGAGCGTGGCGCGAGCGGACGGCCGTGTGAGCGGATCACGGCGGGGTGTTCGCAACCTGTTTTGCTCGTGGGTTTTCCGTCTCGTGCCGCCGCGTTACGCGGGGTGTCGAGCAGTTCTGTCATGGCCGTTCACTGGGTCGTTTCCGCTGGCGAGGCACCGGGTTTGGTCGGCGTGCCGGGCGGGGCACGGGGCGTTCGATGGCGCGTACTTGTGCGGTGGTTAGTCGTGTGAGGCTGGCGACGGTGGCGCGCGGCTCGCCTAGTTGGAGCAGGGCACGTGTCTGGCGGCGTCGGTGTCTGCTTCTTGTGGATCGCGGCGATGCGTTCTTCCGCCTGGCTGCGGATCGTCTCGGCCTTGTGCTGGGCGGTGGCTCTGGTCTTGTCGGCTTGCTCGCTGGCGTCGAAGTAGTCGGCGACGATCTCGCGCAGGGCCTCTTCCCACCGGCCATAGCCTCTTGCCGTGGCGAACACGGCGAGAACCCTGCCAGACGCAGGGCCGACTCAGCCATGGCTAGACGGGCCGAGCAGTTCCACCGCCGGTCGCGGGCTCGCATGTGTTCTGGGCTGGGCGGGGAATGCACGGATGGGCCGGGCTGTGCCTGCGCGCGCCCTTGTCAGCACGACTCAGTACCCATATACAGAGACGTGGTGATCGGCTTGGCAACCCTGGGCTCACGGTGAGCCCCGCGGGTTGCGCGGTCTGAGATGGGGTGAGGGAGGCTTGCATGACTGATGACTTGACGATGTTGGCGATGACGGGCGCGACGACGATCGTGGCGGCCATGGCCACCAGCGTGTGGCAGGCTGCGCGCTCGGGCGTGCAGCGGCTGTTCCGGCACGGCGGCAAGGAGGAGCAGGCGGCCGTGGCCGCCGAGCTGGATGGTCACGCGGCGCTGGTCGCGCGGGCCGCCGACGCCGAGCAGGCCCGTCAGGGCCTGGCGGCGGCCTGGCAGGTCAGGCTGGCGGGTCTGTTGCGCCAGCACCCCGAGACGACACAGGAGTTGCGCTCGCTGGTCGACCTGATCGGAGCCGAACTGCCGCGGGCGCAGCAGGCCTGGGTGCAGACCAATATCGTCCGGGATAATGGTCGGATCTTCGCCGCCCAGGGCGGGAATGTGATCGTGCACGAGTCGCCGGAGGCGGACGGGCGGTGAGCGGCGAACCTGCGGGCGTTCGTCAAATCGTCCGGGTGGAGAGCGGCTACGCCTATGGGGTCGTCGGCGCCGATCTGCACGTGTGGCCGGATCAGGGGCCTGTTTACGTGCTGCTTGAGCACGGGCCTCAGGCTGAGGCCGCTCCCGAAGGGCGGCTCGAGCAGCCGAGCCATCTGCTCGACACCCGCTATCGGGTGGTGGATTTCACCGGCCGTCAGACCGAACGCGATGAGTTGGCGGCGTGGCGGGACGCGGGGGCGCCGCGGCTGTCAGTCCGGTGGCTGCACGCCCCCGGCGGTCAGGGCAAGACGCGGCTGGCCGCCGAATTCGCCGCCGACAGCGCTGCTGCCGGGTGGAAGGTGGCTCGCGCGGAGCAAGGGCCACAGCGGAAGATTCGGCTGTCCCCGGGGAGCCAGGATCTGCGCCTGTGGTACGAGTGCGGGCTGCTGCTGGTTGTCGACTACGCCGACCGCTGGCCCGTCTCGCACTTGAACTGGCTGTTCAGCAACGCCCTGTTCCATCAGCAGTACCGCGTGCGCATACTGATGCTGGCCCGGTCGCTGCATCCCTGGCCGGTGATCCGAGCCTCGCTGGCAGCCGTGCGGGCCGAGGCCCGGGCCCAAGCACTGGCGCCGCTTTCGGAGGACCTCGGCGAGCGCGAGCGGATGTTCGCCGCGGCCCGCGGCCGCTTCGCCGACCGCTACGGCCTGCCGGACAGCGACAGCATCCGCCCGCCCAGCCCGCTCGACCGTCCCGAGTTCGGGCTCGTACTCGCCGTCCACATGGCCGCGTTGGCCGCGGTCGACGCCCGAGCGCGCGGAGCGCGCCCGCCTGCGGATCCAGCCGGTCTGTCCGCGTACCTGCTCGGCCGCGAGTATGTGCACTGGGACTCGCCGTTCAACGCCGGCGTCCAGGGCAAGGACTACGCCACAGCGCCGACGACGATGGCCCACACAGTCTTCACCGCCGCACTGACCGGCGCGACGACGTACGACCACGGCGTCTGGCTCTTGCGCGGCCTCGACCTGGAATCCAAGCCCGCCCGCGTGCTGGCCGACCATGCGCAGTGCTACCCGCCTGCGGATCCCGGCACCGTGCTGGAGCCGCTCTACCCCGACCGGCTGGCCGAGGACTATCTCGCCCTGACCTTCCCGGGGCATACCGCGAGTGACTACCCGCCGCAGCCCTGGGCCGAGCCCACCACCCAGGCGCTCGCGGCCCGCGATCCGCAGGGCGACCCGCCAGCCCACACCGTCCGGCTGCTCACGTTCCTGACCGCTGGCGCCGAGCGCTGGCCGCACGTGACCCGATACCTGAACACCCTGCTGCGTTCCGACCCGGCTTTGGCAGTCGCGGCAGGCGGCGCCGCGCTGATCGCGCTGGCCGCTCTTCCCGACCTCGACCCTGAGGTCCTCGAAGCCATCGAAGCCTGCCTGCCGCCTCATGGGCAGATCGACCTCGACCCGGGGATCGCGGCCGTCACGGCCCGTCTCGCGGAACACCGCCTGACCGCGAGCAGCGACCCGTTGAGCCGTATCCACATCTATATGACGCTCGCGACCCGCCAAGGCCGCGCAGGCCTTCACGAACAGGCTGTGGAGAGCAACGGCAAGGCTCTGGCCATCGCTCGGCGTCTGGACGGTGCCGACCCTGACAATGCTGCGATTCGCGAGCACCTGCTGGGGGTGGTGTCCGCGGATCGAGGGGTTGCCCTGGCGGCGGCACATCGGTGGGATCTGGCCCTGGCCCCTGAACAGGAGGCGGTGGAGATCTACCGGCGTCTGGTCGCGGTCGACAAGCTGCGCTACGAGCCCTCCTTGGCGGCCGCGCTCACCCACCTCGGAGTCAGCCTGTCCCATCTCGAACGGCGGGACGAGGCGCTGCGCGCCGAAGAGGAGGCAGTGGCAATCCGCAGCCGACTGGCCGAGGCCGACCCGGCCGGATACGAATCGGACCTGGCCCTGTCGCTGCACAACCTCGGCAACCGGCTCGCGGACGTGGGTCGCTGGAAGGAGGCGCTGGAGCCCACCGAGAAAGCCGTGGCGATCCGCAAGCGCCTCGTCCAGACGGACCCCGGAGAGGAAGTGCACCTCGCCCGTTCACTGTCCACCCTCGGCCAGCGTTATCGCTACCTCCGGCGGCGGCGTGAGGCGCTGGAAGCCGAACAGGAAGCAGTCACGATCTTCGAGCGCCTCGCCGCCGCCAACCCGGCCGCCTATGAATCAGCCCTCGCCCTCTCCCTGGCCAACCTCAGCGGACATCTGGTCGAGTGCGGCGAGCCCAACGAGGCGCTTTCGCGGAGCGAGCAAGCCCTGGCCATCAGACAGCGCCTCGGGGCGCGCGAGCCGGACGCGTACGAGCCCGAACATGCCGAGTCGCTAGCCGTTTACGGCATGATCCTGGCGAAGGTAGGACGACACCAGGAGGCCCTGGCCGCCGTCACCAAGGCAGTCGGCGTCATCCGCCAGCGTGCCGAGGCCAACCCCGAGGTGCACGAACCCCGCCTCGCACTCGTCCTCACGGACTTCGCCAAGGTGAGCCTCGACGGCCGGCACGACCTCGACGCCGCCATCGCCGCCAGCGCCGAGGCCCTGGACATCTACCACGGCATCGCCGGACGGAACCCCTCTGATGCCGCCGTGTTCGCCCCCTACTTCCAAGCCACGCTCGCACTTCACGCCGGCATACTGGAAGCCCTGGGTCGCGCAGCGGAAGCAGGCGCCCTGCGCCGGATGCTACGCACGGGCGACATCACGGAGGTCCGCCGCATGATGTCCCCACGACACCACCCATAACTCGGTCACATGACGCCCTATCAGATCAACGTGCGCCACCCCACATGAGAAACCAGCACGCCATAGTCGATAGCCGCACGTCACGTCACGTCACTGCGCGCTCGACTCGTGGTCACGACCCGACGATTCGCCTGCCGTGGGTCAGTTGATCAGGGTGCGTAGTGTTGCGGCCGCGGCTGCGGCGAGGCTCAGCGTGGCGGCGAAGGTCGCAGCGGCGCGGGTGACGGCCTGGGGGTAGCCTTCGCGCTGACCTGGCTCGTGCGGGTGTGGGAGCAGGCCGGGGACGGGCAGGCAGCCGAGCAGTTGGCATTGCGGGCCGCGGACTCGACCCGGACGGCACGCCATCGCGACGTTGGTCGTCTGAGAAGTGGCCCGGCGAGCGTTGACGCACCCGATCAAAGGCTCGCGATCGCGCACCACGATCGCGGCTGAGGACGCCACCTTCGACTTCGCGCAACGGTGTGCGCCGCTCGGTGTGCGCCGCGCTGCTGTCGGAGAAGAATCCGTACACCGTCGATACGGCGATCGACGTGACGCTGCTCGGCAGGCACTACGAGCGCTTCGCCGACCACGCGGTCAAGGTCGCCAACCGGCTGACTTCCTGGTCACCGGCGAATGATAGCCGGGCCGCCGGGGAGCGCACCCGGCCGGCGGCCGGACGCAAGGCGCGGGACCGAACGACCTTGCGTGAAGGATTCCAACCCTCCACACGCCGGCCCGCACCCTGCGAATCCAGAATCCTGCCCGATCCCGCCGACACCGCCGACACCGCCGACAGAAGATCGACGAGGACGCCGTGTATTGGACCGGGCGTTTGTGCGGTCGGGCGATGTCGCGCAGCACTCCGATGCCCGCAGCGCTGCGACCAGCAACTTCATCGAGCGCCATCGCCTCGTCGGACGGCGTGTCGGCTGGCGAGAGGAGTTGGTCAGGCGCAGCGCGCCCGTAGCCCTCGACGTGAGGACTACGGGCGCGGGAGGGGGATCGGGCGGACGGCGGCGCACTGGGGTGCCCCTGCTTTCCGGGGTTGGCGATGGCGCGTGCCGCGCAGCTGCGCGGCACGCGCCCGTGTGGTGCGTCCTCATGTGCGCCGCCGCCCGTGCTTGGGTTGCGCCGGCTGGATCCTGTGGGGCTCGAATATCCGATGCGCGTCGCTTGAGCTGGCCGTACGGTGTTGGGCTGGCGGTTTCAGGTTGCCGCGGCGGTCCGATACTCGTGGCTGATGCCGCCGAGGATCGTCGTCGGCGGACGCGATATTCGGCCGGGTTGATCGGCGTGGGCGGCGCGTGCTCGGCTTGGTCGGGAGTCGGTTGCCCGAGGCTGCGGTGAAGCGGCTGTCGCGGTGCCCTGTCGTTGTCGGGGCTGCTCTCCGCCTTTCCCGGCGTCTCCCGGGTCAGGCTGCCCCCAGGCGCAGGCCTTACGGGTGGTGATAGGGCCGGGCACTTACCGCGAGGCGGTGACGCTGCGCGGGCAGGTGGAATTGGTGTCTGCCGACGGTGCCCAGGTGGAGTTGGTGTGGACATCCGGCACGACGCTCAAAGTCTTCGGGTCGGTGCGGGTTACCGGAATCACGATCGCAGGACCCGCGGTTGCAAATATGCCCACGGTCGAACTGTCCGAAGGGACGCTGATGCTCGACCACGTCGAGTTGCGCCGGGAGGCCGACCAGGCGAGCGGCGGCCCCGAGCCCATGGAAGTCATGAGCCTGGCGCTGGCGAAGTCGCGGACATCGATGGACCTGCCATCGAACGACAGGCGGCACGCCTCGCCAGCCACCCGAACCAGCCGACACCCGACACCCGACCAGCTCAGCGAGCTGGCCGTTGCCGACCTCGCCGAGCCGTCCTGACGCCGGGCTGCGTGCGAGAAGTGCAAGTCGGATATTGCGGGTGACGAGAAGTACAGCGGCCGTCAGCACAGTGGCGGCTCGATGGTGAGCGGCGGGTTGAGCGGCCGCCTTGCCCCTGCTGGCCGGAAACAACTCGAGCGCCCTGCCATCCACCGATGGCAGGGCGCTCGGGCGTCTCAGCGTCAGTCGTTGTTGCAGCCGTAGACATCCACGATGAATTGGGTATAGCCGGCGCTGTCGTTGTAGAGGTCGAAGTCGCCGAACCCGAACGTCGATCCCAGCCTGACGGTGACGCCGTTCTGCGTCGTCTGGCCCGCGTTGAAGTTCGGCCCGGAAGCGGTCGTGAGTGCCGAACGACCGGGGTCGGCGTACGGGTTGCGGACGGCGGCCAACGCCCGTGTGGCCGCGGTCCGCGAGCGGTAGTCGCCGCGTCGTGGTGGCTTTCGCTTAGGCGCGCTGCTCGACTTCAGCCCACCTGGGGAGCCGCTCGCAGCGTTGGCGCCATTCGGTGGGGATGCTGGCGATGCCGAGGCGTGCGGCGGTGATCCCGCCGACGATGGCGCAGGTGGTGTCGATGTCCCCGCCGGCGCTGGCGGTGGCCCAGAACGCGGCCGGGTAGTCGTCGGAGTGTTTGGCTGCGACCCACAGGCAGAACGGGACGGTGTCCGGGGCGGAGATCTCGCGGCCGTTGCCCAGAGTGGCCGCCGCGCTGCGCGGATCCTGCAGTGGCAGCAGGGCGATCGCGTTGGTGATGCCGTCGCGCACCAGGCCTGGCGGAGTGTGCTCAACTACCGCGTGCAAGAAGGCTGTGCCGCGCAGATCGGGCTGGGCTGCTGCGAGTGCTGCAGCGACGGCGGTCGCGACGGCTCCGGCCACGCCCTCGGGGTGCGTGTGGGTGACCTCGGCCGATAGTGCTGCTTCGGCGGCCGCGCGGTCCAGGTCGTCGGCGAAGTAGGCGCCGAGCGGGGCGACGCGCATCGCGGCGCCGTTGCCCCAGGAGCCGCGTCCGTCCCAGGCCGCTGCGGCCAGTTGCCGCCAGTCGCCGCCCTCTTGGCGGATCAGGCGCAGCATCCGGTTGACGCCTGGGCCGTAGCCGCGGTCGAAGTCGTGGTGCTGGGCGAAGGAGACTGCCAGCGCGTCCTGGTCGATCCGGCCGTGCCGGTGCAGGATCGTGACGATGGAGCAAGCCATCTCAGTGTCGTCAGTCCACCACCACGGGTCTGGCGGCAACTGCCGGGTTTGCAGCGCGTCGTAGTTGTCGGGGATGAAGAAGCAGGAGCCGAGTGCGTCGCCGACGGCCAGGCCGTGCAGCGACGCGACGGCACGAGAGCGGCGGTCGGCGTTCATGGCGACCATTGTGCCGATCAAGCGGGCTGCGGTCGGCTGGATTATTTCCGTCGGCTTCGCGTAGCAGTTGGCTTCAGTGACGCTCGGCGGAGCGATCGGTGCTCGATGCGAGCCGGTTATCGTGCAGTCGAAGCAGTGCGGTGGCGGAGGCGAATAGGCCGTGGTTCTCCCACAGCGACGCCGCCGACCCTGACGCCGTGCTCCCGGTCGTCCTGCGCGCGGCGGGGCCTCGCGACCATCTGACGCCGGGCGATACTCGTTTCCTGAGACCGCACGTCGACGCGTGAGGCGATGGAATCGGGCTGCGCCAGCAGTTATGGGGGCTCAACGAAGTTAGCCGTGGTGGCGCATCCCGCTGCGCCACCACGCGTCGCGCACGCGGATGCTGGGGTCATTCGCCGCAACGGTGAGTCATGATGAACGAGTGACGGACACCGGGATCAGCCACGCCATCGTGCTCTACCTCGGGTACGGCAGCCGGCCTTCGCCCCACCCCGATCCCGACGCCCTGTCAGCCCTGGCGGCACCGGACACCGCGCACCTGGCGCGCCGAGCCGAGGATCTGATCGCCGACCTGCACAACGCATACCCATACACCTGGAACGAACAACTCGAGCTCAGCGAGATCGCGACGTTGCTCACCTCCGAGTTGGCCCATCGCTACCCGGATCTGGCCAGCGAAGCCATCAATGCCCTGGTCTGGATGTGGACTTTCGAAGCCTGGCACTGACGCCTCCGGCAGTCCTACCCGCGCACCCTCTAAACCACGACCAACTTCGAAGAGCCGTTATGGGTCGTGCTGCAGTCGGCCGCGCGGGTCGCTGCGGGTCAGTTCGCGGATGACGGCGTCGGCCTGCTGCCGCTCGGCGAGGCCGGGCTGCAACGCGAGCAGGAAGGTGTGTGTGCCGCCGCCGTCGCGTCGCTCACCGGGGAACCACAGTGTGACGGTGACCTGGGCGCTATCCACGTTGACTGTCACGTGCCAGGTGGTGGCGCCGAAGCGTAGCAGCGGCCGCTCGCGGTCCAATCGCTGCTGGATCAGGCGGAGAAGACGCCGTTGCGGGGACTCCCAACTGCGCTCCTCGCGTGCCGACGCCAGGGAGCGCAGATAGTCGCCCAGGTCGAACCGGACCTGTTCGATCAGGCGGCCGTCGAAGTCTTGGTAGAACAGGCCGGACCAGGTCACGCGGTCGCTGCGCAGCCGGATGCGCACGGTCAGGCCGTGGCATTCCGGCACGCCACAACTGTCGGACAGGTAGGCGATCCCGGCGTCGAGTGGATAGTCGGCCGGGTACAAGGGCCCGCCAGGGCGTAGTAGGCGATCTGGATCCAGGCCCCGCAACTCGGGATTCGTGGCGGCGATCAGCTCGGTGCCGTCGATGTGCAGCAGGGTGTGCCAACCATCGCAGGCTGGGGGGCCAGGGCACGCCGTGATTCGCAGGGAGCTGAGATGGTCAGCCGTTGAGTGTGCCGGTTCGGCGCGCAGAGCGCCTGGGCTTCTACGCGGCATGCGCCTCTCGGGTCGTCATAAACCCAGCATTCAATATTCCGGCCAGCGACGCAACGCGGTAACGGGAGCGCGGCCGAGTCGCTGGTTCCGCACATACTGTGCGAGATCGCTGCGCAGCATCGGCGTGACCGTCATCGGTTGGGACGTCGCGCGGGCGTGTCAGTGGGGGATGGTGCGGGGTTTGCGGGTGGCGGGCAGGTCGTAGCGGAACGCCTCGATGGCGGAGGAGATCTGGCGGATCAGGACGGTGTTTTCGATGCGGTCGAGGTACAGGTTGCGCCGCGCGAGGGCGTCCAGGTCGAACGTGAAGTAAAGAGCCATCAGAGGATTGACGAACAGGGTGCTGCCTTGGGTGCGGTCGGTGGTGTGGACATCGCCGAAGTGGCCGCGCATGGCGGCGGTGATCTGGCCGTGCACGATGGAGGGGTGGGTGGTGGTGGCGTGGTGGGCGTGCTCGACCGCGTCGAGGTAGAGCGCGCCGGGTCTGCTGGTGCGGGGGATGGAGAAGGCGCCGAGGTAGCCGCCGTCGTGGTCGAGGGCGGCGATGTTCTCCAGGACTTGGGCGTGGTTGACGCCGTGGTGGGCGTCGATGCCGAAACCGAGGGACGCGGCGCACTTGATAGGGACATCGATTCGGTGCAACGCGGCGAGGGAGGCCATGTCCTCCTCTGGGGTGCCCAGACCGGATTCGTCGCCGCGCAGCAGTAAGTCGGTGCCGCCGTCGACGAGTACGACGGCGTCTGCTCCCAGGTGGGTGAGCAGGGCGCGGTAGGCGGCGCGCAGGGGTTGCACGCCGGTTTTCGGGAACGCGTAGACGATTGGAGGTAAGCCATGGGCTTCGAGCCAGCGGGCTAGGGTGCGTTCGGGGAAGTAGTCGTCGAACGCTGATGGAGTGTCCGGTCGGATGGCGGCGAGGCCGGGTTCGAGCCACATCTCGAGGCCGAGCGCGTCGAGGTGGGTGAAGGACAGGCTCGCGAGGCTGGTCTCGACACCGGCGTCGCGCAGCGCGATCGCGAGCGGCAGCGCGGCGTACACGTCGAAGCCGCCGCCGGCCCCGGCGAGCAGGACGTGTTTGGCGCCGCGCAGGCGCTGGAAGAACAGCGGCTCGAACATGCCGGAATGATCGCAGGGGCGCCGCGGAACCTGCCAGCGAGATAGCGCCGGCATTTGGGCTTGGGAGTCGTGGGCGTGCGGCGGTGATGAGTAGTCGGCGCTGGCACGGCTGGCACGCAGGGATCTACTACTACGGGTATTTCGGATGCGGGTGCTGCGACCATTGCGGACCCCGTGGCCCCGAAGGGCTTGAAGAGGTGCTCACTTCGCTCTCACGCCGGGGGTCGCAAAGAGTTGGGCGCGGTGATCGGCGGGATTGATGCGTGTGCTCGCCGCGATACGGTGCAGAACCGGACGGGCCAGGGTGGCGGGACCAGCGGATGTGACGGCGTGTGGCTGGAGTCATGAGCGACGGCGGGTTCGTCTTCGCCCCGATTCACGGCGCCGGGCGCGGAGGTGCTGGCGGGCCGTCGCCCAGACTGTACCGAATTAAGCCGAATTGATCGGCTGGCAGCCACTGGGGATCATGCCCCTCCCACTCGGGGAGGGGCGATTCGGCGGTCAGCCCGTAGGCGGCCTCGCGGTCTCAGCTGGTGGTCTCGTAGGTCAGCTTCACGACCTTTGAAAACGTCTTCACGGCTGTGAGCTTCAGTTTGGCGGGTTGAACGGCTTGGGAGTACTGCTTGCCGCGTCCGAGCAGGAGGGGGTAGATGGTGAGGTCTATGACATCTATCAGCCGTTCCCGCATTAGGGTTTCCCCGAGCTGGCCGTGGCCGAGGATGAGCAGGTTCCCGCCGTCTTGCTGTTTGAGCCGGGTCACTTCGTTGACGACGTCGCCTCGAACGATGGTGGGATCGCCCCAGTCGGCCTTGTCCAGTGTGGAGCTGAACACGTATTTCGGGATTGTGTTGAGCCGGTCTGCCCACATCGGCTTGTGGGTTCCGCCGCCGCCGTAGAGTTCGGCGAATGCCTCGTAGGTGTTGCGGCCGAACAGGATTGCGTCGCACGCGGTCAGCAGGCCCAAGCCGTCGCGCAGGTATGCCTCATCTTGGTATTCGCCGACGTGCATCATGCCCACGGGGTCTTCGTAGACCCCGTCGGTCGAGACCAGGACGTACTCGATTATCTTCCGCATGGCGCTTGCCTCCGTAGTCGATTTTCCGGGGTGCCGGTTTCCCAGTCGGTACTCATGCCGCACCGCCGGCAGGCGCCGCACCCGGGCAGGGAAGGATGCGTATTCGCCGGGCGGCAGCGCCACGTCGCTGATCGGATTCACATAACTGGCGTGCAGTGCGCCCGGCGCGATCAGCTCGTGAAACGTGTGGAGGTCGAGTTCGTCGGTGAAATATCTGACCGGAAGGGGCTGCATCTGGGCGTAGAACACTGTCGTGGTAGCGGAATCCATGTCCTTGCGCGCGTTCGCGGGTCACCGGGAACGGCGCGACGGCGTTCTACCGGGCACGTGGCAGGGATGGCGGCAGCCCGAACGTAGGGAGGACGATCTCTTCGAAGCGGGTCATGGCGCTGATTCGGTCGCCGGCGAGGGTGAGCACGAACAGGCCGGCTCCCGCACTGCCGGTGGCGGTGGGTCGGTAGACACCGAACGCCGGTTGACCGTTGGCTCGCGTCGGCACCAGTTCAGATCGCGGCACCGAGCCGAATACGAGGCCGAAGAAGCGGGCCACGCTCTCTCGGCCGCGGTACTCCAACGGTATCGGCGGCATCGACATGAAGACGTCGTCGGTCAACAGCGCCACCAACGCATCGATGTCGGCGGATTCGTAGGCGCTGACGAACTTCGCCGCGATCGCGTTCTCGGCAGGCGAGTCGGCGGCGGGCGGCTGGGCTCCGGCAGCCGTCACCGGCAGGCGATGTTGCATGCCCGCACGTGCGCGTTTGAGGGCGCTCTTGACCGATTCGACCGTCGTGTCGAGCATGTCGGCCACTTCGTTGGCGTGGAATCCGAGGACGTCGCGCAGGATGAGAACGGCGAGCTGGCGAGGCGGCAGGATCTGCAGCGCGGTCACAAACGCCAGGGAAATGGATTCGGATTGCTCGTAGCGGGCCTCCGGACCCAGCGGCACGCTGATCGCACCGTCCAGCAGGGTGTCGGGATAGGGCTCGAGCCAATGGATTTCGCCGAAGCCCGTCGGTTCCGGCGGTTCGACTCCCGGAACGTCCCACTGCTTCGCGGGACGCCGGCGCTCGGCGCGCAACGCGTCGAGGCACCGGTTGGTCGCGATGCGGTAGAGCCACGTGCGAACCGAGGCGCGGCCGTCGAATCGGTCGAGGCCACGCCACGCGGCCAACATCGTGTCCTGAAGAGCGTCCTCGGCATCCTGAAACGATCCGAGCATCCGGTAGCAGTGCACCTGTAGCTCGCGGCGATGCGGCTCGGTCAGCGCCCGGAACGCCTCGCCGTCGCCGGCCCGCGCCCTCGACATCAGGTCTGCTCTCGCCAACTCCACTCCCGCCGCCTCTCTCCGTGTGTGCGGTTCCCTCCTGTACGGACGCCGGCCGCTGCGCGAAGGGGGCGGTCGGGCAGCGCCCCCTTTTCCGGTGCCGTGTCGTCCGTACCCGTGACATCCGACGACATCGTCAAAGGAGCACGGAAAATGGGAAAGATCGTCCTCACCTCGAACGTCACACTCGACGGAGTGGTCCAGGACCCGGACGGCGCGGAGGGCTTCGAACACGGCGGCTGGTTCCGCCGATGCGTGGGAGCCAAGGACCTCGAAGACTGGGCCGTCCGTGAGACGCAGGAGGCGCTGGATGCCGAGGTGCTGCTGCTGGGCGGGCGGACCAATGAGTGGTTCGCGGACCGGATGACAGCGCAGAACCTGGCGGAGGGCCGTGTGAGCCCCGAGTGGGCGAACAGGGTGCGCAGCATGCCCAAGTACGTCGTGTCCTCGACTGTCGACGACCCTCGGTGGGGCAACGTCACCATCCTGCGCGGCGACGCGGTCAAGGAGGTTTCGGAGCTGAAGCGCAAGGTGGACGGGGAAATCCTGATCTACGCCAGCTACCAGCTCGCCCGCACACTGATCGAACACAACCTGCTCGACGAACTGCGGCTGGTCGTCTTCCCGGTTGTCGTGGGAACCGGCCGGCGTCTGTTCGACGAGGCCAGCGCCAAGAAGCCGCTGCACCTGGTCGACACCCGACAGCTCGGTGACGGCCTGGTGTACTACAGCTACGAACTCGCGCAAAGCTAACGGCTGCACCAGCCCCAGTCCGGTTGACCATGACCGCGTCGACGTCCCGCCGGCGGCGCGGTCATGGCAACGATTACTTCCGGCGATTTCCACTGCCGGGCCGGCCTCCACCCGCCGTCGACCCACAGTATCGGGGCTCAATGTCCCGGTGCTGCTAGGCGGTGTTGGGGAATGTCTCAAGGGGCGAATCCGGTGATCGACTTCGCCTGGACGCACGGCCGAAACGCCCACAGACAACCGGTATGAGGACGCTCCGGCCGCACGCCCAGGCTCGTCGCGCAGTGAACCATCTGC
>DASUAR010000164.1:0-3642 GCA_035763685.1 Actinocrinis sp. | reverse complement strand
CCCCGTTCGGGCCGACCACGCCGATCTTCGCGCCCGGCAGGAACGAGAGGGTCACGTCGTCGAGGATGACCTTGTCGCCGTGTGCCTTCCGGGCCTTGCGCAGGGTGTAGATGAACTCCGCCATGCCTACAAGCTTAGTGGGCCCATGGAGCCGGTCCGGACCGGCTTTCTGCGTCCTGTGGATAACTCGGGACTCACCGGCGCCAGTGGATCAACCGGCCGCGCGAGCGATCAGCCGTCGCGGACCGTCTTGAAGTCGGCCAGGGCGCTGCGATAGCGGGACAGCTCCTCGCCGATCGGGCCGAACAGCTCGTCCTGCGCGACGGCGGCCAGCTCCACGGAAAGTTGCCCGACGGCGACCTGCCCTGCGGCCAATGCGCTCTGCCGCGCTTTTCGGCGCGCGGTGATGTCCAAGGCGATCGAGCCGAGCAGGCTGAGCGCGGCCAGCGCGATGGCGAGCGCTTCCGGGAAACCGGGCACGAAGCAGAGCACGACCCAGAGTGCGGTAAGCGTGAGCAGCGCGATATGGCCGGTTTGCACGAGCAGGCGCCGGGACGGTGGCCGCGCGTCGATCTCGCTGGCGGCCAGCGCGGCATCGATCCGGTCGGCCACCTTGCGCCTGCTGCCGGTGATCTGGTTGCGCAGGGCGCGGGACCACTCCGGCGGGAGCGGCGCGGTGGCCGCGTCGGACAGCCGGGAGAGCACGGTTTCGAGCGCTGCGCGGTCCACGGGCACGGGTGCGGGGGCGTCGCCGCCTGAGTCGGTCGCCGCACGAACCAGGTCGCGCAGGCTGGCGCCTGACGGCCCGTCAGCGCCGTGTCGATCGGCGGCCGCACGACCGGAGCCGCCCGCGCCGCCACTGCCTCCGGGCCCGGCGCTCGTGCCCGGGTCCACGAGTTCGCGCAGAAAGCGCAGCGGCGTGGAGACGGCCGCCTGGCCGCGGACCGCGATCCGCTCGCTGACCGCGTCGGCGAGGCTGGAAACGCCCGCGGCCGCGCGCAGCCCGTCCATCGCCTCGGCGCGCGCCTCGTCAGACACCGCCGCTTCGCCGTCGTCCTGCTGCGCGGACGACTCCGTGGTGACCAGCATCGGCGCCAGCCGTTCGGCTACTCGGTCCACGTCGGCGGCCAGCCGGTCGGCGGCGGCTCTGCGGCCGGAGACGCGTTCGGTCAGCCGGCGGCGCAGCTCGTCGAGGCCTTCGCGGGTGCGAGCGGAGACCGGGATCACCGGGACGCCGGTCAAGCCGTCATCCTCGACCAGCCGCACCAGGTCCGCGGCGCACTCGGCCACGGCCTCCGGCGGCAGCCGATCGGTCTGGTTGAGCACGATCAGCATGATGTCCGCGTGGTGCGCCAGGGCCTTGAGGTAGCGGTCGTGCCAGGAGGCGTCGGCGTACTTCTGCGGGTCGGTGACCCAGACGACGACGTCGGCCAGGCTCACCGCCTGGTCCACCTCGATCTGGTGCTCGCGCACGGCCGAGTCGTGGTCGGGCAGGTCGACCAGCACCAGCCCGGCGAGCGCGTCGCGGACCGGGGTGCGGTCGAGGGCCGAGTCGCGGGTCAGCTGGCGGCGCGGCTCGACGCCGAGCCGGTCGAGCAGCGGCCTGGCCTCGGCGAGCCGGTCCGCCTCCCAGACGCAGGCGATGGCCTGCGTGGTGGTCGGGCGGCGTACCGCGACCGGGGAAAGGCCGATCCCGACCAGGGCGTTGAACAGAGAGGACTTCCCGACGCCGGTGGCGCCGCCGAGGATGACCACGGTGTGTTCCGCGGACATGCCGAAGCGGGCGGCGGCGCGGCGCAGCACCTCGCGCGCGGGGTCGAGCGCGGGTTGCGGCAGCCGGTCCTCGGCGGTGGCGACCAGTCTGGCCAGCGCGTCGAGTCGAGCTCCGACTCCGAGAGTGCGTTGGCTGCCGCGGATGACTCTCATCGGGCTCGCTGCACCGCCTGCCCGGCCTCCAGCAGCGCCTTGCCCACGCCGGGTTCGACGCCGAGGTCGGAGAGCGCGCGGTGGTGCCGGAAGGCGAGCCGGTCGAACAGCGCGCCGAGGGCGGTGTCCAGCGAGGTCGAGGCGAGTTCGGCGAGCCGGTCGGTCTCGTCCGCGCCGAAGACCGCGTCGGCCAGGCGGCGGGTGGCGGCGGCGACCGGGTGCACGACGCGTTCGTTGGCGGGAGACGAGGAGCGCAGCGCCCGGCGGCGCTTGGGGGGCGCGGCGCCGCGGCGGCCGGTGAAGACGACGGCGGCCAGCAGCGCGGCGGGTCCGTGGCGGCCGGCGGCGAAGAACTGGGCGTCGGAACGCTTGCGGTGCGGCTCCCTGGCCAGCAGGTCGACCAGTCCGTCGGCCCACTCGTCCAGTTCGGGAGGCACCGCGCCGGCGCGGGTACCGGCCGAGACCAGTGCTTCGGCGCTGTCCTGCTCGGCGAGCGCCCCCCGCCAGACCGTGGCGACCTGCTCCGCGGCGCGTGACGCGGCGGCGGCCACCTGGTCGGCGGCGGCGCCGAGCAGCAGGCGGCGGGCGGTTTCGGCAGCTGGATCGGCCGAGAACAGCGCGGTGGCGCGGTCAGGCCCGATCATCGCCTGCCACTCCAGCAGGGGCGTACCGCGCAATAGTTCGCCTTGTGCGATGGCGTCGTGCAGTGAGATGCGCTCGGAGGCGTAGGCAAGGTCCGCCTGGTTACGAAGCTGATCGGCGGCCTCCGCCTGAGCGGCCAGGCCCTCCGCTATCGCGCCGAGACGACGCGGTAAGTCATCGAACATGCCGTTGACGGTCGCGGCGATCGTCGCCTGACGCATCGTCGGATCATGTGCGGTAGAACGCAGCCAGGTCA
This sequence comes from Actinocrinis sp., assembly GCA_035763685.1. Lineage (GTDB taxonomy): Bacteria > Actinomycetota > Actinomycetes > Streptomycetales > Catenulisporaceae > Actinocrinis. The sequence goes on along the minus strand of DASUAR010000164.1, from coordinate 818 downwards.
TCAGCGGGTCGAGCAAGTACTCGGGGAGCAGCCCGCCGGTGAGTACCGACTCGGGCACGGTGAACAGCGGCAGGTCACCGAGTCCGTTGACCGAGAGCAGCGCCTGCCCGGCCTCGCGCACCTCGCGCAGACTCTCCGGCGGCACCCGGTTCAGCACGATCGCGATGGTCACCCGGCGCTCGCGGGCCGCCTGGAGCAGGCGCCACGGCACCGCATCGGCGTAACGCTCCGCGGTGGTGACCAGGAGCCAGGCGTCCGCCGCGCCGAGCAGCCGTTCCCCCGCGTCCCGGTTGTCGGCGACGATCGAGTTGACGTCAGGGGCGTCGATCAGCGCGATTCCGGCCGGGATCGCCGGATGCGGCGCGAGGGTGAGGGCGTCGGCTCGCTCGGTCGGTCCGGGCGCGCGCAGGAAAGCCGGCAGCAGCCGCTCAGGGCCGGTGACCGCGGCGACCTCGGACGGGTTCACGCACAGCACCGCGGAGCGGGTGGTCGGCCGCAGCACCCCGGCCTTGCTGACCTCCTGCCGGACCAGCGAGTTGACCAGCGTGGACTTGCCGACGCCGGTCGAGCCGCCGACCACGATGTGCACCGGGCCCTCGGGCTGGCGCAGCCGGGGTATCAGATAGTCATCCAGACGTCTGATCAGATCGGCCTGGATTCTGCGCGTGGCGACGACGCCGTCCGCGGCCAGCGGGAGCCGTGGCGCGGCCACGCTGTCGCGGAGCGCGCCCACGGCGCCCAGCAGGTCAGCGTCCGGGCCTGTGATCGTCACAGCCGTGAGCATGCCGCAGCCCCTGGGGACAAGGGAACACCGGGGT
>DASUAR010000163.1:0-15375 GCA_035763685.1 Actinocrinis sp. | reverse complement strand
CCTGGACGCACGGCCGAAGCGCCCACAGACAACCGGTATGAGGACGCTCCGGCCGCACGCCCAGGCTCGTCGCGCAGTGAACCATCTGCGCCTGGCGGCGCGTGGCGATTCGCCATCACGATCCCCGACAAAGCGGCGGCCGGATCGTTGCCTTGATACTTTCCCCAACACCGCCTAGACGCCCGAACCGGACCGGTCCCGGGGGTGGCGGCCCATGGTCGCGGCCGCCACCCCCGGGACCGTACTTCGTCGTTCGACCCGAGTCGCGGGGCCGCAACGGTCCTGGTGCGCCCGGTCGAAGGCGCTCGGCGCGCGGCGCGATTCGCAGGGCACTGCACTGAAGTCGCATATCGTGGTGTCGCACTGCATGTCGCCGACCACTGCGGGTAGCAAGGCTGCTGCGGTTTGCGTGCGTCCGGAACGCGACCGGTGGCTCGGAGGCCCCGAACATGACGACAGACAGCGATGCCAGGCAACTTGCCATGAAGTTCGCGCAGATGTCGCGCGCCCTGCTCGACCAGCCGTCCGTCGAACGCACCCTGCAGGACGTCGTCGAACTGGCCGCCCGGACCGTCCAGGGCGCCGAGTCGGCCGGCATCACCGTGGTGGGCCGCGACAAGCAGCTGATCACCCGCGCCCATACCGACGAGCTGGTCCTCAAGGTGGATCGGGCGCAATCCAGGTGCCACGAAGGTCCCTGCCTGTCCGCGGGGGAGTTATCACACGGTGCGATCTTCCGGATCGACGACATGTCCACCGAACTGCGCTGGCCCCGCTTCGCCAAGGAAGCCGCGCGCCTCGGCGTCGGCAGCATGGTCGCGTGCGGCCTGCCTTCGGAGCACGGCGGGGCCGCGGCGCTGAACCTGCACGCCTCGACCCCGGCCGCGTTCGACGACGCCGCGGTGGAGACGGCGTCGATCTACGCGGCGCACTCCGCGGCCGCGCTGAATCAGGCCTCGCTGATCGCCTCGCTGCGCACCGCGATGGTCAGCCGGCAGGTGATCGGCGAGGCGACAGGGGTGCTGATGGAACGTCATCGCGTCGACTCGCAGCACGCTTTCGGCATGCTCGTGCAGGCCTCGCAACGCCTCAACGTGAAGCTGCGGCAGATCGCGGAATATGTAGTGCGCACCGGGCAGGATCCTGATCAGGTACGCCTTGAGGACGTGCCGACGCTGTGAGAGAGCGCGTTTAACGAGCGCCGTTAGGCACCGCCGCCGGTCGTGCGCCGCGGCGCAGCTTTCGAATGGCCCAGTACAGACTCCGGCGGCAGCGTCCGGCGTACCACCGCGCGCGCCACGTCCGTCACCCGCGCGTGCTGTGCCCGCGCGAACGCGCGCAGGGCCTCGCCGGCCTCAGCGATCTCAAGCCCGCCGAACTGGGCCAGCACCCCCTTCGCCTGCTCGATGGCCACCTTGTTGGTGATGGTGGCCTGAAGCCGGGCGATGATGTCCTCCGGGCGGGTGCGCGCGGGCGGCCAGCGCAGCATCGCCAGCGCGGCGACGTCGGAAAGTGCCTGAACCAGGTACAGATCCTCGTCGGCCGAGGGATCCGGACCGGCGTAGAAGAGGTTGACCGCGCCGATCACCTTCTCGTGTAGCCGCAACGGAACGGTGGCGATCGCGCCGAACCCCGCCTCCAGCACGGCCGGGGCCAACTGGGGCCACCGTTCGGCATGCGCCTCGATCGGCGCGGCGATGATCGACCGGCCGGAGTCGAAGCAGTCGACGCATGGGCCCCTGCCGATCTGCAACTGAAACAGCTCAAGGAACGCGGCGCGCTGTTGGGAGGCCGCGACGGCGCGCAGCCGGCCGCGTCCGTCAGACATCATCACTCCGGCCGCGTCGGCGCTGCTGAGCGCGACGCATTGGGCGGCCAGCCGTTCAAACAGGTCGACCACGTCGAAGTCCTCGCCGAGCGTGTCCGCCAACCCCACGAAAGCGTCGCTCAACTGCCGATCACGGCCCATGTCCACCTCCCTCGTCGCGCTCGCTTCGACGCCCGAACCCGAACCCGAATCCGTCGCCTACGCCCTATCGCTCTCGCCAAGACTCACTCTGCGTTCCACCACCTCACGTGCGAGCGCGCTGAGCGTCACTCCGCTGGCGAACGCCCGTGCCCGCAGCCTCAGCAGCGCCTCCTCGGCTCCGACGTCGCACTGGATCATCACCATTCCGGTCGCCTGGTGCACGCCGTCGTGATCGGACTCGCCGCGCAGCCAGTCCATGTCGCCGTCACCTTCGGCATATTCAGTCTCACCCGGTCCGGCGTAGAGGCGAAGCACGCCGAGCGTAGCGGCGTCCGCGATCAGCAGCGCCGTGCCCGTCTCGGCCTCGGTCAAGGATCCTGGGCTGTCCCGGTACAGGTCGAGTGTCCCGGCCGCGATCGCGCCGATGCCCAGCGGGAAGGAGAACACCGCCTTGGCGCCGGTCTCCAGCGCGCGCAACGCGAATAGCGGCCACCGCCGCGCGTCGTCGCCCGCGCTCAGATCCGCGGCGAAGACCGGAGCACCGGTCGAGAAGGCGTGCGTACCCGGCCCGTCGCCCAAGGTGTACTGGGCTTCGGCCAGTTGCCTGGCCACGTCGTCGGAGGAGCAGAGCAGGCGCTGCGCCGAGGCCGGCGCCATCAACGAGATGGACGCTCCGGTGACCGGCAGCAGTTCGGTGCACAGCGCGCAAAGCCGCGCCGGAACGCCGGCGCGTTCAGCGCCGCGAATATTCGCCAGAACCGATCGCGCCACGTGCGCCGGGTCGCTCGGGTTCTGGCCTGCCAGTTCGTCACCTCCGCCCGTCGTCGACCACGCATCGATCATTGCACGCGGCGCCCACTGGGCCCGCACTTTCGGAGGCCGACACTCTCGCTAACCGCGGCAGGCGCGGCCAAACCGGACTCACCCGGGAGACTGGCGCGCCGTTAGATCAACGGGCGAACGGGTAGCGCGGATTCATGCCAGATCCGCAGCAGGCCCGGCAGACCATCCCGGCGCAGGACGAGACGAATCGGCGCGGCCCGAGCAATCCACTCGAACTCGGCGAGACAGGATGGCGCCAGACCCTCACCCGCGGCGCGAAGAAGTTCTCTCGCGACCGTTGCAGTATGACCGCCGGAAGCCTCGCCTACCACTGGTTCCTGGCGCTGTTTCCGGCGCTGATCGCGGTGCTCGGCATCACCAGCCTGCTGCATCTCGGCGCCGGCACGATCAAGCATTTGGTCAACGGCTTGAACACGGCGCTGCCGCCCGGCGCGTCCGGAGTTTTCACCGACGCCGTCAACTCGGCCACTTCCCGCTCGAACGGCGCCTCGCTCACCGCGCTGACCATCGGCGTGGTGATCGCTCTGTGGAGCGCATCCGCCGGCATGGCCGCACTGCAGACCGGCTTGAACATCGCCTACGAGGTGCCCGAGGAGCGCAAGTTCGTGGCCAAGCGGCTGCGCTCCTTCCCGCTGATGGCGGCCACCGCGCTGTTCGGCGGGATCGCCGCGGTGCTGCTGGTGTTCGGCGCGCCGCTGGGTCACGCGATCGAAGGACACGTAGGCGTGGCCGGGTCCGCGTTCGTCGTGCTGTGGACCATCGTGCGCTGGGCCGCCACGCTCGTCGTGGTCTCGCTGCTGTTCTCGGTGTACTACTACTACGCGCCGAACCGGCCCACGCCGCGCTGGCAGTGGGTCAGTCCCGGCGGGCTCGTCGGTACCGCGATCTTCCTGCTCGCCTCGCTCGGCTTCTCCTTCTACGTGGCCAAGTTCGGCTCGTACGGCGAGACCTACGGGGCGTTCGCCGGAGTCGTGATCCTCATCCTGTGGCTGTACCTGGCCGCCATGGCGGTGCTGGTCGGCGCGGAGATCAACGCCGAGGCGGAACGCGAGGCGGCCGTGCAGGGTGGAGATCCGGCGGCTCAGGCCGGCGCGGCCGAGGTGGACCGGCTTTAGGGCCGCATGCTTAGCGGTGCCGCATCCTCAGCGGCACCGCATTCTCAGTCGGCTGCGTCATCAGCCGCACGCCATCGAGTACAGGTTCCCGGAAGCGGTCGCGGGCGCCGCCTTCGTCGAGGGCACGGTCGCGCTCACCTGAACCTTCGCGACCACCTGCTTCATGTTGCCCCACGAACACGGCATCGCTTGGAAATTGTCGCTCAGCGTGTACTTGTGCTGACCGGAGAAGGTGAAGTGGTCGGTGCGGGTACTCGGTCCGTAGGGGCCGTTCTCGCTGATGGTCACCGCCACGTCCACCGTCGCCGTCCCGCTCGTGGCCGCATCGACGACGACCGTCGCCGTAGCGGATCTCGCCGCGGTGAAGGTGAGGCTGGCGATCGACAGCGATGTGATGCCGGTGACCGCTGCGGGCGAACTCGCGGATGCCTGAGCCCCGGCCTGATTCGGCGAGTTCGACGGGCTGGGGCTGGGCGTCGCACTGGCCGCCGCGCTCGGTGCCGCGCTCATCGGGGGCGCCTGCGCGCCGGTCTCCACCGCGAGTGACGGCGGCGGCGGGGTCTTCGGAGCGGAACCCGAGAAGGTGCCGCTGATCAACGCGATGGCGAGCAGTAGCACGGCCAGCGGCGCGCCCACGGCCACCGCTCTGAGCCACCAGGTCGGCAGCGCGCCGCGCCGGATCGCGCGCCGGCCGTTGCCCTTGGGCAGTACGCCCCAGGCTTCGCGGGGTATGCCGCCGGACCTCGTCGCGGCCGTCGTGGAATCCGCGGCGTCTTGCAGTTCGCTGTGCAGCGCGGGGGAACGGGTGATCAGCGCCGTGGGACGTCGTCGGCCTTCCCGGTCGCCGCGTTCGATGCGCACCGCCCGCGGCCGGTGCAGCGTCCGGGCGCAAAGGGCGAGCCGCTCATGTCCGCGCTCGCGCCATCCGGCCCCGAATTGCTGGGCCGCGGCCTCGAGTTCGGCCAGCATCTCCGCCGCGACGCCGCCGCGCTCCCAGCGTTCCACCGGTGCGTGGCGCGACTCGGCCAGCGCCGTATAAATGTTCTGCGCTACTCCGTGCAGTTTCTCCGCGCCGTGATGCGTGGTGCCGACGTCCCGGCCGGAGATCCGGCCCGAAGTGAGGCAGAGCGCGAATAATTCGGGCACTGCGGCCAGGTCGAACGCGATCGCGCCGCCGAGGTCGTCGGCGGCCGAACCGGCGAGCCGGGGGCGTACGGCCAGTCCCGCGCCGACCACGACGCATTCCCCGCCCCGGCCGACGATGATTTCGCTCGGTTCGAGCTGGCGATGTGCGACACCGCGCCGGTGTAAGGCGTCGAGCGCGACCAGCACGTCGCTGACCGCGGTCGCCGCTGCCTGCGCGTCGAGGCCGCGTCCACCCTTGGCCCGAGTCAGCAGTTCGGAGAGCGGCACTCCGGGAAAGTGCCTGCGCACGGTCGCCACGATGCGCCCGCCGGCGTCCATGATGTAGCTGAGCGGTTCAGCCACCCGGGGCTCGCCGAGGGCCGCCATCGCCGCGCACTCGGCGCGATAAGCCTGCTGAAACCCGGAGTCGAGGACCAGTGCGTCCGGCAGGCAGTGCATCACGGACAGCACGCCGCGCTCGTCTCTGACCACCACGAGTCCGCCGGCGCTCGGCGCAGCTGCGGCCGTCTGGTGCGGCGGGCGCGCGGAATCGTTTCCGGTGCCTATCAGGTGCGGAGTCGCGCCAATGCCCACGGTTACCTCCCCAGAGCGCGTGCCATAGCATCGTCTTTACAGGCGGCGATGTCTAGTATTTCGTACGCATTCACTCGATCGGGTGGCGCGCGTCTACATTATGGCGTCTGCGTGTGAGCGTTAACCAGAAAATTCGCTAACTCGTGACCCGCATGGTATTTGCACAGGTGGGCGTGTATATCAGAAGCCGGATTCGGGGCCGGAAAGCCGGTTATCCGCGATCAAGGTATAGACCATTGTTGGAAAAAGTTCGGTCGCCGCGGCGGGTGTTGACCCCGCCGCGGCAGCGAACTTAACCGGTATTCTCGGCTTATCCCTTCAGCCGGAGCGCCAAGGTGAGCGCCAACCCGAGGCTGAGTGACGACGCGCCGTCCTCCCGGTGTCCGAGACCCGGCAGGTCGCCGCGGTCCTTCACCGAATTTGTGGTTTCCTCGGCTTCCCGACTTATGACAGTAAACTTATTCCGCTCCGGCTCGGTGGCGCGCAGCGCAGCGTATTCCCGTTCCCCGATCATCCCCGTCCGCCTTCTCAGTCGTCCGTCTCGAGGATGGCCAGGCGCCGGGTGACCCGGGTCAGCGCGACGTACAGGTCGCTGTCGCCGCGCACGGGGTCTGCCGCGATGGCGTCCGGATCGACGACGAGTACGGTATCGAACTCGAGCCCCTTGGCCTGTCGAACCGTAAGAATCACCGTCCGGCATTCGAGGTCCGGGTCCGGTCCGTACGCCGCGTCAGGCACGGCGGCCAGCACGGCCTCGGCGAGCCGCGCGGCGCCGTCCGCCGGCACGATCACCGCGAGCCTGCCCTCGCCGACCCCCGCCGCCTCGCGCGCCGCGACCTCGCCGAGCCTGGCCGGCAGCTGCCCGGCCGGAACGGATTCCCGCCACGGTTCGATCCCTGATTCGCGCACCGAGCGCGGCGGTTCGAGCGCTGGGTCGATCCGCGCCAGGACCTTGGCCGCGACGGCCATCACCTCGGCCGGGGTGCGGTAGTTCACGGTCAGCCGGGCCAGCCGCCAGCGGTCGCCGACGTAGGGTTCGAGCACCTTCCCCCACGAGTCGGTGCCCGCCAGATCCCCGGTCTGCGCCACGTCTCCGACGACCGTCATCGAGCGGCTCGGGCAGCGGCGCATCAGCAGCCGCCAGGCCATCGCGGAAAGCTCCTGCGCCTCGTCCACGATGACGTGGCCGAAGGTCCAGGTGCGGTCGGCGGCGGCGCGGTCGGCGACGGTGAGGTAGCCGCGGAAGTCCTGTTCGTCGGCGAGGTGCTCCGCGGTCACGAAGTCGGTCACGGTCACCAGGTCCTCCTTGCGGTCCTCGACGTCCGGCAGCGCCGATCCGGCGAGGATGTCGAGCACGCCCTGTGCGTAAGCCACCTGACGCTCCCGGCGGCGGCGCTCCTCCTCTTCCGCGCGGTCGTCCGAGGTACCCAGCAACTCAGCGGCCTCATCGAGCAGCGGCACGTCGGCTACGGACCAGCCGCCGTCGCTCCAGTCCGCCTCGCCGCGCTCGGCTTCGCTCGAATCAGCCCCGCTCAAGTCGGCACTGCGCTCGCGGAGCAACGCGGCCTGCTCGTCCGGGGTGAGCAGTCCGGCCGCGGCCTCTTCCAGCAGGTCGCGATCGGCGAACAGCTCGGCAAGCAGTTGCTGCGGCGTCAGTTCCGGCCAGAGCCAGTCGAGCGCGGCTTGCACGGCCGGCTCCTCGGCCAGCGTGCGCCGGATCTGCGCGGCGTCCCGGCGGCTCAGCAGTTCCTCTTCCAGCGGGGCCTCGCCCAGGTCACCGAACTGCCGCAGATCCCGCTCGATCTCGGCGACCAACTCGCGGGTCAACTCGCTGAACGGGTCCTGATTCAGCCGCTGCACCACCTGCTCGGTCAGCGCGTCGAGGATGCGGTCGACCAGCGCGGGCCTGGCGAGGTTGTGCGGTTCCAGAGCGCCGCGGGCAAGCTCCCGCGCTTCGGCGCAGGTCTCCCGGTCGAGCCGGTAGACGACGTGATCGATCTCGACCTCGAGCTGCTTCTCCGGCACTCGCTGCCTGGCGCGCAGGGCGGCGGCCAGCACGTCCGCCATGACCGCGCGTCCCTTGATCTCGCCGGTCCGCGTCGCCTCCGCACGGTCGGCGACGACGCCGGGAAACAGCTCGCCGAGGGTGCGCAACACCGCACTGGTCTCGCCGAGCGAGGGCAGCACGTGCGAGATGTACCGCAGGAAGGTCGGGTTCGGGCCGACGATCAACACGCCGCGCCTGGCCAGCCGCTCGCGGTGGGTGTAGAGCAGGTACGCGGCGCGGTGCAGTGCCACCGCGGTCTTCCCGGTGCCGGGGCCGCCCTGCACGACCAGGACGCCGGGCAGGCCGGCCCGGATCGCATGGTCTTGTTCCGCCTGGATCGTCTCGACGACGTCCCGCATCCGCCCGGTCCGGTTGGCGGTGACCGCGGAGAGCAAGGCTCCTTCACCGACCAGGCCTTGCGCCGCGCCGGCCGCGTCACGTTCGCCGTCCAGGGCGTCGAGGTCGAGCACGTCGTCGTCGAGCCCTGTGACGGTGCGCTGCCGGGTCTTGATGTGGCGGCGACGCCGGACACCGAGCGCGGCGGCGGCGGTGGCGATGTAGAACGGCCGGGCCGCCGGGGCGCGCCAGTCGATCAGCAGCGGTTCGTAGTCATCGGCCTCGTCACGGATGCCGAGCCGGCCGACGTAGCGCCGCTCGCTCGGGTCGGCGGGCGAACCCTCGTCGTCGGCGTTCGTACCGCCGTCGGCAGGGCTGAAGTCGAGCCGGCCGAAGCACAGCCCGTCCTCGGCGGCGTCCAGCTGAGCGAGCCGGTCGGCCTGCTCGCCGGCTGCGATATCGCGCTCGGTGCGGCTTTGCCGCGTGCCTCCTGCCTGCCGCAGTACCTGCGCGAACCGACCCGCGGCGCGCTCGCGCAGTGCGTCGAGCCGGTTGTAGAGCATGGTCACGTATTCCTGCTCGCGGGCGATTTCGGCGGATCCGCTTGACAAGACGCCTCCCAGGTCTCTACTGTATGAAGTAGCCGGAAGTTCGGCTTATTTAGTGCTGCGCGCAAACATGCGCGATTGGCCACTCTAGCGCAGTTCGCGCACGCATTCAATGACGCGATTCACTTTCGGCGGCGCTGTCAGCTTGAGGACGCAGCTCGTCTGCTGGAGGCTGCTCAGTTCCGGCGGTTGCGGCACAACGACAAGGGCGCGGACGGCTACTTGCCGCCCGCGCCCAGCGCGTAACAGTTACCTGCTACTTCTCTGCTACATACCTGCTACCGGCACTAACAGGCTCCGTTGTCGGTCCACACGTTCTGGGAGTTGTTGCCGGGGATGTCGCCTTGGGTCCACCACTTCGCGGTCCACTGGTGGCCGTTGTAGGAGACCACTGCGCCGCCGTTGTACGCGGTCGTGGACACCCAGGCCGCAGCCGAGCAGGTGCCGCCGCCTCCGCTCGAAGCAGATGGGCTCGGGTTACCGCCGCCGCTGCACGCGCCGTTGTCGGTCCACACGTTCTGGGAGTTGTTGCCGGGGATGTCGCCTTGGGTCCACCACTTCGCGGTCCACTGGTGGCCGTTGTAGGAGACCACTGCGCCGCCGTTGTACGCGGTCGTGGACACCCAAGCCGCAGCCGAGCAGCTACCGCCTCCGCTACCGCCGGTCGGGCTCGCGCTCGGCGTGCTGGACGGAACGGTCGTGGGCGGGGTCGCGCCGGCGAACTGGGTCGTGTATTTCGTGAAGTCCCAGCTGTTCTGCGGCACGCTGCTGCACGAGCTCGACGTGGTGCCGTTGTTGTCCGGCGGGGTGCACTGCCGGTCGCGGTTGACGTCCCAGAAGGTGTACCTGCCGAGGTGGTTGTTCTCGACGTAGCTGAGCACGCTCTGGAAATCCGACTGGTAGAAGTACTCGCCGGAGTCCGAGCGCCCGTTCATCATCGAGATGCCCTCGTGCGCGTACGCCGTCGCGCTGTCCCAGCCCATGTGCGTCTCGAGCAGGTTGTGGAAGGTGTCGAGCGCCGCGGTCTGCGACGAGGCTCCGTTGAACCCGCCGTCGAAGGGCATGATCGAGAAGCTGGCCGGGGCGAAGCCGAGCGACTTGGACTCGTCGAGCAGCAGGCCGCCGAAGTAGCCGGTGCCGGAGGTGGTGCCCGGCATGGTCACGGTGACGATGAGGCCCGGGTTGTCGCGCTGCAGGATCTGCGCCGCGCCGAGCTCGTTCGCGATCGCCGTGCTGTTCTCGTACTCCGGCTCTTCCAGGTCGAAGTCCATCGCGTGGATCGAGTACTTGCTGACCACCTGCTGGTACGCGGCGGCGGTGGCGGCCGGGGTCCCGCAGTCCTGGCCGAGCTTCGTGCCGCCGTAGCCGCCGATGGAGACCGAGACGTCACCGCCCTTGGCCCGGATTCCGTTGATCAGGTTGCCGACCGAGGTGTCCGAGGAGACCGGGTCGCTGGTGTTCCAGGCCGGGGTGCAGCCGCCGGCGTCGAGGATGAAGGCGAGCTCGAAGGCCTTCTGCCCGGTCGCGTCCATGACGGTGCCGGGGTCAGGGGTGGCGGAGTCGTTGACGTAGAGGTACGGCGCGGAGGCGTACCAGTTGCTCGACAGCGCGGTGGTCGCCGCGTTGCTCGACGTGGCCAGCGCGAAGGTCGTGCCGGTGGCGATCCCGACCGCGGCCACCGCGCCCAGCGCCGCGAATTGCTTCCTTCTCAAGGACTACTCCTGTTCACGTTCGCCGCCCGTGGGCTGCGCGACGTGGGCACGGCGCAGTCGAGCGGAGGGGGAGCGAGGCGGACCGGGGCGCCGTCCGGTCCGAACCGCGTGGCGGTCCGAGGGTCAATCGGCCCGGCGCGCGGGCAGGGGAGAGATGCCGCCGCGTGCGATCCGGGGATTCATACAGTGGACTAGACCAATTGACAGGTCAAGGGTTCGGGGCGGGCATTTTCCCGTTAATGCGCGCGCCTTTTTCTCGATCTACCTGCGCATCATGCCCGACATTCGTCGCGCACAGGTCTAGAGCGCTGCGCCGATAACGTCTCATTGAGCTTCGCTTAGGGCGCGGTCGCACGGCTCAGGACGCGGTCGCGCCGCCGTCCACGGGAACGACGATCCCGCTCAGATGGCTCGCGCGGGCTGAGGCAAGGAACACGACGACGTCCGCCACCTGATCCGGGGTGCCCGGCGGGGTGTCCGCGGGGATCATTTCTCGCCACCGCTCCGCATCGCCGAGTTTCGCGTCCGCATAGAGCCGAGCCTGCGAGATCAGCCGATCGGTCAGAATCAGGCCCGGATGCACGCCGAGTACGCGCACGCCGCGCTTGAGCGAGTTGCTACCCAGCGCGCGCGTGAAGGCGTCAAGAGCGGCGTTGCCGGTTGACACGGCGATGAAGTCCGGCGTGGGGCGCAGCGCGGAGGTGCCGATCACGTTGACGATCACGCCGCTTCCCTGGGCGCAGAGCCGTGGCAGCAGCAGCCGGGTCAGGTTGATGTAGCCGAAGATCTTCAGATCCCAGGCGCGGCGCCAGGTCTCCTCGTCGATCCGGGAGACGTCGCCGGCGGGGACCGCTCCGGCGTTGTTCACCACGATGTCCACGGCGTCCAGCCGCTCGGCAAGCTCACGCTGATCCGCGGACAGGCTCAGGTCGAGCGCGTGGGTGCGCACCTTTGCCGAATGGGCTTCGCGCAGCTCGTCCGCTGCCCGCTCCAGGTCCGCCGCGCTGCGCGCCACCAGATCGAGCGTGGCGCCCTCGGCCGCGAAACCGTCGGCGCACGCGCGCCCGATTCCCTTGGAGGCGCCGGTTATCAGCACCGTCCGGTCGCGCAATTCGAGGTCCATCGGCATGCTCGAATTCTGCTATGGCCGGCCAAGGCGTGGCTTAAGCATGCTCGGATGCGTCCGGAATGCGCAATTGCGCGGCGCCGGCGCGGTCAGGAGCCGCGCTTGACCGCTTCGGACAGCCGCGCCGCCGCCTCGACCACGGCCTCACCGTGCAGCTTGCCCGGCTGCCGGGTCAGCCGCTCGATCGGCCCGGAGACGGAAACCGCCGCGATGACCCGGTTGTTCGGGCCGCGCACCGGCGCCGAAACCGAGGCGACACCCATCTCGCGCTCGGCCACCGACTGCGCCCAGCCGCGCCTGCGCACGCCCGCCAGCGTCGTCGCCGTGTAACGCGCGCCCTGGAGGCCGCGGTGCATCCGGTCCGGCTCCTCCCAAGCGAGCAGCACCTGTGCGCCGGATCCCGCCGCCATGGGCAGCGCCGTGCCGACCGGGACCGTGTCGCGCAGTCCGGAAAGCCGCTCGGCCGCCGCCACGCACACGCGCATGTCGCCCTGGCGCCGGTACAGCTGCGCCGACTCGCCGGTGATGTCGCGCAGATGCGTCAGCACCGGCCCGGCCGCCGCGAGCAGCCGGTCCTCGCCCGCCGCGACCGCCAGCTCGGAAAGCCGCGGACCGAGGATGAAGCGGCCCTGCATGTCCCGCGAGACCAGCCGGTGGTGCTCAAGCGCCACGGCGAGCCGGTGCGCGGTCGGCCGGGCCAAACCGGTCGCGGAAACCAGGGCGGCGAGGGTGGCCGGGCCTGCCTCCAGGGCGGAGAGCACGGCGGCCGCCTTGTCCAGCACTCCGACCCCGCTGGAACCGGAGTCGAGCGAACGGGCAGCCTCCGTCGAGCGCAGGCTGTCCCCGGGTCGGCCGTACGGGTCCGCGGCACGGCCGGGATCCCCGGCGCGGCCCGATTCTGCTGCTCTGGCAACCGGATCCAGGGCGCGGGCCGGATCCACGGTGCGGAGACTGTCCACGGAGCGGGCTGTGTCCATGGAACGATATTGCCATCTCAAATCACGAGACACAAATGCGATGGCCATTGGGACGGTGCCAGGCTCGTACCACCGACCGAGTTCGACGAGCGCAGCCCCGAAGATCTGGGCGTCGATCCGCCGAGCAACCGGTGTGACTGTGCCTATCGCCCATCGCCGGAACAACCCCAACGGCGGGGCCGGCGAAGCCGAAGGAGAGAAAACCGATGGCAGCCAATGCCGCAGGGACCGCGGCCGCCAGGGGCCGCACCCTGGCCGAGAAGGTCTGGGAGGCGCATCTGGTGCGCCGCGCCGAGGGCGAACCCGACCTGCTCTACATCGACATGCACTTCGTGCATGAGGTCACCAGCGCGCAGGCATTCGACGGGCTTCGGCTCGCCGGACGTCCGGTGCGCCGGCCGGATCTGACGATCGCCACCGAGGACCACAACACCCCGACCCTGGAGATCGACAAGCCGATCGCCGACCCGGTCTCCCGCACCCAGATCGAGACGCTGCGGCGCAACTGCGCCGAGTTCGGCGTCCGGCTGCACTCCCTCGGCGACGCGAACCAGGGCGTCGTGCACGTGATCGGCCCGCAGCTCGGTCTCACCCAGCCGGGTATGACCATCGTCTGCGGCGACTCGCACACCTCGACACATGGCGCGTTCGGCGCGCTCGCCTTCGGCATCGGCACCAGCGAGGTCGAGCACGTGCTCGCCACCCAGACGCTGCCGCTCAAGCCGTTCAAGACCATGGCGATCAACGTCACCGGCCGGCTGCGGCCCGGAGTGACCGCGAAGGACGTCATCCTGGCCGTGATCGCGAAGATCGGCACCGGCGGCGGGCAGGGCTATGTGCTCGAATACCGCGGCGAGGCGATCCGCGAGCTGTCCATGGAAGGCCGGATGACGATCTGCAACATGTCGATCGAGGCCGGCGCCAGGGCGGGCATGATCGCGCCCGACGACACCACCTTCGGCTACCTCAAGGACCGGCCGCACGCCCCGCAGGGCGCGGACTGGGAGACGGCCGTCAACTACTGGTCGACGCTGAAGACCGACGAGGACGCCGTTTTCGACACCGAGGTCGAGATCGACGCCGCCGCGCTGACCCCGTTCGTCACCTGGGGCACCAACCCCGGCCAGGGCGTGCCGCTCGGCGACCGTGTTCCGGACCCAGCCTCGTACGCCGACCCGAACGAGCGCGCCGCCGCCGAGCGGGCGCTGGAGTACATGGGCCTGAGCGCGGGCACGCCGCTGCGCGAGATCACCGTCGACACGGTGTTCGTGGGCTCATGCACCAACGGCCGGATCGAGGACCTGCGCGCCGCCGCCGAGGTGATCAAGGGCCGAAAGGTCGCCGAAGGCGTGCGGATGCTGGTCGTGCCCGGCTCGGCGCGGGTGCGCCTTGAGGCCGAGGCCGAGGGCCTGGACAAGGTCTTCGAGGCGGCGGGCGCGGAATGGCGTTTCGCGGGCTGCTCGATGTGCCTCGGCATGAACCCGGACCAGTTGGCGCCGGGCGAGCGTTCCGCCTCCACCTCGAACCGCAACTTCGAGGGCCGTCAGGGCAAGGGCGGGCGTACGCACCTGGTCTCGCCGCTGGTCGCCGCGGCCACCGCCGTGACGGGCCACCTGTCCGCCCCGTCCGATCTGCTGGAGGTCTGAGCCGTGGAGAAGTTCGTCAGCCACACCGGCACCGCGGTTCCGCTGCGCCGCTCGAACGTGGACACCGACCAGATCATCCCGGCCGTGTACCTGAAGCGGGTCACTCGCACCGGTTTCGAGGACGGGCTGTTCGCCGCGTGGCGCAACGACCCCGAGTTCGTGCTCAACAAGCCGGAGCGGGCCGGTGCGTCGGTCCTGGTCGCAGGGCCCGACTTCGGCACCGGCTCGTCCCGCGAGCACGCGGTCTGGGCGCTGCAGAACTACGGCTTCAAGACGGTCATCTCCTCCCGCTTCGCCGACATCTTCCGCGGCAACTCGCTCAAGGGCGGCCTGCTGACCGTCGTGCTGCCGCAGCCGACCGTGGAGCGGATCTGGGAGCTGATCGAGGCCGACCCGAAGGCGGAGGTGACCGTCGACCTGGCGGCGCGCGAGGTGCGCGCCGGCGAACTGGTCGCGGCTTTCGAGATCGACGACTACACGCGCTGGCGGCTGATGGAAGGGCTCGACGACATCGGCCTGACCCTGCGGCACGTGGACGCTATCGACACCTTTGAGACGGAGCGGCCGTCGTTCAAGCCCGTCACGCAGCCCATCCCGGCCTAAGCGGTCAGCAGCATCCCGAGCGGCGCGTTGTACCGGCCACCACCGGTGCGACGCGCCGCTTCCGCATGGATGCGGCGGCGAGCAATCCGGCCGCGTTGGTGTCTTAGGGCGGTGAGCAGCGCGTGACCGGAGCATGCGCCAACTCGGGGCACAATGGACGGGTGCAGGTGGAACAGCGTGGCGCGGATCAGGACGGTGACGCTACCGGCCATGGCGCCGCGTCGTCCGCCGAGCTGTTCGATTCCGAGGAACTGCGCGAGCTTTCCGGCTATGCGCGACTGGCCGAGCTGCTGAAGGAAGCGCACGGCGTGTTGCGCGGAATGGATCTGGAACTGCCGGACCGCGCTGATTTCGTGAGGCGGCTGCTGGTCATCACCGCCGCGTCCCGACACGATCAGGATGACGCGATGCGCCGCCTTGAGCGTTTTTTGCGCGCAGTAGACGAGAAGCGCGGCACCGCGACCGACCTGTAGCGCATGTGCGCAGAACCCGGATAACGCCGCGCCAGCGGCGGATAGTCCGACTTCTCACGGTCCACCCTCGGTGGAAACCATTGCGACACAAGGGTGATTAGGGCCGTTGGTGATTGATTCGCCCGATTCATCGCTCTACGGTGCGGAAAAGGTCGTTACGACCGGAGGGAAATCCGGGAGCGGCGGCCCAGGTTTCCACCC
>DASUAR010000162.1:0-2499 GCA_035763685.1 Actinocrinis sp. | reverse complement strand
ACCCTCTGCGGCCGATCCCCGTCCAACATCGGGAGGCCAGGTGTCGGTACTCGTCGATCACACTGCGAGCCTGCTGGCCTATCGGCCGGCCAAGCTCACCGCCATGGTCGTGGTCCACGACCTGCGGGTACGCACCTCGGTTACCCGACACCTGTGGGCGCTCGGCGTCCGCGACGTCGTCGAGGCGTCCACCATCGCGGAAGCCAGGACCAGGATGGCCACCCCACGCGACATCGCCGTCGTGGACGTGCACCTTCCGGACGGCCCCGGCCTCGCGCTGCTGGCCGAGATGCGTAATGCAGGCTGGAGCAGCGCGGTCGCCATCTCCACGGCCGATGACACGAACGCGGTGCGTGCGGCGCTGGCGTCCGGGGTCCGCGGCTACGTGGTGACCGGTGCCCGCGCGCTCCCTCAGGCCAGGCCCGGCTTCGGCAGCGTCTCCGGTATGCCGCCGCACTTGCGGCAGCAGCGGCTCGCGGCGATGAGCGGCGCGGCCGGCACCGCGGCGGCCCTGGCCGTAGGCACCATGCCGAACACGATGAACGCCGGCTGCCGCGAGCTGTCCGCGCGCGAGATCGAGGTGCTGCGCCTCGTCGCGGATGGCCGCTCGAACAAGGCCATCGGCCAGACGATGGGTCTGTCCGCGCTGACCGTGAAGAGCCACCTGGCTCGCATCGCCCGCAAGCTCGGCACGGGCGATCGGGCCGGGATGGTCGCGGTGGCCATGCGCGGCGGCATCATCGCGTAACGGCATCGCCGCGTGATCGCGTAGCTGCCTACTAACAGAATCAGCCGAAGACAGCAGCCGCTCTGGCCGGGCGCGTGGATCACCACGCGCCCGGCGCGCGTTTGATCCACCTATGCGACACCAGTCGCCCCTCCTAAAGCAGCTTCTCGGCCCTGGCGCAACACGCGTTAGCGGATATGGCCAGGAATCAACCGTCTAAGCGGGCCGTTCGCGCGTTACGGTAAGGGCGTGACCGTTGACGCCCGCGAGCAGCCGCCGCTCAACCCAGAAGCCGTGCCCCTCCTCGTCCCGCGTGACGGCGTACCCGACGTCATCGCCGACGCCGAGGTACTCGCGGCGGCGGTGGCGGCGTTCGCTGCGGGCCGCGGAGCGGTCGCCGTCGACGCCGAGCGGGCCTCCGGTTATCGGTACAGCCAGCGCGCGTACCTCGTGCAACTGCGACGTGAGGGCGCGGGCACATTGCTGATCGATCCGGTCGCCTGCCCTGACCTCTCCGCACTGAGCGCGGCGCTCGCGGACACCGAATGGGTTCTGCACGCAGCAGCTCAGGACCTGACCTGCCTGCGCGAGGTGGGACTGACTCCCCCGCGCATCTTCGACACCGAACTCGGCGGCCGGCTGGCAGGCTACGCGCGCGTCGGGCTTGGCCCGATGGTCCAGGAACTGCTGGGCTACTCGCTGGAGAAAGGTCACTCAGCCGACGACTGGTCAACACGACCGCTCCCAGAGCCGTGGCTGCGGTACGCCGCCCTCGACGTCGAACTGCTGGTCGATCTGCGCGAGGCGGTACACCGCGACCTCGAAGCGCAGGGAAAGCTGGCTTGGGCGGAACAGGAGTTCGCGGCGGTCCTGGCCGCCGCCCCGCACCCGCCGCGTGCAGAGCCATGGCGTCGGACATCAGGCATTCACAAGGTGCGTAAGCCGCGCAACCTCGCGGTAGTCCGTGCGCTCTGGGAGCACCGCGACATGCTCGCGCGCCGACGCGACATGACGCCGGGTCGAGTGCTGCCGGACAGCGCGATCATCGAGGCGGCGAGCAGCCTGCCCGAGACGGTCCAGGCGTTGCGTGCAGTGCCCGGATTCTCCGGCCGGACGAGATCAGCCGACGCGGTCGGCTACCACGCGGCCATGCGGAGCGCGCTGGCGCTGCCGGATTCTCACCTGCCCTCGGCGCAGCCGGCGCACGATGGTCCGCCGCCGGCGAAGTCCTGGGAGCGCAGCGCGCCCGAAGCGGCGGCTCGGCTGGCGGCGGCACGGCCGGCGGTGGCCGCGATCGCCGACGAGCATCTGATCCCGGTGGAGAACCTGCTCTCCCCGGACCTGCTGCGCCGGCTGTGCTGGTCCCCGCCGGACGACCTCGATGACGAGGTCATCGCCGAGACGCTGGGGGCAGGTGGCGCGCGGCCGTGGCAGGTCCAGCTGACCGCACACGTGATCGGCTCGGCGCTGCGCCGCGAGGCGGTGCGTCCCCCGGCGCTGTGAGTCCCGGCGCTGCGAGTCCGGGCGCCGGTGCCGAAATCAGAGAACTCACGTCCGCCGGCTCCGTGCCGCGCTCCTCCTCCCCTCACCCGCTCCCACAGGGGCACGAAAGCGCGGCTTGAGCGGCCCGGGCCACGCTGGAATCCCCGGGTACCGCTTCTTGTTACTGACGGGTAGCATAGCCGCAGACCCAACGCCGGGATTCCGCTCGGCCGGGTCCCGGCCTGGCCGGAAGCATACGAACGCGATGACTTCAGGAGTGCCCTGTGCCT
>DASUAR010000161.1:0-8006 GCA_035763685.1 Actinocrinis sp. | reverse complement strand
GGGATGGCGCCCTTGATCAGCAGCAGGCCCTTCTCGGCGTCGATGGCGTGCACGGTCAGGTTCTGCACGGTCACCCGCGCGTTGCCCATCCGGCCGGCCATCCGCACGCCCTTGAACACGCGGCCCGGGGTGGCGCAGGCGCCGATCGAACCCGGGGAGCGGTGCTTGCGCTGGGTACCGTGCGAGGAACCCAGGCCACGGAAGTTGTGCCGCTTCATGACACCCGCGGTGCCCTTACCCTTCGAGGTGCCCACGACGTCGATGCGCTGACCGACCTCGAAGACCCCGGTGGTGAGCTCCTGGCCGAGTGTGTAGTCAGCGGCGTCGTCGGTGCGCAGCTCGACCAGGTGGCGGCGCGGGGTGACGCCGGCCTTGTCGAAGTGGCCCTTGCGCGGCTTGTTGACCTTGCGCGGGTCGATCTCGCCGAAGGCGATCTGGACCGCGCTGTAGCCGTCGTTCTCGGTGTTGCGCACCTGGGTCACGACGCAGGGCCCGGCCTTGACCACGGTGACCGGGACGACCCGGTTGTCCGCGTCCCAGACCTGTGTCATGCCGAGCTTCTCTCCCAGGAGGCCCTTGATCTGCTTACTCATGATCGGCAGGTTCCTTAGAGCTTGATCTCGATGTCGACACCGGCCGGCAGGTCGAGCCGCATGAGCGAGTCGACGGTCTTGGGGGTCGGGTCGAGGATGTCGATGAGCCGCTTGTGGGTGCGCATCTCGAAGTGCTCGCGCGAATCCTTGTACTTGTGCGGCGAACGGATAACGCAGTACACGTTCTTCTCGGTCGGCAGCGGCACCGGGCCCGCGACCTGCGCACCAGTGCGGCTCACCGTCTCGACGATCTTGCGCGCCGAGGAGTCGATGACCTCGTGGTCGTAGGCCTTGAGCCTGATGCGGATCTTTTGTCCCGCCATGGCTGCTTCGATTTCCTTCTACTCGTAAACTGCGGCGCCCCCGCGGTGCGGGCTTGCCTCTGTTCTGAGCCGTCTGTCCGGTTTCCTCCGACCCACGCGGTCGGGCGTGTCGCGCTGCTGCCGCACACAAGGCACAGCAGCAGGGCACAACCCTGCCGGTCACCATTGCTGATGAGCACGGGCCCTGGAGGTCCACCGCGCAGCTGGCACGCCTTCTGGCGAGACTTCGCGAGTGGCTGGTACTTCACTCCGGGCGCCCGGCGAAAGGGCAACCCTCGCCGAGCAACTGAAACAGTATGCCGGAGTGCCCTGCCCCAGGCCAAATCGAGGCCGGTCCGAACGCCGGAACCGGGTGCCGCGGCACCCAGCCGACCGGGACTTGTTCCTGCCCGCGGGCCCGGCGCAGGATACCGGTACGATCAGCGCACGCGCGTGGAATCAGTGAACTGTACTGGAACGGACGCAGGGCCGCGCCACGGAGGGGAGAGACCGGGATGTCCCGGGTAGGCAAGGGCAAATCGGCGCTCGCAGTGGCGCTCGCGGCGGGGGTGCTGGCGCTGACCGCGGGTCCGGCTCAGGGCGCGGAGGTGATGGGGCCGATCGGCGCCCAGGAATGGTGGCTCTACGGAGCGCTCGACTTTTCGGGCGCGTGGCCGAGTTCGCTCGGCGACGGCACGACCGTGGCCGTCCTCGGCGACGTGGTCGACTCCTCGAACGCCGACCTGAGCGGTTCGCTCGGCCAGGTGCTGACCTTCCCGCCGAATCTCTCGGTGACCGACGCGAACGCGCCGGGCGAGGACTGCTTCGCCAACGAGGTGGCCTCACTGATCGCCGGACACGGCCACGCCACCTCCGGGGGTTCGGACGGAGTGATCGGCCTCGCCGCACACGCCAAGGTGGATCCCATCGCGGTCGGCGTGGACTCCAACCACATCGCCATCTCCGCGTACCTGTCTCAGGCCATTCACGTGGCGGTGGGCAACGGCGTGAAGATCATCGACATCGTCCTGCCGGCCGCGAACGACGCGACCGTGCGCAACGCGATCGACTACGCGCTGGCGAACGGGGCGATCGTGGTGGCGCCCAGCGGTAACAACACCTCGGCGGGCAACATCATGTGGACGCCGGCGGCGCTCAGCGGCGTGCTCGCGGTCGCCGGCATCAAACAGACGAACCTGGAGTGGTGGTCTTCCTCGGCTTCGGGTTCCAAGGTCAGCGTCGCGGCACCGGCCACCGACATCATGGCGGACGGCCCGGGCGACAAGTACCAGACGCACAACGGCACCAACTGCGCCGCCGCGCTGACCGCCGGTGAGGCCGCCCTGGTCTGGTCGCTGCACCCGACGTGGACGGCCGGACAGGTCGAGCAGATCATCCTCAACACCGCGAGCGGCAACGGGACCCGGATCGACAACCGCGTCGGATACGGCACGATCAATCCGACCAAGGCCGTCGCCGCGGCCGCTCCGTCGCCCAACGCCGCGCCGCTCGGGGCCCCGCCGAAGCTCAAGCCCAGCGTTCCGCCGGTCGCGGTGCCCTCAGGCGGGAACTCCCCGCTTTGGATGGTGATCGTCGGAATCGTGGCGGGCCTGGTGGTGGTCGTCGGGGCGGTGTTCGCTATCCGCTGGCAGCGGGACCGCAGAGGCAAGCTCCGGCACGGGTACGTGTTCTCCGAGCCCGCCCCGATGATGACTGTGGGACCGGCCGCGTACCAAGATCCGGCGGCCGCGTATCCCGAGTACGGTCCTCCCGCGCAGGCAGTCGACTATTCGGCGTGGGGCGCTGAAGTCCAGCCCGAGTACCCAAGCGGTGGTTACCCGGTACAACCGGCCGAGTATTCCGGCGAATACCCCGAGCAGCCGCAACCGGACGCGTCCGGCTACACGCACTGGGCCATCGGCATTCCCGAGCAGCCAATTCATGAGCAACCGGTTCACGAGCAACCCGGTCACGAGCAACCGGTTCACGAGCAAGCGTTTCACGAGCAGCCACTGCACGAGCAGCCGATGACGGGAGAGCAGGGCCCCGTTTCAGCACCCGCCTCCCACGAGGAAGGCGCAGCGCACGTGGAGCAGCCGACGGAGCCCCGTCCGTCGACGCACGAGGAGCCTCCCGCCGCGAACCCGTCCTGACCGGCGGGCTTCGCTCACGAGGTCGACGGTCGAGGTATCGGCGTCCTATGCGCAGACGCGGTCAGCGCTTCGTCAACGTGCTGTGCATCAGGTAGACCTGGTACTGATTCCATCGCGACATCGTGAAATAGAGGTCGGCACCGTTACTCCACGGATGGATGAATCCCCCGTACAGGCCCGGATACTGCTGCCCCGACACCAGCACCTGCTCCCGGCTCCACGGCCCAGCCGGCGACGGGGCGGTGCGCAGCACGATGTCGTTCTTCGGCTGGTCCAGGCCGGTCATCAGCCAGGTGCTCAGCGCCGCGTCGTAGAAGACCGAGATCTCTCCGACCGGCGCCTGCACGACCGGCGCCGCGTCGGCCTCGGCCTGATTCCCCTGCCGCCATCCCGAGCCGGTGAGGAACTCGTAGGCCGTGGAGTCCAGTAGGCGGTCGGCCGGGACGCGCGCGAGGTAGGCGTCGCCGAAGCGTCCGTTCGGCGTTCCGTAGACGTACACGTACATGCCCTGCGCGACCAGGGTGAGCATCTGGAACTTGTCCGTCCCGGAGCCGTTGTTCGTGAAGCGCAGCGAGGACTTGGTCCAGGTGTGGCCGGCGTCGAGGGAGTACGAGATCTGCGAGTAGTTCGTCCGCCAGACTCCGGAGCGCGCGTCCCAGTGGTTCACCGACATCGACGCGATGTAGTCCACTGAGCCGAGGTGGATGCCCGACGTGGGCACGAAGGTCTCCTCGGTGCCGCGAACCTTCTGGCAGGGCAGCAGCTGCGCGGCGTGGCCCGGATGGTCCTGGATCATGTCGTCGATCCGCATGCCCGCGGCCAGATCGCGGTCGCTCGAGAAGGCCAGGGTGTTGCAGCGCCAGTCCGCGTGGGTGTTGTCGAAGCCGTCCGGGCCGCCGGCGGTCGACGGCCGCCATCCCGTTCCGTAACTGTCCCCGTAGGCGATGCGGACGGTGCCGTCACCGCCGTCCCACATGATCGCCAGGTCCCCGGCGTCCAGCTGGAATCGGGAGGGCGTGTCGTTCTGGTAGAGGTCGGCGGGTGAAACGGCGGGCACTCCGGACACCTGGCTGATCAAGTTCGCGGTCGAGGCGACGAGTGTGGCCGCGGGTAAGGCGGGAGCGGCGTTCGCCGGCCGCGCCGAGGACGCGAAGATCGCCGCGCTGACGCCTATCGCGGCCGCGCCGGTGAATGCGGAGACGACGACCATTCGGGGGCTGACCCACGTCGCGCGTCTGTTCCACCCCGTCATGCGCGGCAGCCTATTTCATGTGCCGGGTCCACGGCGCTCAGGTGCTCTCCGAGGCGACGCCCACACCCGCCGGTTCGGCGGGGACGACGGCCGGCCGCGTCCGGTGCCGGCCGTAACCGGAGCGAATCGGCAGCGGCATCGGCTCGACGGCTGCGGGGCGCAGCACCGGCACCGGCCGTAGCGGCACGATTTTCGGCGCCGTCACCGTGGCCCTGGCCGCGACGTACACGTGATAGGCGAGGAATCCGACGCCGGCGAATATGTACAGGTTGCCGATGACGAAGTCGAGCGGTGTCCACCAGAACTCCTGGCTGTCCGCGTGCGGCGCGAGCCAGACCAGGCCGTAGGGGTATATCGCCTCGTGGGGCGACCAGTGACCGTTGAAGTCGAGCCGCATCGGATAGACCAGGAACAGCGCCACGGTCGACAGGGCGGCGAGCCGGGCGCGTAGTGCCGCGCGACCGCCCGGACCCGCGGTGACGAGCCGATCCAGCTGCCGGGCGACCAGCAGGACGACTGGGACCCAGTGGTGGGTCCAGCTGATCGGTGCTATCAACAGGCCGGTGACCGCCGCCAGGCCGAGGCCGGTCGCCTCATCCCCACGCAGCGACGCTGCGCGCGCCGCGTAGAGTCCGGCCGCGCCGAGCACTATCACGCAGAAGATCCAGGTCGGCTGGACCAGGTGTGACTGCGGGCCGAGCCGGAAGATCAGCGCTCGCAGTGACTGGTTCGTCGCGTCGCCGACGGTGACGTGCGCGTTGATCCGGTTGGGGCCGCCGACGGCGTGGAACCAGTACTCGGCGCTCGCCTTCGGCAGCAGGACCCAGCCGATGGCGACCGTCGCGGCCGCGGCGGCCGCGGCCCGGCAGGCTTCCCGCCACCGGCCAGTGACCAGGAAATAGACGATGAAGATGGCGGGGGTCAGTTTGAAGCCGGTGGCCACGCCGGTCAGGAAGCCCTGTCCGCGGCTGCGGAAGAGACAGAAGTCGAGGATGACGGCGCCCCACAGGATGAGGCTGACCTGGCCGTCGGAAACGGTGCGCAGCACCGGCTCGAGCCACAGCACCACCGCGAAGGTCAGCGCCGTCGCCGTCCACGCCTGCCTGCGGCGCCGCCCCAGCAGTTGCCAGGCGCAGCGCACGGCGAGCAGCAGCACGCCGAGGCTGACGGCGGTCATCCCGTAGCGCAGGACCCATTCCGGCAGCACAGTGGTGGCGTGCAGCACGGCCGCCGCGAACGGTGGATAGAGGAACGGCCCGCCGAATCCGCCGTAGATCGTCTGATAGAGCGAGCCCTGCGTTTGCGGCAGGTTCGAGACCGCCTTGACGTAAGTGTCGAGGTCGATCATTTGCCAGAGGTAGCGGTGCCGGACGGCGAACAGGCCGCACCAGGCGAGGAAGGACAGCGCGCACGCCGCCCACGCTGCTGCGGCGAACCGGCGCGGATGGCGAGCAGCCAGGTGCGTGATGGCGACGTGAGCGCCCCGAAGGCCGACGCCGGCGGGCCGGGGCGCGCGCACGCCGCTGATCAAACCGCCGTTCACCAGTTCCCGCGGCGTCATGCTCCGCAGCGTGTCGAGCAGCTTCGCCCGCACCAGCGCCGCGGCGAGGATCCCGGTCCCGAGCGCGCAGAACGCGGTGCCGAAGACCGCGAGGTTCATGTGCTTGGTGATGTCCACGCCGTCGCCGAACGCGGCGGTGATGAACTGGATCACGCCGAGGCAGCCGGCGAAGAGGACCAGATCCGCCAGTGGCGCGAGCACCTTGCGGCGCCTGGCGGTGATCGCGACGGCGAGGCAGCCGACCCAGAGCAGCACCAGCCCGGGGAACCCGGTCTTGCCGGCCACCGTCAGCGCGAGGCTGAGCGGGACGAAGCGGCGGTCGAACGCGATGCCTTCGTGCGCGCTCTCCGTGTAGTCACCCATGCGGGTGTTGAGGTCCGGGCAGTGTACCGCGGTGGGCTGCGGCTTGAAGAAACCCGCGGTGCTGGAGTGTTCCAGCACGCGCAGCGCGGCCGTGGGCTCCTTCAGCAGGAAGGACGCGATGTCCGTGTAGCTGATCTGCCTCTCGATCTGGTTGGCCAGCGGCGCGTGCGTCGGGTCGTAGATGCGAACGCACCAGATCGGCTGATGGTCGTAATGCACGGCCGCCGCGGGATACCCGAGCAGTTGGATGTCGCGCGCCGGATGCCCGTCCAGCGGCAGGATCTCCGCGAACACCAGGTTGAACCGGGTCTCCGCGGCCAGTCCGCCAGGCACGGCCTTGGGCGGGTACGCCGCGACGACCAGGGCTATCACGGAGAGGATCACCGCCTTCGCGGCGAGCCGCCGGCTAAGTCGCCAACCAGCCGCCCAGCCCAACGGCACAAGGGCGAGCAGCAGCGCGATCGCGGCGAGTGCGCCAATGGACTGCGTCTTGGCCGTGCAGAGGAAGACGCCCCCGAATATGAATATCGCCGTGCCCACGATCGAGGACCGCGTCGCCTTGCGCAGCCAGAGCGCGCCGGCGATCACGTACAGGGTTCCGGTCACCGCGGCCGGCTCGCTGTACGGCGAGATGATGTAATCCGCGAAGATCGAGTCGCACAGGACGGCGAGAATGCCGGCCGCTAGCCCGTAGCGGGCCGGCCGGCGGCCGGGCGCCGCGGCGAAGATCAGCGCGACGGCCCCCGACCACAGCAGCAGGTTGATGATCGCGACGAACCGCAGATCCAGGATGCGATCGTCGAAGAAGAGCGCGGTCAGCTGCCGCGCCGCCTTGACCACGAGCAGCTGGGAGCTCGTGTAGGCCTGGGTGCAGGGTTTGCCGTCGTGGTAGTAGACCAGCCGCAGATACAGCCAGTAGGCGGAGTTGTGCCAGCCGCCGGCGGGTGCGGCCCGGATCTGGCACAGCAGCCGGGCACCGTCACTGTTGTCGGCCAGGCCCACCGGGACCGGATAGTAGACGCGGATACCGAGCAGCAGGGAAGAGCCGACGAATACGACCCATGATGGAAACCGGTTGACGGTACGACCGATACGGAGACCGAGGCCGAAAAGCGTCGCTCCCCATCGTCGATCGAATCCGGTCAGTTTGCCCACCCGTGACCGCCGTTATTCAACACGCGACATTGACCGCAGACACTCTAGAAGACGAGATAGCGACCGTTCAACACGGTTGCGGGTAACTGGGGACTCCGTAACAGACTAGTTACACCTGTCTCAGGAAACGGACATCCTGCGCACTCGAGTGGCGCCTGCGAACCCTGAGTCAGGGGACCGGAAAACGACCCGAGCCGAGTGGAGAAGACGAAACGGCCCGGGACTCTTGCGAGTCCCGGGCCGCTCAGCGTTCTTACTAGGGAACTACTCCCAGATCGCCGGTACTACTTGACGATCTTGGTGACCCGGCCGGCGCCGACGGTGCGGCCGCCCTCGCGGATGGCGAAGCGCAGGCCCTCCTCCATGGCGATCGGCTGGATCAGCGACACCGACATCTCGGTGTTGTCGCCCGGCATGACCATCTCGGTGCCCTCGGGGAGGGTCACCACGCCGGTCACGTCGGTCGTCCGGAAGTAGAACTGCGGACGGTAGTTGTTGAAGAACGGCGTGTGCCGGCCGCCCTCGTCCTTGGACAGGATGTAGACCTGGCCCTCGAACTCGGTGTGCGGGGTGATGGTGCCCGGCTTGATGACGACCTGGCCGCGCTCGACGTCGTCGCGCTTGGTG
>DASUAR010000160.1:0-8079 GCA_035763685.1 Actinocrinis sp. | reverse complement strand
GACCTGACTCTTATCACTGGTGTGGGATTCGCTCGGCCGTAGCGCTGTGACCTGTGAGTTTGCCGCTGGTTGGTTGCGGATTTGCGCACTAAGCCGTGGCTCGTAGTCTCGTCGGGTGGCGTACGTGCGCACCGTGAAGACCGCGTCGGGAGCGGTGGCGGTCCAGATCGTGTGGTCCTCGCGGCGTGGATCGCGCAGCATCGAGCACCTTGGCTCGGCACACGATGACGCCGAACTCGAAGCGCTGCGGGCCGCGGCACGCGAGCGCCTGGCGGCCGGGCAGATGGAGCTGGACCTCGGCCTGAACGGCCCTGGACCGGCCGGGCCGCTTGAGATCACCTCCTCGCGCACAGGTCACCTGTGGGACGCCCTGTGCCGCGCGTACGACACACTCGGGTTCCCGCAGGCCACCGGGCGCGACGAGGTGTTCCGGCAGCTGGTACTGGCGCGGATCATCGAGCCGACCAGCAAGCAGGACGCACTGCGGGTCCTTAAGGAGGCGGGCGTCGCCGCGCCGTCGTATCCCACGCTCAACCGGCGCCTGCCGGTCTATGCGCAGCCCTCGTGGCGTCAGGAGATATCCGCCGCGTGCGCCGTTCATGCCGCCCTGGGGCCGGCTAGCCTGGTGCTCTACGACGTCAGCACCCTGTATTTCGAGACCGATACCGGGGACGGGTTCCGCGAGAGCGGGTTCTCCAAGGAGCGGCGCCTGGAGCCGCAGATCACTCTCGGTCTACTCACCGGGCAGGACGGGTTCCCGCTGATGGTCAGCGCGTTCGAGGGCAATATGGCCGAGACCCGCACGATGCTGCTGGTGATCGAGGCGTTCATGGCCGCGCACGACCTGCCGGACGTGACGATCGTCGCCGACGCGGGCATGGTCAGCGAGGCGAATCAGAAGGCGATCGAGGCCGCGGGTCTCTCGTTCATCCTGGGCATGAAGATCCCCGAGGTGCCCTACCAGGTCGCGCAGTGGCGGCGCGAGCACCCCGGGCAGGAGATCCCCGACGGGCACGTCTTCACCCAGCCCTGGCCCGCCGGCCCGACGAGCAAACGCCGCGACCAGGTCATCTACTACCAGTACAAGGCCGACCGGGCCCGGCGCGCCCTGCGCGGCATCGACGAGCAGGTCGCCAAGGCCGCGAAAGCGGTCGCCGGGCTGGCCCCGGTCAAACGCAACCGGTTCATCCGGCTCGACGGCGCGGTGCGAAGCGTCAACCGGGAGCTGGAGGCCAAGACACGGGCCCTGGCCGGGCTCAAGGGCTACATCACCAACTTGCAGACCTGTCCCGACGGCACACCGGTCACCGCCGACTTCGTCATCGGCTCCTACCATCAGCTGTGGAACATAGAGAAGAGCTTTCGCATGTCAAAGCACGATCTGCGGGCACGGCCGATCTACCACCACAAGCGCGAGTCCATCGAGGCGCACCTGACGATCGTGTTCGCCGCCCTGGCCGTCACCCGGTTCATCGAGGACCGCACCGGCTGGTCGATCAAGAAGTTCGTGTGCACCGCCCGCCGCTACCGCACCATCCAGATCCGCGCCGGCCGCCACACCCTCACCGCCGAAGACCCGCTGCCATCCGACCTGCGTGACGCCCTCGCCCTCATCAAGTAACCCGACAAGTGCGCACTAAATTGATAAGAGTCAGGTCGCCGCCAGGTCATCGCCGCGCCGCACGCCGGTGAACAGCCGGTCGCCGTCTTCGAGACAGTGCGCGGCGATGTAGTCGAGAAGAATCGCGACCAACTCGGGGTGGCAGGGTACGTATCGGACCTCGCCCTTCTGCCGGCCCTTGGGCTGGCTGCGCTTGTCGCGTACCTCGCCACTGTCCGTCCAGCGCTTGCCGACTTCCGGACGCGGTTCGGACACCGCGATCTCGCCCCACCCGGTGGCGGGCAGGGTGAGATCGCGCACGTAGAGTGAGACGACTTCCTCGGGCCGCAGTGCCGCGTAGTACATCACCGCCAGGAAGGCGTACACGCGCGGGCCGCTCGGCTTGCGGTCGCCGACTGCGGCCAGTAGAGCCCGCGCTTGCGACGGGTTGACGAGGCGCCGCTTGTCGATGGCGCGCACGGCCCGTACGCGTTCGTCATCGGCGAGGGTGAGCGGGTTTTCCGCCAACAGGTGGCGCTGTTCCGCGTAACCGAGTGCGTTGTGCAAGATGTTGCGGTTGCGGCGAATCGTCGATCCGGCGGCGGTCTTGCCGTCGAGGTTGACCGCGAGGGCTGCCAGCACTTTGCCGAATGACTCGCTGTCTTCGAGCGCTCCTATGGCGAGGCTGTTTCGCTTCACCCACGCGAGAATGCCCGCGATCTCCGGCGGTGCGTTGTCGCAGTGTTCTTTGTTGAACGCCCAGTCGCGCAGTGCCTTGCGCAGCCAAACGGCGGTGAAGCCGCTCGGCTGCATACGCAGCATGGCTGCGGTGACGGTCACCATGACGCGGGCAATATCGCGCCGATAGACAGCGGATGCGCGCGCCCACTTGTGATCCACGTACGAGAGGGCGAACTCATACCAGCTCGTTTCGGCCGTTGCCGTCTTCAACATGGAGACGGGAAGCCCGGAGGTGGTGTCGAACGGCTCGCCCCGGTTCATGGTGAGGTGACCCCCGGGACATAGACACCGGGTTTCATGCGGCTATGGATACGAGTGTAGCAGGACCGTCAGGGCGCTGAGCCTGGCGGTGGTGGTGCTGCTCGTAGTCGACGGGCGAGAGCATCCCGGCCCGGCGGTGCCTGCGCCTGTGGTTGTAGAACGCGATTCAGCGGAAGGTCTCGCGGCGGGCCTCGGCTTCGTCGGCGAAGCGACCGCGCTCGGCCATGGTGACGGTCTCTCTCTTGTAAGCCGCGAAGAACGACTCGGCGGCGGCGTTATCAAAACACGAACCCACTCTGCCCATGCTCCTTCGTATGCCCTGACCTGCGCAGTAGTCGGCGACGAGCCGGGAGGTGTATTCCGAGCCCCTGTCGGAGTGGAAGATCACCCCGGCCACGTCGCCGCCGCGGGCCGCCACCGCAGAGGCCAGGGCGTCGCGTACGAGCTCGGCCCGGTGGCGGTCCGCGATCGACCAGCCGATCAGGCGGCCGCAGGACAGGTCGATCACCGTGGCGATTATGTGGAATCTGGGACCTGCGCTTTCGTGTTTGACCCGTGCTTCACTTCGATGATCGGGAGCTGATATTGCTGCTGGATCTGGTGGGGTGTGGGGCCGGCCGGGGTCGGGGTGTCGGCCAGGCGGTGGAGGAGTCGGTCGAGCGCTTCTTGGCCGTCTTCGACTGCGGCCTGTTCGTCTTCGGTCAGGGGAATGGCGGTGAGCATGCGCTGGAGGTTGTCCTTGGCCTCGAGGATCTGGGCCTTGGTCGAGTTCTTCGGGGTGTAGAAGTCGCATTTGGCGCAGGCCATGCGGTGGGGGCACTGTTCGAAGAAGCTGTAGCTGCACCAGCCGTGGCCCAGGTCATAGTGCTGCCAGGGGGTCTCGTCGGCGGCGTCGCCGGAGGCGACGGTGTCGCGGTCGACAAGTACCTCGATGGTGCGCATGTTGCGGCCGAAGTAGCCGGCCTCGGTGTAGGCCTTGGTCAGGGTGTTCGGAGTGATCTTCGCGTAGTGCTGGGTGGTGACGGGACTGCGGTGTCCGAGCCAGGCCTGCAGCTCGAACAGGGTCATCGGCTCTTTCGCGTTGTAGAGCTGGGTGGCGATGGTCGAGCGGGCCCGGTGGCTGGTGATCTTTCCGCGGACATCGCTGGCGGGGACCCCGGCCTTGCCGCACAGCATCGGAATCAGGGCCCGGTTGAGGTAGTCGCGGGCAACGGGGTGGGCGCGAAGGGAGAAGAGCATGTCAACGTGCTCGTTTGTCTTCGTGTCGAGGCGTTTGGGCTGCTCGGGGCGCTGTGTCTGCCAGGCTTCGATGGCCTGGCCGAGGATCGGGTCCACGGGTTTGGTGAAAGCGGTGTTGGTCTTGTTGACCGGCACGTCCAGCAGGCATACGGCCTGCGCGGCGGGGATCTGCGGTGAGTCGGCGGCCACCGGGGCGCCCTGGTGCTGCCAGCGGATGCATCCGGAGCGCAGCCGGATGATCTCGTCGCTGCGCAGGCCCGCGAACAGCCAGGTCAGTGCGAGGGCGCGGATCAGCGGCAGCGGGTAGTAGCCACCGCGGTCGGGGATGTCGTCGATGGTCAGGTTCAGCCCGGCCCACAGCAGTTTCGCCCAGATGTCCTCGGCGATGACCCTCGGGTCGGTGCCGATGAGCGCGGCGGTGCTGCGTGGCAGGGCCAGGGCGCGGCGCGGGTCGAAGCGGCGCGGGATCCACTCCCATTCCTGCAGGTCGTGGAAGAAGATCCGCATGCAGGTCAGCAGGTGCGCCTTGGTGCGCGGGGCGATGGGCTGGCCGATGCGGTCGTGGATGTGGTCGGTGCGTGCGACCAAGTCGCCGATGCGCATGCGGTCCACGGCCGCGATCCACGCAGCGCACAGGGTGCGGGTCCAGGCGGCCGGGTCAGCGGCCTCGGGGTGTTCGGCGCCGAGCCAGCGTCCGGTCTTGGCCACGTTGGTGCGCACCACCGCGCGGGCGCGCGGGGATAGCGTCGAGGTCTGATACCAGTGTTCGAGGACGCTGGCCCAGGTCTCGGGCACTCCCGGAAGGCCGGGGGCGTTGTTGCGGCCCTCGCGCACCGGCGGGCGGCAGTAGCCCAGTTCCGCGCAGACGCGCTGAAGTGCGTAGAGCGCTACGTGGTAACGGTCGCCGCCGAGCGCCGGGTGCTCTTTGAGCCGCGCGAAGGCCGAATCGTCAAGGTCGCGCAGCCGCGGGCTGCGGTTGACCAGCAGGATCGCGGCCGTGGTGCCAGGTTGGCGCTGGCGCCCGTCGTGCCGGGTCTGGGCGCGGTAGCCCCAGCCCTCAGCGACCATCGCGGCCTGGTCGGTAGCGCTGCTCACCGGGTCCGGGCGGAACACCAGGTCGGCGAGGTAGAGCCGATTGAAGGCGCCGATGTGCTGGAACTCGGCGAAGTCGCCGAGCAGGTAGGCCAGCGCGATTAAGAAGGCGCTGCCCCCGGCCTGGGCGGGCCGCGGCAGCGCGGCGTCGAATCGGGTACGGTCGGGGCCGATCAAGCGGGCCCAGTCCCACTGGCTCCAGCCCCACCAGGTCTTCTCCAGCGCCGCGCAGTTGCCCAGCACCAGCGCCCCGGCCTGGCGGGCGAAACGGCGGAACTTGGGCGCGTGTTGGTGGTGCAGCGCGCCGAGTGCCTGGTCGAGCGGATCGCGCAGCCGTTCCAGAGCGTTCCACGCGGCCGCGGTGCGCCGTGGCGGCGCGGTGCCAGTGGCCCGGCGGCGCTGCAGGGTGACGCTGTCGAGCGAGGCGAGGGCTGCACGCTCGGCCGGGGACAACGCCGCCATCCGGTCGAAGCCTGATACGTCGAACCAGCGGGCCGTGCGGGCGCGCCCGGAGGGCAGCGCCTCGTCGGCCGCCAGCGACAGCGCCGCGCTCACGGGGCCACACCAGCCAGCTCGGCCACCCGTAACTGGTGGACCTGCGCTATCGCGCAGTTCAGCCGTGCTGACAGCTCCCGTCCGGACAGATGGATATACCGCATAGTCGTCTCGGTGCTGCGATGCCCGGCGAGCGTCGCGATCGCGTGGATCTCCCAGCCCATCCGGGCCAGGTCAGTCAGGCACAGGTGCCGGGTGGTGTGGGTCGAAAACCGCGGGACCCCGGCCGCCAGCGCCAGTCTGCGCACCACCTTCGACCAGGTCCACAGCGTCAACGGCTCGGCCAAGTTGCGCCGGGATTCCGAAAGGAACAGCGCCCCACGCTCCCGGCTGAGCGTGGCACGGTGCCGCAGATAACCGCCGAGCAGCTGCCCAGTGGCCGCCGAGTACGGCACAATCCGTTCACGCCGGTTCTTCGTAGTCTCCGCGCGCACCCGCAGCATCCGGTGCGCCGGGTCCAGGTCATCGGTGCGCAGCGCGCACAGCTCCTCCCGGCGCAGCGCACGTCGTAGGCCAACGCAAGCATCAGCCTGTTGCGCGGCGGTTCGACCCGAACCACCTGCAGAAACCTGAGCCAATCGGCCTCCCCGGGAATCCACGGAAGCTTCTCCACCCTCGGCACCAGCCCCCGGGCCGCGCCCTGCCCACCCCGGCCAGCCGCATACCGGCCACGCCCGACCGGGTTCGACTCACGCACCCCCTCCTCGACCAGGAAGTCGTAGAACAGCCGCACCGGAACCAGCCGCTGCTGAAGCGTCGCATTCGAAAGCCCCGCCCCCGAGTCCAACACAAGCACGTTAGCTCCGCCGTGATGCGGCTTGACCATCAGCTCCCGCACATACGAGGCGACGTCACCACGTTTGACCTCGAGCGGGTCGAGCCCAGCCGCCTCGCAGAACCCGAGGAACCGGTCCAGCCCGCGCCCGTAAGCAGCGATCGTGTGCGGGGACTTGCCCAGGTCGGCCCAGATCCGCAACCACTCAACCGCACGCTCGCACCGGCACAGCGAACCCCAGCCAGACCATCGCTCCATCACATGAACGCACAACGAGGCCACCAGAGAGCCGACAACGGTCGGCGACGAGAACCACCCCGAAGCGTGATTCCACGTAACTTATAGGTCATGAACCCTGATTCGCCGGTCGGGATGTACGTGATGTCCCCGCACCACTTGACGTTCGGCGCGCAGGCTTCGAAGTCGCGTCCGAGCAGGTCGGGGCGGGCGGGGCGGTCTTGTCCTGCTTGGTGAGGCAGCGCCGTCGGCGCTGGTGGCGCCCTTCGATCCCGGCTTCGCGCATCAGGCGGGCGACCTTCTCCCGGTTCAGTCCCAGCTCCACGGCCACGTCGTTGATCGAACGGCGCGGGGTCGAGTCGACCACCACCCGCACCGCGTCAGCGCGGAACTCCTCGGAGTAGGCAGACGGCCTTCCCATGACGTTGCACCTCTTCCTCACGGATCTCGCAAGATCCAAGTATCAAGGTGTCTGCAGTCACGGGGTCACCCCACTCCAGCCCGACCCCCCATCCCCAGCCGCACGCGTCCCTGCCAGTGGAGCGCGAGGCGTAGGTCCTGCCAACCAGCGAGTCGGTATGGTGAGCGACGGTCGCGCGGGTGCGGCTACCACGCCAAGCACGGGGCTATCAGCATGAGCGAGAGGGTGGCATGAGCGAGGAGTCCGTCCAGAGCGGTCGATTGGACTGGGTACCGCTGGAACCACTCGACTCAGGCCACGACGACACTGCGCAGGCCACGGCTCCATCGACGCTGGAAGCATCACCATCGCAAGGCGTTTCATCGACTCTGGGCACACCGCTGACAGCGATCGAGGCACCGCAGGCACCGCAGGCACCGCAGGCACCGCAGGCACCGCAGGCACCGCAGGCACCGCAGGCACCGCAGGCACCGCAGGCACCGCAGGCACCGCAGGCACCGCTATCATCAATAGCCTCGTCGCAGCCGCAGTCTTCAGGGGCCGCCCGACGTCGACTGAGCAGCCGCACTCGGGTGGCTGTCTGGGTAGGCTGCTCGGTCCTGATCGCCATCATCGCTACGCTCGTGCTGCGGAGCCCGTCGGATTCATACACGGTTCAAGCCGGAACGGTCGGCGACTCCGTGACACCAACTCTGCCCCAGGACATCGGCGATTTCAGCCTTCTCATGCCGGACACCAGTCCGGATTGGCAAATCTACCCCTCGCTGCTGCCGAACAGTCCGTCCACGAGCTACGGCACCGTCAGTGGGCTCTACTACAACGGCACGGTCCAGTTCGGCATCGACGTAGATGCCGTCTACGCCAAGGGCGATCCAGGCCACCGGTGGGTGTTCTCCGCCACACCCAAGGCCCTGATCTCCACCGTCACGAGCACCATGGGCATACCTGACGCGCAGCCGTACCCGACGGGGAGCGCCGGCGGTCTGCTCGAGTGTGGCACGTACGGTTCGGAGCCCATCTGCATATGGGCCGACCAGTCCACCCTGGGCTATATCGACTACAGCGACATCCCGCGTTCCGTCGACCAACTCGCGGCACTCGCCGTCACGTTCAGGTCCGCTATCGAATAACGGCGTCGGGTGACCTTGACGGGGCGCC
>DASUAR010000159.1:0-8273 GCA_035763685.1 Actinocrinis sp. | reverse complement strand
TTTGGCCGGAATGGACGGAACACCGAGGGAAACGGCGGTCATCGTTCGGGCTCTCCCCAGTCTTGGGACGGCGGTTCCTGCGTCAATGGATCAGCGACAAGAGCAACGCTACGACACATCGACTGCTCTCATTGCACCGCGTCCCCCGCCCTTCACCCGATCTTCACCGGTTGTGCGCCGAACGGCACATCCCGTGGGCCGAAGTGCGGCCGCGGGCCGGGCGGTCAGGATGGCAGGTGCAGCGGGTTGGTGATGTCCGCGGCCAGCAGCAGCAGGGTGAGGCCGACGAAAAGCAGCAGGAAGGCGTACGCCACCGGCATCAGCTTGTTCAGATCCACGCGGCCCGGCACCGGCCGGCGCAGCAGCCGGTAGACCCGCTTGCGGGCCTCCTCGTAGAGCAGGATCGCGACGTGCCCGCCGTCCAACGGCAGGATCGGCAGCAGGTTGAATACGCCGATGAACACGTTGATGACGGCGACGAGGGCGAAGAAGCCGGAGAAGCCGGCCTCCCCGATGATGCTTCCGCTCAGCTGCGCCATGCCGACCACGCCGACCGGAGAGCTCGCGGAGCGCTGGGTGTGATCGACGGTGGAGGTGAACAGCTTCGGGATCGCGGCCGGGATGGAGCCGAGGCCCTTGAACGTGCCGACGATCGCGCTGCCGAACTGCCGGCCGCTGTACCCGGCGGCGGAGATCGGATTGTAATGCTGCGTGTAAGCGTCCGGACCGAGGCCTACCAGGCTGCCCGAGGCGGTGTGCCCGTCCGGGTAGGTGACGGACTTCACGCCGATGGGCACGATCGTCGCGGTGTGCCGGCCGCCCTGCGGGTCGGTGAAGGTGATCGTCGCGGGCTGGTTGGCCGGCAGCTGGTGCAGCGCGGTGGTCAGCGCGTCGAAGTTCGCGATGTGCGCGCCGTTCACGGTGGTGATCAGGTCGCCGGTGGCCAGCCCGGCCGCCGCCGCCGGGGATTGCTTCGCGCCGGCCGTGCAGCTGTCCTGCGGTGTGCCTTCGGAGGTCAGGCACGCCGCGACGTGGCCGACCTTCGCCGAGGCGTCCGCCTTCTGCACGCCGAACAGCATCGGGCTGAGGAAGAACAGCACCAGCGCGATCAGGAAGTGGGTGATCGATCCGGCGGAGAGGGTCAGCAGCCGCTTGCGGGCCGGCTTGTTCTTGAGCGCCCGGTCCTCGTCGCCGGGCTCGATCTCGTCCAGGTCCGTCATCCCGACGATCTTGACGTAGCCGCCGGCCGGGATCGCCTTGATGCCGTACTCGGTCTCGCCGCGCCGGAACGACCACAGCCGGGTGCCGAAGCCGACGAAGAACTCGGTGACCTTGCCGCCGGACCAGCGCGCGCACACCATGTGCCCGGCCTCGTGCAACACGATCGAGATGAGCAGCGCCACCACGAACAGCAGCGCGCCGAGGACGTTCACGCCGGGAAACCGCCTTCATGTCGAGTGGTGCTACACGCAAAACCGGTCGGACCCGGTTCTTCTATCCCGGAACCGGACCTGACCAAACCAGCCGTCTGCTGGACAGACGTACGCGGGAACCGGGAAAGTTCCGGACCGGCTCGCGGCTTGGATCTGCGCCGAGCCTACCTGCTGACCGCCGAGCCGGTGAGTTCTTCGGCGCGGGCGCGCGACCAGCGGTCCGCCTCGAGCACCGCCTCCAGCGTCGCCGCCTCGGCCGAAAGCGCTCCGCCCGCGGCCAGGTCGGCGTATTCGGCGACCACGGTCGCGACCGTGTCCACGATCCCGGTGAACGGCAGCCGGCCGGCCAGGAACGCCCCGACGCACGCCTCGTTCGCGCCGTTGAACACCGCCGGGTAGGTCCCGCCGGCCTGCCCGACCTGCTTGGCCAGCCCGACGGCCGGGAACGCCTTCTCGTCCAGCGGGAAGAACTCCCAGCTCGCGGCCTTGGTCCAGTCGCAGGCCGGGGCGGCGTCGGCGACCCGGTGCGGCCAGCCCATCGCCAAGGCGATCGGGATGCGCATGTCCGGCGGCGAGGCCTGCGCGATCGTGGAGCCGTCCGCGAACTCGACCATGGAGTGCACGATCGACTGCGGATGGACCACCACTTCGATGCGGTCGAACGGGATGTCGTAGAGCAGGTGCGCCTCGATGACTTCGAGGCCCTTGTTGACCAGCGTCGCGGAGTTGATGGTGACCAGCGGGCCCATCGCCCAGGTCGGGTGCGCGAGCGCCTGCTCCGGCTTCACGTCGGCCAGTTCTTCGCGGGACCGGCCGCGGAACGGGCCGCCGCTCGCGGTCACCACGAGCCGGCGCACCTCGTCCGGGGCGCCGCCGCGCAGGCACTGGGCCAGCGCCGAGTGCTCGGAGTCGACCGCGACGATCTGACCTGGCGCGGCCAGCGAGCGGACCAGGTCGCCGCCGATGATCAACGACTCCTTGTTGGCCAGGGCGAGGGTGCGGCCGCTGCGCAGCGCGGCGAGGGTGGCCTTGAGCCCGGCGGCGCCGTCGATGCCGTTGAGCACTACGTCGCAGTCGAGGGTGGCCAGTTCGGCGGCGGCGTCCGGGCCGGTGACGATCTTCGGCAGCCGGTAGCCGCCGGTCGGGTAGCCGCGGCGCTGCGCCTCGGCGTAGAAGGCGAGCTGAAGGTCCTGCGCGGCGGTCGCCTTTGCGACGGCGACGACCTCGGCTTCGAGGTCGAGGGCCTGCCGGGCGAGCAGCGTCGCGTTCTTTCCTCCGGCGGCGAGTGCGACGACGCGGAACCGGTCGGGGTTGCGAGTGATCACGTCGATGGCCTGGGTACCGATCGAACCGGTTGAGCCGAGGATGACGATCCGCCGGGGGTTGTCGCTGCGGCTGCTGCTGCTCGCTTCACTCATAGGCGCCATTGTTCCGCACCCGCTTGGTAGGGTCGCGCCGTGTCAGAACAGGCTCCGTCGCCTTGGGATTCGCAGCCGGCCGATCCGGAACCGAGCGGCGCGCAGCCGCTTGCGCCGCCCGGGGCCTTTCCTCCGCCGCCCGGAACGCAGTATGGGAGCGTTCAATACGGCGGCCCTCCGTACGGGAGTGCGCCGTACGCGGCCGGTGGCCAGTATCCGCAGGCTGCCGGCGGATATCCAGGCATGCCCTATCCGCCGGGCTACGGTCAGTACGGACCGGGACCATACGGCTATGGCGTGGGCGGCTACGGACCACCGCCGGGCACCAGCGGCATGGCGATCGCGTCGCTGGTGCTGGGCATCTGCGGCTTCTTCTGCGTCACGCCGCTCATCGGGCTCGGCCTCGGCATCGCCGCACTGGTGCAGACCTCGAAGACGCGCCAAGCTGGACGGGGCCTGGCCATCGCCGGGGTGATCCTGTCCGTGGCTTGGATTCTGCTCGCCGTGCTTCTGTTCGCCACCGGGCATTTCAGCAACGGCGGCAGCACCGGTTCGGGTCCGACTCAGGACCCGAACGGCACCTCGGCCTGACTGGGCGCTCTGACTGCCCGTCAGAGGTCGAGGCCGGTGAGCACCATCACGCGTTCGTACGTGTAGTCCTCCATCGCGTACTTGACGCCCTCGCGTCCGACGCCTGAGCTCTTCGCGCCGCCGTAAGGCATCTGATCGGCGCGGTAACTGGGCGCGTCGCCGATGATCACGCCGCCGACTTCCAGCTCGCTGTGTGCCCGGAACGCGGCCTGGATGTCGTGCGTGAACACCCCGGCCTGGAGCCCGAAGGCCGAGTCGTTGACCGCCGCGAACGCCGCGTCGGTGTCGTCCACCTGCTGCACGATCAGCACCGGGCCGAACACCTCCTCGCAGACGACCTTGGCGTCTGACGGGGCGTCGACCATGACCGTCGGCGCGTAGGCCGAGCCCTCGCGGGTGCCGCCGACGAGTACCTTCGCCCCGGCCGCCACCGCCTCCTCGACCCACTGCTCGACCCGGATCGCCGCCTGCTCGCTGATCATCGGGCCGACGTCAGTCGCCGGGTCGTTCGGGTCACCGGTCTTCTGCGCGGCCACCGCGTCGAGCAGCTTCGGCAGCAGCCGGTCGTGGACGGCGCGGTCCACGATGACCCGCTGCACTGAGATGCAGGACTGCCCGGCCTGATAGTTCGAGTAGGTGGCGATCCGCGCAGCCGCCCAGTCCAGGTCCTGCTCGCTGGCGTAGTCGCCGAGCACCACGGCAGCCGCGTTACCGCCGAGTTCCAGCGTCACGTGCTTGTGCGGCACCGCCTGCTGGATCATCGCGCCGACCGGGCCGGAGCCGGTGAAGGAGATGACCGGCAGCCGCGGATCGGCGGTCAGCTGCGCCATCTGGTCGTTCGGCACCGGCAGGATCGACCAGGACCCGGCCGGCAGGTCGGTCTCGGCCAGCAGTTCGCCGAGCAGCAGCGCGGTCAGCGGGGTGGCCGGGGCGGGCTTGAGGATGATCGGCGTGCCGACCGCGATCGCCGGGGCCACCTTGTGCGCGACGAGGTTGAGCGGGAAGTTGAACGGCGCGATGCCGAGCACCGGGCCCTTGGGGAAGCGGCGCACCACCGCGAGCCGGCCGCCCGCCGCGGGGTCGGTGTCGAGCCGCTGGAGGTCTCCGGAGAAGCGGCGGGCCTCTTCCGCGGCGAGGCGGAACACCGACACCGCCCGGCCGACCTCGCCCTTCGACCACTTGAGCGGCTTGCCGTTCTCCGCGGTGATCAGTCGCGCGATCTCATCGGCCCGCTCGGCAAGCCGCCGGGAGACGTGGTCGAGCGCCGCGGCGCGGGCGTGCGCGGGCAGCGCGGCGGTCTGCTTGGCCGCCGATTGCGCCGCGGCGACCGCCTGCTCGATCTGCGCCCGCGACGGCACCGAGACCCTCGCCAGCGACGTGCCGTCGTAAGGCCGCGTCACCTCGAGTGTCGCCTCGCCGGTCGCCGGCGCCCCGGCCAGCCAGAACGGACGCGGGTCGGTCGCAACAGTCATCGTCGGCTCCATCCGAAGCTCTTGGCGGCGCTCTTCGGGTTCACCCTAGGTCCGCCGGTCAGCGCGCGTCGCCCTACACCTTGCCGCCGATTTCGGCCGCGGACCGGGCAACGTGACAGGTCTACCCGCGCAGGTTCACCAGAACCGGGGGCGTGCGGATGCCGTCCGGCGTGGCCAGCGAGATCAGCGCGTGACCGGTCGGCACGTCGTTGATGATCTCCGAGGCCGACCAGACCGGCCGCTCGATGGCCCTGGTCGCGACCGAGCGCGAGTACTCCACGGCCGTGTTCCCGGTGATCGACTGGATGACCGACTTCTCCTTCTTTCCGCCGGGCGTGGAGACGTGGCCGGAGCCGGTGGTCGTGGCGGAGCCGGTGGTCACCGTGGTCTCCGCAGACCACTGCGTGCCCCAGTACTCGGCGAAGTACCGCGCATCCTGCGGCTCGACTCCCGCGAAGACCGCCTTGCAGCCGGTCCCGGTGAACACCGCGGAGCGCAGATGCTCAGGAAATTGCCCCATCGACTGGGTCAGCAGCACTATCCCGGCGTTCGCCGCGCGCGCGCGTTGCAGCCCTTGCACGACGTATTCGTCCACGAAGCGGCCGGCCTCGTCGACGATCAGGCCCTTGAAGACCGAGCGGTCGGCATCCGGCGCCGCGACGACCTGCACGAACTGGGCGATGGCCAGCCGAGCGAGAATCCGCGCGGCCTGCGGAGAGCTGCCCTCGGGCAGGGCGATCCGCACGCGCACCGGCCGGTTGATCTCACGCATGGAGAAGCGGCGCGCCCGACCGTCGAAGAGGTCGATCAATGCCGGGCGGTCGAGCAGCCGCAGCCGCTCGTTGAGCAGCGGGACCGGGCTGTCGCGCAACACGGCGTCGATCAGCTCGCGCAATGTCGGGTAACGCGATTCCCGCTCGTAGAAGCCTGAGATGACCGAGTACAGCGCGTTACGCGCGGCCGAGTCGGCGGCCGGGTCGCGGTGCGCGGTTTCCGGAGGCAGCACCGCGCCGGCCAGCCGGTCCGCCGCCTCGTCAGGGCTCGACGCGCCGCCGAACAGGTCGAAGCCCCAGTTGGTCCGGTCCTCGCCGGCTCCAGGCCCCGCCGCGTCAGGTCGCCGGTTCGGGTCGATGTCGATGTCGAAGAAACCGGGCAGCACCGCCGGACCGAACGCCGAGCCGGTCGGGTCGATCACCACCACCGAGGCCAGGCCGACGAGGGTCTGCAGGCCGAGCAGCTCGATGATCGGGCGCGCAAAGGATCGGGTCTTGCCTGAGCCGGGCGGCCCGACCACGAGCATCGATGTACGCAGCACCTCGGTGTCGAGCGCGAACCACTGGTTCTGGTGCGTTACCGGATTACGCGGGGTCGGTGCCGCGACGCCGAGCCGCGCCTGACCCGTTATCAGGTCATGCTGCACCAACCGCGGCACCGGCAGATCGCGCTGCCGGGATTCGTGCACGAACGCCGCGCCGCCGAGCTCCTCGATCTGCTCGGCGACCGGCCGCAGCCGCTCCCGGCCATCTCCGGACCGGGCGCCGCGCGCCGACTGCTGCACGACGCGGGCGACGCGCACGTAGTCCACATCCGTCAGCTCACCGCCGGCCAGTTCATCGTCGAGGCGGCGCGCGGCCGAGTCGAAGCCGGCCTGCCGCAGGTCTTTCCACAAGTCCGGGCGAGCGGCGGGCGGCGCCGGAGCGGTCTTCGCCTCGGGCCGGTACCTGGCCCACACATGGCGGATCGCGACCGGCCACTTACCGTAGCTGCCGCAGATGAAGACGAGCACCGCGAGGTAGACGATCTGCGCGAAGGTGACCGACAGGCCGATCGAGGTGAGTAAGTACCCGGCGGGCAGTATCAGCGCCAGATAGAGGATCGGGAGCGCGATCAGGGCATTGCGTACGCGCCGCCACAGCGTCGGATCGAGCGGACCGGGCCGCCCCGAGCCGTCGGCGTCGGGATCGCGGCCGAAGGCGAAGACACCGGGCAGGTCGAGGACGCGCGGGCCGTGCACCCAGCCGAGCAGATCGGGCCGGGTCTGATCGGTCCACGCGGTGCCGTCCCAGTAGCGGACCTGCGCCGCGCCGGTCGGGCAGGGATACCAGCCTTCGCGCATGCCGTGGCCGTGGCCACCGCCGGCACCCGGGCCGCCCGATTCCTGCCTTTGCTGCTGCTCCTGGCCGGAACTCTGCGCCTGACCGGAACTCTGCGCCGGGACGACCGGACCGTCATGCACCGCCACTGCGCTCTCTCCCTCTGCGTCCGGCCCCCTGCGGAACCCCGAGCTGACGAGCCGTCCGCACGATGGTAGCGACCTGCGCCGATCCCGCCGAGACAACACCGCGACCACGCAGCGTCGCGCCGCGATCCGCACCCGATACCGACACTGTGACAGCGCTACCGCCAAACCTCCGACGTGCTGCCAAGTGTCCGCGGCGCGTTCCTTGGTTATCGTCGAGAGCAGCCTCGGCCTTTCCGCCTGCCTGTCTTCTACCCGGCTGCACGCCCTAAGGAGCGCCCACCCGATGACGACCTCCCCCCGCCCTGTCGGCGGCCCGTCGATACCGCAGGAGCGGCGGCTCGTCACCGAGATCCCCGGTCCTCGCTCACGCGAGCTGTTCGCCCGGCGCAACGAGACCGTGGCGCTCGGCGTGTCGACGACGCTGCCGGTGTTCGTGACCCGCGCGGGCGGCGGTGTGCTGGAGGACGTGGACGGCAACTCGCTGATCGACTTCGGCTCCGGTATCGCGGTGACCAGCGTCGGCAACAGCGCCGAGGCCGTGGTCAGGCGGGCCACCGAGCAGCTGCAGCGGTTCACGCACACCTGCTTCATGGTCACGCCCTACGAGGGTTACGTCGCGGTCTGCGAGGCGCTGGCCGAGCTGACGCCGGGTGACCACGCGAAGAAGTCGGCGCTGTTCAACTCCGGCGCCGAGGCGGTGGAGAACGCGGTCAAGATCGCCCGCTCGTACACCAAGCGGCAGGCAGTCGTCGTGTTCGACCACGGATACCACGGCCGCACGAACCTCACGATGGCGCTGACCGCGAAGAACATGCCGTACAAGAACGGC
This sequence comes from Actinocrinis sp., assembly GCA_035763685.1. Lineage (GTDB taxonomy): Bacteria > Actinomycetota > Actinomycetes > Streptomycetales > Catenulisporaceae > Actinocrinis. The sequence continues at coordinate 288 of DASUAR010000159.1, read as the reverse complement.
TTCGGCCCCTTCGCCCCGGAGATCTACCGGGTGCCGATGGCCTATCCGCTGCGCTGGCCGACCGGCCCTGAGCGCTGCGCCGAGGAGGCCGCCGCGCAGGCGATCTCGCAGATCGAGAAGCAGATCGGCGCGCAGAACGTGGCCGCGGTGGTGATCGAGCCGATCCAGGGCGAGGGCGGGTTCATCGAGCCGCCGCTCGGATTCCTGCCGCGCATCGCGCAGTTCTGCCGGGACAACGGGATCGTGTTCGTCGCGGACGAGATCCAGACCGGTTTCTGCCGCACCGGC
>DASUAR010000158.1:0-12548 GCA_035763685.1 Actinocrinis sp. | reverse complement strand
GGGGCGCGCCTCGCCCTTGACCATCCGGGTCTCGATCGCCTCGATGAGAGCGGCCCCATGGTGGGGATAGACGACGGTCTCGCCAACCTTGAACGTCATGTGATGCGTACCCCTTCCGTGGGTATCCAGGATAACACGGCCGGGCGACTTTCTAAAGGGCGTTTGCGCAGGTCAGGCGGGTGAAGGGCACTTGACAATACTGGACGGACTGTACTCGCCCCAGGTCAGGGGGGCGGACGGCGCGTTTCGCGCGCCCCCGGAAGCACTACCGCAGGCTCCCCCGCGAGGCTTCGGCCGGCCCCGGCGGGACGGCGTGAACCCGCCTCTGGGCAGGGACGCTCGACGGGCGCACAATGACCAAAGAACCTCTGCCAGAAGATCAGCTCTTCGCACACGTCAGGTGGGGTGAGCGCGAGGTGGACGCCAGCGGGCGATCGAGTAGCGCGGGGTCCGGCTGGGATGACCAGCGGGACGAACAGGACCAGACCGTGGTCGGCCATTGGCCGGACGGTACCGAGATCACCGATGCCGAGTGTCAGGCGCCTGATGACCTGCGTGAACTCTTGCCCGATCTGCGCAGATACCTGCGCCAGGAGCGCTGGACCAGGCGGCGCGTCAAGCTGATCCGGGTCGGCCGCGTGCTCGGCTCGCCACGGGCCGCGATCGCGGTGGTGCTGTTGGCCGCGCTGGTGGCTTCAGCGGTGGCGATGCTTCTGCCGGCTGCGCGGTAACACGCGCTCGGCGGCATAGGGCGCTCGACGACGCAAGGACACACAAGGCTGACGGCTGGGCGCACCGCGTTACATGTCCCTTGGGCGATTCGACTGAATCGCCGTGTTCATGGGGTGCGCCTATACCTCTCTAAGGGCCATCCCGGTGAGGGACGGCCGATCGCGGTCAGTACGCTGTGGCTCGGTTATTTTTCTGACCAGTCGCGCGCCAAGGAGCTAGACCGACCGTGAGCAGCCTCCACTCCCCGAGCACGACCCGCCGGTCGACCCCCTCTCGCCGGGGCCGTGCGGGCCTGGCCACCGCAGCCGTGCTGCTGACCGTGGCTCCGCTGGCCGCCGCGTGCGGGGCCGGCTTCAACGCCGCGTCGACGCAGTTCAAGCTCAACTCCGGATCCGGCATCACCGGCGCGTTGAAGATCAACAACGTCTCCGTGGTCGTCGACCCGGCCAGCAACAACGCCGAGGTGATCGGCGCCGTCTCCAACAACGGCGGCACGGACGTGAGCTGGCCGAACGTCCAGGTCGGCGGCGCCTCGGCGCAGATCGTGGCCGGCGGCGCGAACGGTTCGACGCCCGCGGCGACCCAGGCGGGCGCCCAGACGATCGGCGCGGGCCAGACCGTCTACTTCGGCCAGCCGGGCGAGCCGCAGATCCAGTTCTCCGCCGCGGGCCTGACGGTGGGCGACCTGACCAAGGTGATCTTCTCCTTCGGCGACGCCGGCACGGTGACCGTTCAGGCGCAGATCCAGCCGAACACCGGCCTGTTCGCCGACTACAACCCGAACCCGCCGAGCCCTTCGGCCAGCCCGAGCGCCAGCGCCTCCTCCTCGGCGAGCAGCAGCGCCTCGGCGTCCGCGTCGGCCTCGGCGTCCGCCAGCCCGAGCGCCAGCAAGAAGTAGAAGCGGCAGCAGTAACCGCCGGTCAGATCGCAGACCGGCCAATCACCGACAGACAGTGCGGGTGGCGCTCCCGGAGAGGGGAGCGCCACCCGCTTCGTGTTACCAGTGCATGCTGCGTTGTTGCGCGCGTGCTTACGGCTCGAACTTGTAGCCGAGGCCGCGCACTGTCACCAGATACCGCGGCACGGCCGGGTCCGGCTCGATCTTCGCGCGCAGCCGCTTGACGTGCACGTCCAGCGTCTTGGTGTCGCCGACGTAGTCCGCGCCCCAGACTCGGTCGATCAGCTGCATGCGCGTGAGCACGCGGCCCGCGTTCCGCAGCAGCATCTCCAGCAGCTCGAACTCCTTGAGCGGAAGCTGCACGCCACGCCCGGAGACGCTGACCGTGTGCCGCTCGACGTCCATCCGGACCGGACCGGCCTCGAGCGCCGCGTCATCCGGCTCCTCGGCCTGGCCGTGCCGACGCAGCACCGCACGGATGCGCGCGACCAGTTCGCGCGAGGAGAACGGCTTGGTCACATAATCATCCGCACCGAGTTCCAGCCCGACCACCTTGTCGATCTCGCTGTCCTTCGCGGTCAGCATGATGACGGGCACGGCCGAACGGGTGCGCAGCTGCCGGCAGACCTCGGTGCCCGGTAGGCCGGGCAGCATGAGGTCGAGCAGCACGAGGTCGGCCCCGTGCCGGTCGAATTCCTCCAGCGCCTCGGGACCGGTGGGCGCGACGGCGACCTCGAAGCCTTCGTTGCGCAGCATGTAGGAAAGCGGGTCGCTGAACGAATCCTCGTCCTCGACCACCAGCACCCTGGTCACGTCGTACGACTCCCTGTGTTGAGTTCCAGAACGCCGCCGTCGGCCCGGCCGTCTTCGGCCGGCGGCGGATCGCCCAGCAGCGGCAGGCGCAGCGTGAAGGTCGAACCCGACCCCTCCACGCTCCACACCGCGACATCCCCGCCGTGGGTGGCGGCGATGTGTTTGACTATCGAGAGCCCGAGGCCTGTTCCCCCGGTCACCCGCGAGCGCGCCGGGTCCACCCGGTAGAACCGCTCGAAGATCCGGTTGAGGTCCTGCTCCGGGATGCCGATGCCCTGGTCGGTGACCGAGATCTCGGCCAACTCGCCCTCTCGGCGCACCGCCACCACCACCTTGGTCTGCTCAGGTGAATAGTTGACGGCATTGCCGACAAGATTTCCCAAACCGGTGACCAACTGATCGAAATCACCGAGCACGTGCAGCCCGGGCGGAGCGGTGCCGACCAGCTCGATGCTGCGGGCGGCGGCGACCTCGCGGGCCCGGCCCAGCGCTTCCTCAACCACTTCCGCGAGGTCGACCCGTTCGGCCCGGGTCAGCGGATCATGGCTCTCCAACCGGGACAGGTCGATCAGGTCTTGGACCAGATTGCCGAGCCGGTGCGCCTCACGCTGCATCCGCTCGGCGAACCGCCGCACCGCCTCCGGGTCATCGCTGGCTGAAAGAACCGCCTCGGACAGCAGCGCCAGAGCGCCGACCGGGGTCTTGAGCTCGTGGCTGACGTTGACGACGAAATCGCGGCGCACCGCGTCGATCCGGTGCGCCTCGGTGCGGTCCTCGACGAGTACCAGGACGAGCTGCGAGCCGAGCGGGGCGATCCGGACCGACACGGCCAGGGTGTCGCCGCCGAGCGGTCCGCGCGGGATCTCGAGTTCGAGCTGCCGGATCTCGCCGTCCCGGCGCACCTGCCTGGCGTTCGCGACCAGTTCCTCGGAGACCAGCCGCTGGCCGCGCACCAGACCGAGGGCGTGCGCTGCCGGGGAAGCCTTGACCACGGCGTCGCTGGGATCGAGCAGCACCGCGGAGGATCGCAAGACCTGGAGCACCGCGGCCACGCCGAGCGGCACCAGCGGCTCGGGGGCGGCCGGCTCGGCCGCGCGCCGCTCGCGCTCGCTCCACCGGAACGCGAGACCGCCCGCGGCGCCGACGGCCAGCGCTACCAGCGCGGCCGCCGAAGCCGCGGCGATGTGGAAATCGGCCGCGAGGTAGGACACACTCCCAGAGTAAATGCCCGTGCGGACCGCTCGGCGAGGCCGGAAGCACACTCCGTGATCCGTCGCCAAGAGTTCACGTTCACGTCGTGTCGGGTTCACCGCCGTGCCCGGCTGTGGCTGAGGTCGCCGCACTACGGTGAAGGTTCACCACGGTGGGCCCACCGCCGCGCCGGTCACGGGCGTGCCAAGCCGCCGCCTCAGCCTACGGGAGCATTTTCGATGCGCGACGTGTACCACGAGGAACTCGATTCGATCGGCCGGACGCTCATCGAGATGACCGGTCTTGTCGGAGCCGCGATGAGCCGGGCGACCGCCGCCCTGCTCGAGGCGGACCTGCAGGTCGCCGAGTCGGTCATCTCCGCCGACGACGCCGTGGACGCGCTGCAGAACGAGCTGGACAGCCGCGCGCTCGACCTGCTGGCCCGGCAGCAGCCGGTGGCCGGCGACCTGCGCACGATCATCACCTCGCTGCGGATGAGCGCGGACCTGGAGCGGATGGGCGACCTGGCCCGGCACATCGCGAAGGTGGCCCGGCTGCGTTACCCGGAGATCGCGATACCGGAAGAGCTGCGGCCGATGATCCAGGAGATGGGCCGGATCGCCGGGGAACTGGCGCAGAAGACCGCCGAGATCATCGACGGCCGCGACGTGGACGCCGCGCGCGAGCTGCCCGAGGACGACGACGAGATGGACGAGCTGCACCGGGCGCTGTTCCGGGCGCTGCTCGACAAGAAGACCGACTACTCGGTCGAGACAGCCATCGACGTGACGCTGATCGGTCGATACTACGAGCGCTTCGCCGACCACTCGGTGTCGGTCGCGCGGCGATTGATCTTCCTGGTAACTGGCGAGCACCACTAGCCACAGGGACACTGCCAGGGATGGGAGGGGGAAGGAGCCCTTCGCACGCGGGGGTGCGAAGGGCTCCTTCGTCATTTCTGCGGCGACGGCGGCCGGCGAGGCTGCCGGTAAGTGCTACTTGCGGCCCTGGTTCTTGACCGCTTCGATCGCCTCGGCCGCGGCGGCCGGGTCGAGGTACTCGCCGCCGGCCGTCACCGGGCGCAGGTCGGCGTCGAGTTCGTACAGCAGCGGAATGCCGGTGGGGATGTTGAGCCCGGCGATGGCCTCGTCTGAGATGCCGTCGAGGTGCTTGACCAGCGCGCGTAGCGAGTTACCGTGCGCGGCGACGAGCACGGTGCGGCCGGTAAGCACATCCGGGACGATCGCGTCGTACCAATACGGGAGCAGGCGGTCGACGACGTCCTTGAGGCATTCGGTACGCGGCCGCAGCTCCTGCGGCAGCTGTGCGTAACGCGCGTCGGCGAACTGTGAGTACTCGGCGTCTTCGGCGAGCGGCGGCGGGGGCGTGTCGTAAGAGCGGCGCCACAACATGAACTGCTCCTCGCCGTACTCGGCGAGAGTCTGCGCCTTGTCCTTGCCCTGGAGCGCGCCGTAGTGCCGCTCGTTGAGGCGCCAGGAGCGGCGCACCGGGATCCAGTGCCGGTCGGCGGCGTCGAGGCCGAGCTGCGCGGTGCGGATCGCGCGGCGCAGGACCGAGGTGTGCACGAGGTCGGGCAGCAGGCCGCGTTCCGCGAGCAGCTTGCCGCCGCGGATCGCCTCCTCCTCGCCCTGGGCGGTCAGGTCGACGTCGACCCATCCGGTGAAGAGGTTCTTCGCGTTCCACGCGCTCTCGCCGTGGCGCAGTAGTACGAGACGGTACGAGTCAGCCATGGCTATGAGCGTATCCGCGATAACCGATTGCCCTCACCTCGGCCTGCATGTAATGTCTCAAACGCCTTTGCGATCATTACCTGATTGCGGTGCGCTCGACGCTGAACGGTGCGGGGAGAGGTTGCGCGTGGTCCGGCTCAGAAGCACGGCGGAATCGACCTTCGGGGGCCTGCCAGGAGCCTTCTGGTGGCTGTGGGTCGCGACGCTGGTCAACCGGCTCGGCGGCTTCGTGCTGCCGTTCTTCGCGTTTTACATCACCGGGCCGCTGCACCGCTCGGCCGTGTTCGCGGGAGCGGTCGCCGCGCTGTTCGGCGTCGGGGCTGCGGTGTCCGGTGTGGTCGGGGGCGTCCTCACCGACCGGATCGGGCGCAAGCCGACGCTGATCGGCTCGCAACTGGCCAACGCGGCGACCATCGTCGTACTCGGATATGCCCGCTCCACGTGGGCGCTCGCGTTCGGGGCGCTGGCGGTCGGCCTGGCCACCAGCGCGTTCCGGCCGGCGCAGAACGCGATGATCGCGGACATGGTGCCCGCTGCGGACCGGGTGCGGGCCTATGCGTTGAACTTCTGGGCGATCAACCTGGGTTTCTCGTTCTCGATGGCTGCGGTCGGGCTGGTCACCCAGTTCGGCTATCGCACGCTCTTCTACGCTGACGCCGCGACGACCACGCTGTGCGCGTTGCTCATCGCGATATTCGTGCCGGACACGACTCCGGTCGAGACGATCCGGGCAAGAGCCCGAGCCGGCAGCGAGGCGGCCGGAGACGGTCGCGCGCGTGACGGGCTCGGCACGGTACTGCGGGACCGCACGTTCATCGCGTTCGTCGCGACGACGTTCGTGCTGCTGATCGTGTTCAACCAGTGCAATGCCGGCCTGCCGATGGCAATGTCCGCGAGCGGCCTGTCCGCGGCCACGTTCGGGCGGATCTGCGCGATCAACGGCGTGCTGATCGTGCTGCTGCAGATGCCGGTGACGAGGCTGCTCAAACGGTATCCGGAGGGCCGGGTGCTGGCCGGGGCCGGCCTGGTGATCGGCGCCGGATTCGGGCTGCTCGCCTTCGGCCGGTCGATCGAGATGTACGTGCTCTGCGTCGTGGTGATGACGCTTGGCGAGATCGGCAACACCCCGACCGGCCAGGCGATCGCGGCTCGGCTCTCCGCGGATCACCTGCGCGGGCGTTACCAGGGCGTCTATCAGCTCGCGTGGACGCTGGCGCAGGTCGCCGCGCCGCTGGTCGGCGGCGCGGTGCTCAGCGCGTACGGCGGGGCGCCGCTGTGGATCGGATGCTTCGCGGTGACCGGGTTGACGGCGCTGGTCTTCCTGCGGATCGGAAAGCACGTCGAGCGGCGCGTGGCGGCCGCTCGATCGGCCGAGGTCGAGGCCGATCAGGCGAAGGTCACCGCGCCAGTGATCGCGGACGGTCAGCAGGCTGAGTTGGCCACGGCGTAGTCGGGTAGAGCGCAATCGGGCACCGCGTAGGCAGGCCCCGCGTAGGCAGGCACCGTGTAGTCAGACGCTGGGTAGTCAGGTCAGGACTCGGGTTCGGTTGGCTCAGTGCCCTCGCCGTTCAGGGTGGCCGGGTCCGGGCGCAGCCGCTCGAAAGCGGCCAGGTTCGCCGTCGACTCGCCACGCTTGAGCCGCCACGCCCATTCGCGGCGGATCGATCCGGCGAAGCCGAGTTCGAGCAGGGAGTCGAAGCTCGAGTCGGCGGCGTCGAGCACCGAGCCGAGCAGCCGGTCCACCTCCGCCTCGGTGACCGCGGCCAGCGGCACCCGGCCGACCAGGAACACATCGCCGAGCCGATCGAGCGCGAAGGCGATGCCGGAGAGCCGGGTGTTGTGCTCAAGCAGCCAGCGGTAGACCGCCTCGCGGTTCTCGTCGGCGGCACGCACCACGAATGCGTTAACGGACAACGTGTGGTCACCGACGAGCAGCGAGCAAGTAGTGCTCAGCTTGTGCGTCCCAGGGAGGGCGACGACGAAATGGCCATCCCCTGGGCGCTCGAAGCTCGCCTCGGCCTCGGCGAGCGCGGCCTCAATCGCCGCGATGGCCTGGGCACGCGAAGCCGTCTTCTTGGTGATTGCGGTGTCGTTCGTCATCCCACGATCGAGCTTACGCGACGACGGCTGGCCCAGCGTTCCGCGAGCGCCTCGCTGTACACACCGACGATGCGGTCCGCGGTGGCGCCCCAACCGAACCCGGTCGCGTGCTTTCGCGCGCCAAGCCGCATGTGCTCCAATCGTCCCGGATCGTTCAGCAGCCATGCGCAGGCTGACGCGTAATCGGCAGGGTCATGACCCGCTACCAGGAGTCCTGATTCACCGTCATTCACTGCGGTAACGAGACCGCCGACCTTCGCCGCGACGACTGGCGTACCGCAAGCCTGCGCTTCCACTGCGACCAGTCCGAACGATTCGCTGAACGACGGCACTAACGCGAGGTCGGCCGCGCGGTACCACTCGGCCAGCTCCGCCTGACCGACCGGCTTGACGAAGCGCGTGCGGTCCGAGATGCCGAGCTGGCGGGCCAGCCTGGTCAGGTGATGCGGCTCGGCCAGACCGGTGCCGCTGGGCCCGCCGACGATCACCACGACGAGGTCCCGGTAGCGCTCGGGATCGCGGCGCTGCAGGTCGGCGGCAAGGCGCAGCAGGATGTCGGGGGCCTTGAGCGGCTGGATCCGTCCGGCGAAAAGCAGCACTTGGGCATGCTGCGGCAGGCCGAGGTGGGCGCGGGCGATCGCCTGGTCTCCGGGCTGGAAGGTCTCCAGGTCCACGCCGGGGTTCACGACCGCTACTCGGCTCGGATCGGCTCCGTAGAGACGGACCAGCTGATCAGCCTCCTGATCGGTGTTCGCGATCAGCCGGTCCGCGGCGTCGACTACCTGGTCCTCGCCGATCAGCCGATTCTGCGGCTCGGGAGTGTCCGAAGCGGCCAGCGCGGCGTTCTTCACCCGCGCGAGCGTGTGCATCGAGTGCACGAGCGGCACGCCCCAGCGTTCGGTGGCGAGCCAGCCGACCTGACCGGACAGCCAGTAGTGCGAGTGGATGAGGTCGTAGTAGCCCGGCTTGTGCATCGCCTCGGCGCGCAGGACCCCGGAGGTGAACGCGCACAACTGGCCGGGCAGGTCTTCCTTGGAGAGCCCCTCGTACGGGCCCGCGGTGATGTGCCGGACGTTGACCCCGGGCGCCATCTCCACGACCGGCGGCAGGTCACCCGCGGTGGCGCGAGTGAAGATCTCCACCTCGATACCGAGCGCGGCCAGCCGCTTGGAGACCTCGACTACGTACACGTTCATCCCGCCGGCATCGCCGGTGCCGGGTTGATGCAGCGGCGAGGTGTGGACCGAGAGCGTGGCTATCCGCCGGGGAATCAATCTCGGTCCTCCACAGTGTCGGTGGCGCTGAAGCCTTGCAACCACTCCCGGACGCGCCGCTATTCCCCGCATGTCCCCAAGGCTACGTTCGAATCACATGGTCATTTATGAAGACCGGTCGGGGGATGCCGGAGAATAGGCGCATGACTTCTCCTGCTTCCGCGCCTGTGCACGCCCCCTCCACCCCGGTCGCCGTCGTCACCGGAGCGAGCAGCGGGATCGGCGCCGCGACGGCCCGCCGCCTGGCCGCCGAGGGCTTCCAGGTGGTAGCGGCCGCGCGCCGGATGGACCGGCTGGAGAAGCTGGCGGCGCAGATCGGCGCGACCGCGTTTCAGCTGGATGTGACCGATGACGCGTCCGTCGCCGCGCTCGCGGAGGCGGTGCCTGAGTGCGCGGTTCTGGTCAACAACGCGGGCGGCGCGCTCGGCCTCGATCCGGTGGCCGAGGCAGACCTCGATCAGTGGCAGCGGATGTACGACGTGAACGTGCTCGGCTCGGTGCGTATGACCAAGGCGATGCTGCCGGCGATGCTGCGTTACGGACGTGGGCACGTGGTGAACATCACTTCGATCGCCGGGCTCCTCGTGTACGAGGGTGGAGCCGGTTACGCGGCCGCGAAGCATGCACAGCACGCGCTGAGCGAGACGCTGCGGCTTGAGCTGAACGGCCAGCCGGTACGGGTCACCGAGATCGCGCCTGGCATGGTCAAGACGGACGAGTTTTCACTGGTGCGCTTCGGCGGCGACGCGGAGCGCGCGGAGGCGACCTACCGGGGCGTCAACGCGCCGCTGGTCGCCGAGGACATCGCCGACTGCGTCGCGTTCGCGGTGACCAGGCCGGCGCACGTGGACATCGATCTGATGGTCATCAAGCCGATCGCGCAGGCCGCGCCGCACAAGGTGCACCGCGGCGGATCATGAGCGGCCACGGATCGCGGGCAGAAGACGGCGGCGTCGAGTAGGCGGCGACGTGAAGCGCACTCGCCCAGTCGGCACCATCACGCGCGGCACGACCGCGCCGAATCGGCTGCGCCGGGTCGATCGCTGGCTGGTCGGCACGCACGGTGGACTGCTGCGCGCGGCGGCCGAGTCGCCGTTGATCGTCGATCTCGGATATGGCGCTTATCCGATTACCACCGTCGAGCTGGACGCGCGGCTACGCGCGGTACGACCGGATATCCAGACGATCGGACTGGAGATCGATCCGGCCCGGGTAACCGCGGCGCTGGGGTACGTGCGTGCGGGCCTTGATTTCCGGCTCGGCGGTTTCGAGTTGCCGGTTGACCGCGCGCCGGCTGTGATCCGCGCCTTCAACGTGCTGCGACAGTACGACGAATCCGAGGTGGCCGAGGTCTGGCGCGCACTTGCCGCGCGGCTGACGTTCAGGGGTCTGCTGATCGAGGGCACCTGCTCGGAGAACGGTCGCGTCGCCACGTGGGTCGCGCTGGATCGCACCGGACCGCTGACCCTGACGCTGGCTGGACGGCTAGCCTCGCTGGAGTCCCCGGCCGTGTTCGCCGAGCGGTTGCCCAAGGCACTGATCCACCGCAACGTCCCCGGCGAGCCGATCCACGCATTTCTGCAAGCTCTTGAGCGCGCGTGGCAGACGGCGGCGCCGATCGGAGACCTCGGCGTGCGGCAGCGCTGGATCGCGGCAGTGCGTTCACTGCGGCCGCGGTGGCCGATCATCGGGCGCGCGAATCGCTGGCGGCTCGGCGAGGTGACCGTCGCATGGTCTGCAATCGCGCCACACGACCGAGTGCGCGACTGAATGCTGCCCGCGCAACAAACCCCGGACAAGGCTGTGGCCCCGGGCGTCGCACGCGGGGGATGGCGACGTCGGGGCCACAGCAACGGTGCCTGAAGCACCTCCGGGAGTCGGGCTCTCCCGGATAACGGGGCGGGCCTTACGCCGCGCCCCGACCTTGGGGGGTTGCTTCAATAGTGCACAGCGGCCATAAGCCGGTAGTTAGAGCAACTTGAGAATCGGCTGAGAACCTGACGCGAACGGCAGGCCGCCGGTCACCAGGGCCCGTACGGCCCGTCCTGCGGGCCGCGGCGCGCGCCGGAGTACTGACGCAGCGCAGGGCGCACGTCGACCATGTACACGATCGCGGCGACCGTTCCAAGGATGGTCAGTATCGAGAACGGGCCGCCGAAGAAGAGGTCGACGACCGCGGCGATGCCGAGGAAGAGCAGCCAGGCCACCTTGGTCAGCTTCTCGGCGGCGACATAGGCCTGCGCCGGGCGGATCGCCGCGTCGAAGAAGACGAAGATCTTGAAGATCAGCAGCGCGAGCAGGATGAGGTGCAGCACGCTGAAGAACGTGCCGGTGATCAGTCCGTTACCGAATCCCATCGCAGGCTCCTCGACCGTGGCCGCGGCCGCTCGGAAGCGCGGCCCTTAGATTCCGTCGCGCTTCCGAGCGTACTGCTCAGCCTTCACTTATGGGGTTACCGCGTTACGCCTTGGCGGACTTCGACGCGTTCGGCGAAGTGGCGCGCTTGCGCGGGGTGGCCGCGGTCTTCTTCGCCTGGGACGCCGCCTGCGGCTTGGTCGACGAAGCGGCGCCGGACGTCCGGCCGTGCGAGGCACCGGCGGTGGCGGAGGACGCGGACGCGGGCTTGCTCGCGGGCGCCGGCGCGGGCTTCGGCTCGGCCTTGGTCTCCGCCTTGGTCTCCGCCTTGGCCCCGGCCGGCTCCGGCTCCTCCACGATCACCTGCTCGACGACCACGGTCACTTCCGTGACCTCGCCGTCGCCGGCACTCAGGTACCGCTCGACCACGGTCTTGCCGCGCTCGGCCAGACCGTCGTAGGTCTCCACCGCCTTGCCCGCGGCCTCGAGCACCCGGCCGACCTGGATCAGCGCGATGGTCTGCGCCTTGTCGCGCAGCGCCTGCGTGTCGACGCCGCTGACGACGCCGAGGATCGACTCACGCGCGGTGCGCGGGTCGAGGGTGCCGACCACCGCGCGCGGGTCGACCGCGAGCGCGTTCGGGACCTCGGCGAGGCGCGCCTGCACCTTGGCGATCTGCTCCGGGGCCTCGGCGGCGATCCGGTTGGCCAGCGTGGTGACCGTGGCGGCCGCCTCGGTCAGCAGCGTCGGCGCGTCACGCAGCTTGGAGGCGGCGAAGTCACCAGCGCCGGCCAGCGCGTAGAGCGGCTTGGGGTCGGAAAGGGTCCGGCGGATCTCGTTGCTCACACTCATGTCAGTCATCCTCGGGTCTCGTGGGGCGCGAGCCCCGCAACGGTCGGTCTGGTCGATCAGTTGGTCAGTTGGTCAGTTGGTCATTCCGGCTCGCCGGAATCGGCGGACGTCGGAGCCGCGGCCGCGGTCTCCGCGCGGAAGGACTCGTAAATCTCGCGCAGGATCTGCTTCTGACGCCGGGTCAGCGCCTGGTCCGCGGTGATCGCGGCGATCACTCGGCTGGACGCGGCAGCGTCCGCACCGCGCGTGCCGTCCGCGTCTCCCGTGTACGCCTCCGCGTGCTCCGGCGCGCCGTCGAGCAACCCGGCCTGCACGTAAAGCGTCTCGGCGGATATCTTCAGCGCCTTCGCGAGCTGCTGCAGGATCTCGGCACTCGGCTTGCGCAGGCCGCGCTCGATCTGGCTGAGGTAGGGGTTCGACACCCCGGCCGCCTGGGCCAGTTGCCGCAGCGAGTACTGCGCGTTCTCCCGCTGCTCGCGGATGTACGCGCCAAGCTGCGCCACGTGCTTCGGTCCCAGGAGGTTCGCCACTCCTCCAGTGTGCGCCATAGTGCTTGCTATTGCAAACGCCCGCTAGCGAGAG
>DASUAR010000157.1:0-4667 GCA_035763685.1 Actinocrinis sp. | reverse complement strand
CGGGACCTCGGCGACCTCGAAGTTCTCCAGGGCGACGCCGTCCTCCGGGTAGGAGACGAGCCGCACCTCCCGGTTCGTGCCGGGAATTTCGGTGACCATGTCCGGAACCCTTTCTCCTCGCCGGTTTCGACACCCACGGTGGGCCCGCGCCCTCGAAGCCGGGTCGGGTCGGCCTCGATGCGGCGGGCGGCGGGTCCGGCGGCCCTCGAGCCGGACTGGAGCGCGCGGGAGGACGGTGCAGCCCCCGCCCCGAACTTGGAAGGAGGCGTCGCCGTGTCGCCGACGCTGACACCGACCGCCCAGGTAGAGCTGCACATCGAGGTCACCGACTTCTACGCCCGGCAGATGCCCCTGCTTGAACAGGGCGAACTGGAGGCGTTCGCGGACACCTTCACCGAGGACTGCGTATTCGGCTACGACGGCGCCTGGCAGGTCGTCGGCCGCGACGCGCTGCTCGGCGGCGTGCGCGCCAACATCCCGCGGTACGGCACCAGCAAGATCCGGCACTGGTTCGAGAGCCGCCGGATCGCGGTGCGCGAGGACGGCGTGATCGAGTCCAGCGCCACCAGCCTGGTCAGCGTGACCAGTGAGAAGGGCGAGGTGACGTTCGAGCCGAGCTGCGTCGTGCGCGACCAGCTTGTGCGCACCGAGGACGGACTGCGCGTCAGTTCCCGGGTGATCCGTCACGACCTGCCCGACGCCGGCGTCTACTTCGCCCGGCTTGCCGCCAGCCACGGCTGAGCTGACAGGAGGACGAGACGATGAGTACTGCGCCGCTTCCTTCGCTGGATGCCCGCGTCAAGCTCTACCGGATCAGCCAGGGCTTCGCGGCCATGCAGTTCGTGCAGGCCGCCATCGACCTCAAGCTGGCCGACACCGTCGACGAGCAGCCGCGTGCGGTGGAGCAGATAGCCGAGTGCGTCGGCGCGAAGCCGGACGCGCTCGTGCGGCTGCTGCGCGCGCTGGCCGCAATCGGGTTCTTCGCGGAGACCGACGACGGCCGGTTCGAGCACACCGAGCTGTCCCGGATGATCCGCTCGGACGCCCCGTGGCGGGCCGCGGACGTGATCCGCTTCGGCTGGATGCACGTGCCGATGACGGTCCTGCAGCACATTCCCGAAGCGGTGCGCACCGGCGAGCCGGCGTTCCCGAAGGTGTTCGGGACGAACGCGCAAAGCTACTTCATCAACGACGATCCCGATGCCGGGGCGATCTTCAACCGGGCGATGACCGCCAACACCATTCTGCTCAACAACGCGGCCGCGCTGGTCGAGCTGCTGGGCCTCAAGCCCGGCGAGACGCTGATGGACGTGGGCGGCGGGCACGGTCAGCTGCTGGTGCAGTTGCTGGAGCGCTACTCGCAGGCTCGTGGCGTCCTGTTCGAGCTGGAGCAGGTGCTGCCCGGTGTGGACGAGCGGCTGCGAGAAGGTGGCGCGCTGGCCGACCGGGTCGAGCTGGTCGCCGGGGATTGCCGCGAGGCCGTTCCCGGCGGCGCGGATGTCTATTTGTTCAAGCTCATGATGTACATGTGGGATGACGAGACCGTGCTCAAGATCCTGCGAAACGTCGCGGCTTCGGCCGCGCCGGGCTCGCGGGTGGTGATCGTGGACATGCTGCTCGGCGGCAACACGCCGTTCGACGAGGTGGGCACCACGGTGGACTTCATGATGGTGCTCATGGGCGGCGGGAAGCGGCGCAGCGTGCGTGACTTCGTGACGCTGTTCGAGAAGGCCGGCCTGGTCGATCAGGGTGTCAAGAGCATCGAGGGCGACCAGTCGGTGCTGCTGACCGCGGTGGTTCCGTAAGCGTTCCGAGAAGTACGGTGCAATGAATCGGCCGGCCGCACCTTGAGGGGTGCGGCCGGCCTCGTTCGCGGGCCGAGCCGGCCGGCGTCAGGTCAGGCGGCGTCGGCGGGGACGTCGGGGCGCGGGGACGTCGGCGGGACGATGACGTCTGCGTCGGGAACTGCGCCGTCGACCAGGTAGCGCGTGCAGATCTCGTCCACGCCCGTGTTGTCGCCGAGCAGGTAGACCTCGTGGTCACCCGAGTCCGCGACGGTGATCAGGCGGTGGCCGAGCCGTTCGGCCATGCCCACGCCGCCCTCGTAGTTGTCCAGCGGGTCGCCCTCGGCCTGGACCACGAGCCCGACCGGGTAGCCGTCGCGGACCGCCTGCACCGGCGGCTCGATCGCCTCGTACGAGCGGAAGGCGCCGATCCACGGCTGTGCGCGCAGAACGCCGTAGCCGTATGGGTAGTGCTCGCGGAAGACGCGCATGTCCGCGTAGTAGACCTCGAGGTCCTGCGGCCAGTAGGTCTCCAGCGTCGTCGCCTCGAGCACGCCCTCGCGCAGTTCGCCCTCCTGGTCGCCGGGGCGCCAGGTCGAGGTGCTGGCCAGCAGCTGCTTGAATCGCGGGGCGTCGCCCGCCGCCACGGCCGCGCGCACGTCGCGCACCAGCGAGGCCAGTTCGGCCCAGCGGGAGCGGTCCGCCGCCTGGTTGCCGATCGCGCCGTCGAAGAGGGTGCGCTGCTGGACGGTCGCCTGCTCGGCGCCGAGCGCGGCCGCGACCGACTCCACCGACTGGAGCACCTGCTCGGGCGTGCGGCCGAGGGCGAAGGCGCCGTCGCGCTCCGCGGTCCACTGCGCCCAGGCCTCGACATTGGTGCGGATCGCCTCGGCCTGCTTCAGGAACAGCTGGCGCCAGGTCCAGTCGGGGTGCACGCAGGAGTCGAGCACGCTGCGGTCGAGCCGGTCCGGGAAGAGCGTGCCGTAGGCCGCGCCGACGACGGTGCCGAACGCGTAGCCGACGAAGTTGACCTTCTCCTCGCCGAGCACGGCGCGGATCAGGTCGATGTCACGCGCCGTATTGCGGGTGTTGATATGCGGGCGCAGGTCGCCGCCGCCGCGCTGACAGGCCTCTTCGCGCGCCCGCATGTCCTCGGCGATCGCCGGGAACAGCGCGTCCGGTGGCCGCGAGTCGAACGGGACCTTGGGTACCACCACGATCGCGAGCAGCCGGGTCGAGGCGCCGCTGCCGCGCGGGTCGAAGCCGATCAGGTCGTAGACCTCTGCCAGCGGCGCGCATTCGCTCAGTTTGGCCGGGAAGCCGCGGCCGAGGCCGTCGACGCCGCCGGGGCCGCCGTTGACCGCCAGCAGGATTCCGCGCCGCCGCGCGGGGTCGGCCGCCTTGATCCGGGTGACCGCGAGGTCGAGGGTGCGCCAGCCGGGGTTGGCGTAGTCGGCCGGGACCTTGATGGTCGCGTGTTCGAGCCGCGGCAGGTCCGCGTCCGCGGTCCACTGCACGTCCTGCTCAAGGAAGTCGGTCAGCGCCGCCGCCGGCGCCTCGTCGGTTCGGACGCTCAACTCGGGCTCTCCTTCAGTACGCCGGATGGTTCCGGCACTTTTCGCTGCCAGGTCGCCGTGCCCACGCAGCATCCCGACCCGCGCTCGAATCGGCCTGGAAGGCACGCTGACCCGCGCGGCTCGTGCCCGGCTCAAGGTCGGTTCCACCGCGCGCTGCGACATTCGCGGCGCAAGCGAACGGGCGAAGACCGAAGTTCGCGGAACGCGAAGACACAGTCGCCGGCAAACCCTGGAGGCTCGAATGGCGAGGATCACGTACGTGCAGCCGGACGGTGCGGCTCTTACCATCGACGTGCCGAGCGGCAACACCGTGATGCGCGGCGCGGTCATCAACAGCGTTAACGGCATCGTCGGGCGGTGTGGTGGCGGCGCTATGTGCGGAACCTGCCACGTGTACGTGGATGAGGGTGCGAAGGTTCCGCTGCCCGCGATGCACCCGGTGGAGGATGAGCTGCTCTACGACACGGCGGCCCCGCGTCAGGCGAACAGCCGACTGTCCTGCCAGCTGCCCGTGTCCGACGCGATCGACGGGCTGGTCGTCAAGCTTCCGGTCAAGCAGCTCTGAGCCGCCGCTCGGCGCGGGGCTGCGCGGCGGCGTTCTCGGACCCGCTGGATTCCTTGCCTTGATATGCGCTGGTCGGGGTGCTGTCAGCGGCACGTGAACGTGCCACGTACAGCGCCGCGACCAGCGCGGCCGTTTGTTCGGCCGAGGCCGCGCGACGCAGGGCACTGATTATCTCGGTGGCTGTGGCGTGCTCAGTCATCGTGCGCTCCGCGGCCGGTCAGCTGGGCCACCAGTTGCTCCCAGATGCGTTCCTCGGCGGTGCTCAGCGGGCCGCTGGCAACCTGCCTGCCCACCGAGAGCAGCAGTGCCGCGGGCCTCGATTGCGCGATCGCGCTCCCGGAGATGTACTCGCGGTAATCCACGACCGAGGGGACGTGCAGGGCGAGCAGCGCCGAGTCACACAGCCCCCGGTGGAGGAATCGCAACACTGATTTCACGACGTTCATGCCGGGCCTCCCCTACCTCGGATGCCGGTCGGTTCCGACGCCTTCAGGGGGCGACCGTAAGTCGGGACGCTCGGGTCCGGCTCGAATGGAGCGCGGCTAGGCGCTGTTGGGGAATGTCTCAAGGCAACGATCCGGCCGCCGCTTTGTCGGGGATCGTGATGGCGAATCGCCACGCGCCGCCAGGCGCAGATGGTTCACTGCGCGACGAGCCTGGGCGTGCGGCCGGAGCGTCCTCATACCGGTTGTCTGTGGGCGTTTCGGCCGTGCGTCCAGGCGAAGTCGATCACCGGATTCG
>DASUAR010000156.1:0-11340 GCA_035763685.1 Actinocrinis sp. | reverse complement strand
CGGTGACGATCCACTGCCGGTCGCCGTTGGAGAAGCCCAGCGCCTTCTGCGCGTCGGGCAGCGCGATGTTCACGATCGTGACGTCGAGCACGATCATCAGCTGGGCCAGGCCGATGACGGCCAGGATCCACCAGCGCTTGGCGTGCTGATTGTCGGGTGGCGATGCGGGCGCGGCGTGGTTTATCTGGGCGCCCGCGCTGGTGGCCTGGGTGTCTGTCATCGGTCTTCCCCATACATCCGGAGGAGGTTTCTCCACTTCCAGAAGACCGTACCATAGAAGCGGAGAATGCGCCTCCACATGGAGAGCCATCTTCCACTTAGGTGCGCCGAACGTTCACCCGAGGTGCCCCTGAAGGCGGGACGAAGGCAGGAATGAGTCGAAAATGAACACGGAACCCCAGGTGGAAGCAGTCGCGGCGGCGAGTCCCACGCAGAGCGGCGCGGCGCCCGAGCCGGAATCCGCGGTTGCGACGCCGACCGAAAGCCGGCCGTTGCGGCGCGACGCCGAGCGCAACCGCCGGCTCATCCTCAGCGCGGCGAAGGTGGTCTTCGCGCAGCGCGGCCTGGACGTGTCGCTCGACGAGGTCGCCAAGGAGGCGGGCCTCGGCGTGGGCACGGTCTACCGCCGCTTCCCCAACCGCGACGCGCTGATCGGCGCGCTGTTCGACGACATGGTCGTCTCGATCAAGCGCGTCGCCGACGAGGCTCTTGCCCTGCCGCGCGCCTGGGACGGCCTGGTGCACTTCATGACGGACATGCTCGCGACCCAGGCACATGACAAGGGTCTGCGAGACACGATGATCGCGCAGGAGATGCACCTGGGCGAGCACGACCCGCAGAAGGGGCAGGCGGTGCGCGAGATCGTGCAGCCGATGCTCTACGCCCTCGTCGACCGCGCCCAGCAGGAAGGCGACCTGCGCGCGGACGTGGCCCCGACGGACATCGCCGTCATGCTGATCACGGCCGTGAGCATGCTGGAGCTCACCGCGCCGGTGTCTCCCGACAACTGGCGCCGCCACCTGTCCGTCATGATCGACGGACTACGCGCCCGCCCCGCCGGCGCGAACTCTGTGCTCGTCGAGCCCCCGCTCGACGAGGACCAGATCGAGGCGTGCATGGCCGGCTGGAAGTACAGCACCCGGCAACCCCCGCGTCAGCGCACCCAGCCGTCCTGATCTACGACGCCGACGTGGTCGAGGCGCCGTAGTCGGACCAGCGTGCGGTAGCGTGCGCTCTCATGCCGATCGCCTCGCTGTTGCGTGACCGCCTGCACGCCGCGGGGCTGAGCGATGTCGTGGCGGTCGAGCCGGTCGAGGGCGGGATGGCAGCGCTCGCCGGCCTGGCCACCCGGCGCAGCGGAACGCTGTTGTTCGTCAAGTCGTTCGCCGCCGTGCCCGCGGACGATCTGTTCGCGGCCGAGGCGGAGGGGCTCAACGTTCTGCGAGAGCGCGGCGCATCAGCCACGCCCGAGGTCGTTCTCGCGACGCGTGAGCTGCTGGTGTTGTCCGTTTTGCAGCCGCGCCCGGCGCAGGAAGGCTTCTGGGAGCAACTCGCCCACGCGCTGGCCAGGCTGCACACTTCCACCGTGCACGAGCGGTTCGGCTGGCACCGCGACAACTGGCTTGGCCGCTACCGGCAGCACAACGGGTGGAGCGTCGACGGCTACGAGTTCTTCGCCCAGCGCCGCCTGTTGCGCTGGCTGCCGGAGCGACGCGTCCAAGCGGCGCTGGATGAGCGGGACCGGCGGGCCTTGGAACGGCTTTGCGAGCGGCTGCCCGACCTCCTGCCGCCGCGACCCGCGTGCCTGACCCACGGCGACCTGTGGGCGCACAATGTCCTCGCCACCCACGACGGCCAGCCCGCGCTGATCGACCCGGCGGTCTCCTATACGTGGGCGGAGGTCGACCTGGCCCATCTGTGGTGCTCTCCGCACCCACCGGAGGCCAAGCGGTTCTTCGACGTATACGCGCAACTGACCGGCCTGGACGACGACTGGCAATCCCGGATGCCGTTGATTCAGCTGCGCCAGCACTTAGCCGTCATCGCCCAGTTCGACCATGACTGGGGCGCTGCGGAGCAAGTGCGCGCCATTCTTAAGCCGTTCCGCCGATAGCGCTCTGTCCGTCCGCGCCGTCCGCGCCGTCCGCGCCGGCTTTGCCGAAGCCGACAAGCAGTGCCCTCTCAGCCGCGGCAGCCCTTCGCGTCGCAGTAGTCCTACCGCGGCTAGCCGAGCCGGATCGGCATACCGCGCGGGGGAATCAGAACCTCGATACCGCTGCCCTGTAGAGCGCTGGCGAACTCGTCCGGAGAGCCTGGATTGCCCGCGAACATGTCGTAGTGCATCGGCACCGCGGTGCGCACGCCCGAGCGGACCGCCAGGCCGGCGGCCTCGGCCGCCGAAAGATTGCCGACGATGTCTCGCGCCTCTCGTGCGGCGTCTCTGCCGTTGACCGGAAGCAAAGCCACCTCAGTGCGCAGCTCGCGCAGCGTTTCAGCCAGTCCGTCGTGATCGAGGGTGTCTCCGGAGTGGTAGATGCGCAGTGCGCCGATCTCGACGACGTATCCGAGATAGCGCACCAGTCCGCCGGAGATCTCCCTGCCGAAGTTGTACGCGTCCGAGACCCCGACGCCGTGCAACGCGGGAACGGGCCAGATCGTGACCCCGTTCCAGGAAAACCGCTCCCCCGGCTGCATCCCCACGAGGTTGGCCTCGGGAACGCCGCCCTCGCGGGCAATCGCGACGACCGGCTGAGGGACCACGACACACAGATCGGGGGCGACGCCGAGCCACTCGCGCAGACCCGCCAAGTCCAGGTGGTCAGGGTGTTCGTGCGTGGCGAGTACGAGGCCGACGGATGCGAGCTGCGCGATCGGCACGGGGCAAGGGAACTGTCGGTCGGGAAGGAAATCGGAGATGAACGGATCGATCGCGACGCTCACGTTCTGCGCGCTGAGCACAAACCCGGCCTGGCCGAGGAACCGCATCGTGACACTGCCCATGTGATCCTCCATGCGGACGCCGCCGAGCGTTCACTTCGTATCTGAACATTGATCCGGCACGAACTCGGAACCCAGAACCGAGAACTCAGAACCCAGAACCCAGACCTCAGTGCGATTCGCGGCTGACCTCGGACCCGCTGGAACCCATCAGGAAGTCGAGGTCCGCGCCGGTGTCGGCCTGCGACACGTGGTCGATGTAGAGCCGTTCCCATCCGCGCCGCGGCTTGGCGAACGCGGCGACCATCGCCGCGCCGGGAGCTCGCGACGCGAGTTCGTCCGCTGACACCTCGAGATCGATGCGGCGTGCCGCTACGTCAAGACTAATCACGTCTCCGCTGCGTACCAGCGCCAACGGTCCGCCCGCGGCGGCCTCGGGGGCGACGTGTAGGACGACGGTGCCGTACGCGGTCCCGCTCATCCGGCCATCGCAGACCCGCACCATGTCCCGGACGCCCGCCTCCAGCAGCTTCTTCGGCAGCGGCATGTTCGCCACCTCGGGCATCCCTGGATATCCCTTCGGCCCGCAGCCACGCAGCACCAGGACGCAATCCGCGTCCACGTCCAATTCCGGGTCGTCGATGCGGGCGTGGAAGTCCTCGACGCTGTCGAACACCACCGCGCGACCGCGATGCCGCAGCAGGTGCGCGGATGCCGCGGCGGGCTTGATGACCGCGCCGCTTGGCGCGAGATTCCCGCGCAGCACGGCGATGCCGCCCTCGGCCAGCAGCGGCTGCGCTCGGGGCCGGATCACCTCGCGGTCCCAGATCGGGGCGTCGTCGAGATGGTCGACCAGCGGCTTGCCGGTGACCGTGCGCGCAGCCGGGTCGAGCAGGTCGCGCACCTCACGCAGCACCGCGAGCAGGCCCCCGGCCCTGTGGAAGTCCTCCATCAGGAATCGTCCGGCGGGTTGCAAGTCGACCAGGACCGGCACCGTGGAACCGATCCGGTCGAAGTCGTCGAGCGTCAGGTCGATCCCGAGCCGTCCGGCGATGGCCAGCAGGTGGACCACCGCGTTGGTGGAACCGCCGATGGCGGCGAGCGCGACGATCGCGTTGTGGAAGGAGCCCTTGGTCAGGAAGCTGCTCGGGCGCCGGTCTTGCGCGACCAACTCCACCGCCAGCCGGCCCGTGCCGTGCGCGGCCTCGAGCAGGCGGCTGTCCGGCGCCGGGGTACCGGCCACACCGGGGACCACCGTGCCCAACGCCTCCGCGACCAGGGCCATGGTCGACGCGGTGCCCATGGTGTTGCAGTGCCCGCGGCTGCGGATCATCGCGGACTCGGAGCGGATGAACTGCTCTCGGGACAAGGTCCCCGCCCGCACCTCCTCGGACAGTCGCCACACATCGGTCCCGCAGCCCAGCGGCGTGCCGCGGAACGTGCCGGTGAGCATCGGCCCGCCCGGCACCACCACCGCGGGGATGTCGACCGAGGCGGCGGCCATGAGCAGCGAGGGAATCGTCTTGTCGCAGCCGCCGAGCAGCACCACGCCGTCGATCGGGTTGGCCCGCAGCAGTTCCTCGGCGGCCATCGCGGCCATGTTGCGCCACAGCATCGCGGTGGGCCGCACCAAGGTCTCGCCCAGCGACACCATGGGCAGTTCCAGCGGGGTGCCGCCGGCCGCGTGCACGCCGTCGCGCACCGCCCGCGCGACCTCGCTCAGATGCGTGTTGCACGGGGTCAGATCGGACGCGGTGTTCGCGATGGCGATCTGCGGGCGGCCGAAGGCGTCGTCAGGCAGACCGCGGCGCATCCAGGCCCGGTGAATGTAGGAGTTGCGGTCATCGCCCTCGTACCATTGCGCGCTTCGAAGTCCCACGTCGATCCGCCCTTCTCGCGAATGATGCCGAGCGCGGTTGGGGCGAGCGGCGCGCGAGGAATCAAGGAACCATGACAACGGACATCCTGCCGCTCTTACCCGGCGATAGTGAACAGGCACTGCTGCTCGGCCGCATCTGGGAGCCGCGGCTGGGCGGCCCGCGTGTCGTGGCCGTGCATGGTGACGCCGTTCACGACCTGACGCGGGTGGCGGGTACCGTCTCCGGGCTGTTGGAACGGCCCGATCACGTCGACATCGTCCGCGGCGCCGCGGGCAGTGACCCGGCCTGGCGGACGAAGGACGTCCTCGACGCGTCCCTCCGACAGGACCTGACCCGCCCTCACCTGCTCGCGCCGGTCGACCTGCAAGTGGTCAAGGCGTGCGGAGTCACCTTCGTCGACAGCCTGATCGAACGGGTCATCGAGGAACGCATCGGCGGCGATCCCGCCCGCGCCGCCGAGGTCCGCGCGCTCATCGCCGAGGCTCTGGGCAGCGGCATCGCGGCGATTCGGCCCGGCTCCGCCGAGGCGCTCCACGCGAAGAGCGTCCTGCGCGAGCAGGGGCTGTGGTCGCAGTACCTCGAGGTCGGCATCGGACCGGATCCCGAGGTGTTCACCAAGGCGCCGGTCCTGTCCTCGGTGGGGCTGGGCGCGGGGGTCGGCATCCCGCGCGCATCCAAGTGGAACAACCCCGAGCCCGAACTCGTCCTGATCGTCGACTCTCGCGGGGGCGTCGTCGGCGCGACGCTGGGCAACGACGTCAACCTGCGCGACGTCGAGGGGCGTTCCGCGCTCCTGCTCGGCAAGGCGAAGGACAACAACGCCTCCAGCGCGCTGGGCCCGTTCATCCGGCTCTTCGACGACGGCTTCACGCTCGACACGCTGCGCACCGAGGAGATCCTGCTGCACGTAGCGGGGAAGGACGGCTTCCACCTAGACGGCCGAAACAGCCTGTCCCGGATCAGCCGCCCCTTCGAAGAGCTCGTCGGCGCGACCATCGGAGAGCATCATCAGTACCCGGACGGGTTCGCGCTCTACACCGGCACGCTGTTCGCGCCGACGACCGACCGAGACGAGCCGGGCCAGGGGTTCACCCACAAGAGCGGTGACCTCGTGCAGATTCACAGCGTCCACCTCGGCACCCTGGTCAACACTGTCGCCGCGGCGGAGGATCTTCCGCGCTGGACCTTCGGCGTCGGCGAACTGCTGCGGTATCTGGCAGGCGCGGGCGGGACGGTGGGATTCTGACGCGATGACGGCGCGAGTTGAGGTCCTGGCCGAGGGATACGTCATCACGGAGCGGCGGCGGCGCGCGCGGTGGAGGACGGAGTTTGCTTATTAGGCCGCAGACTCCCGAGCGCGAGCTGCCATACATGGGATGAATCCCATAGTTTCATGCACTTCACTCCTGGAAGCGCGGCACGGATCCCACTCGGCCTAGACAGGACATCCCATCACTAGCTATACATAGGACATCTCATCCCGAAGCCTGGTCCGGAGCCTCATCCGGGAAATCCCCGCTGGCCGTGTCTGGGCCGGCCGCGAGTCACCGCCCGCGCTATTTCGACCGGACGGCGTCGTGCCGCTGTCGTGGAAGGACTCTGACGAACGATGACGGATCTGCTTGCGGTGCGCTACACCACCGCGCGCACGTTGACCACCGGCCCCGCGGACAGCGCCCAGCCCGGACCCGGCGAAGTCGAACTGGCCCCGGCATACGTCGGGATCTGCGGAACCGACCTGCACATCTTCCACGGCGACATGGACGCACGGGTCAAAACCCCGGCGGTGATCGGACACGAGATGTCCGGACGCGTCGTACGCGTCGGACCCGGCGTGGACGGGTTCGCGCCGGGCGATGCGGTCACCGTGATGCCGCTGCGCTACGACGGCACCTGCCCGGCCTGCGTGCGCGGCCACCAGCACGTGTGCCAGAACCTGGACTTCATCGGCATCGACTCCCCCGGAGCGATGCAACAGCGCTGGACCGTACCCGCCGACACCCTCATCCCCCTGCCCGACTCGCTCCCGCTCGACCACGCGGCGCTGGTCGAACCCACCGCGGTCGCGGTACACGACGTGGCCCGCGCCGCCGTGCAAAGCGGCGAGCGGGTCCTCGTGGTCGGCGGCGGGCCGGTCGGCGTCCTGATCGCCCTGGTCGCCACCGCCGCGGGCGCCCAGGTGCGCGTGGTCGAACCCAGCGCGCACCGCAGACACCTGGCCGGACAGCTCGGGCTGGCCGCCTGGGACCCCGCCGCCGACGACGTGCCGGCGCTGGTACAGCAATGGACCGGCGGCGCGGGCGCGGACGTCTCCTTCGAAGTCTCCGGCGCCCAAGCCGGCGTGGCGACCGCCGTCGACGCCCTCGCCGTGCGCGCACGCCTGTGCCTGGTCGCCATCCACCCGCGCCCGCGGGAAGTGAACCTGCACCGCTTCTTCTGGCGCGAACTCACCTTGATCGGCGCCCGGCTGTATCAGCGCGCCGACTTCGAGACCGCCGTGCGCCTGATCGCCGAAGGCACCATCCCCGCCGCCCAGCTGATCACTAAAGTTGTCCCGCTCAGCGAGACACCTACCGCGTTCCAAGCCCTGGAGGCCGGCGGCGAGATGATGAAGATCCTCATCGACTGCACCAGCCAGGACACAGGAGAACGCGCGTGAACGCCAGCCCCTTCGATCTGACCGGACGCCTGGCCGTGGTCACCGGAGCCCGCCGCGGCATCGGCCGCGCCATGGCCCACGCCCTCGCCGAAGCCGGAGCCGACATCATCGGCGTCAGCGCCAACCTGGAATCCGGCAGCGAAGTCGAGAAAGAAGTCACCGCCACCGGACGCACCTTCGAACCCCTCCGAACCGACTTCGCCGACCCTGCGGCCGTCGCGGCGTTGAGCGAGGACCTGGCCACGCGCTCCCGGCCGATCGACATCCTGGTCAACAACGCCGGCACCATCCGGCGCGCCCCCGCCGCACAGCACTCCGACGCCGACTGGAACCTGGTGCTCCAGGTCAATCTCAACGCACAATTCACGTTGACCCGCGCGATCGGCGCGGCGATGATCCAACGCGGCTACGGGAAAATCATCTTCACCGCCTCCCTGCTCTCCTATCAAGGCGGCATCACCGTGCCCGGATATACCGCCTCCAAGCACGCCGTCGCCGGACTGGCCAAAGCCCTCGCCAACGAATGGGCGCCCCACGGCGTCAACGTCAACGCCATCGCCCCCGGCTACATCGCCACCGACAACACCCAGCCGCTCCAAGACGACCCCCACCGCGCCACCGCCATCCTCGCCCGCATCCCCGCCGCCCGCTGGGGCACCCCCGACGACCTCGCCGGAGCCACCGTCTTCCTCGCCTCCGACGCCGCCGCCTACATCCACGGCATCACCCTGCCCGTCGACGGCGGCTGGCTCGCCCGATAAGGGCGCGCCGCGGGCGCAACTCGCGCAGCGCCATCCGTGAATCCCAGCTCAGAACCCTGAGCCCCGCGTCGCGTGACGCGGGGCTCAGCCGCTCCGGCAACTCATCCATGTCTAGCGAGGAACCGTTGGCAGCCCTTGAGTCTGGGTCCAAGGCGGCACGTCGGATGGATCAAGCGCTCTCGTTTGCAGCGTCCACCTGTATTGCCCGAATCCCGCTCGGGCTTTAACGCGGCCGCCGATTAGAGCGTTATGGCCTTGCCGCCGAGGGTCACGATCAGGTGACCGTCGGAGCCGAAGGCCCAGCCCAGCGCGCCGCTGTAGCCGGAGCAGCGCGAGCCGTTGGCGCCGGACCAGAACTGGTCCGAGCTGTCCACGTTGCCGATGACCTTGTCGTTCGAGCCGCCGCTGGCGGTGCTGAAGCGGCAGGAGGTGTTGTTGCGGAACACCGAGTCGCCGGTCTCCCAGTGGAAATTGCGCTCGCCGTTGTCGATGCTGACGTTGCTCGAGACCGTCATGTTGCCGGGGTTGTTGTTGTAGGTGAACCCGTCGTGCCCGTTCTGGTACGCGAGATCGTGCCGAACGATGTGGTTGACCGCGATCTTGTCGCCGCCGAGCTTGAAGCCGTTGCGGTCGCCGTTCGCGGCCTGGGTGCCGTTGGTGAGCGTGCCCTGATCATAGGAGAGTGAGTACTCGATGGTCACCGGGCTGATCGCGCCGGTGCCGGTCTTGGTGAACAGGTCCCAGCCGTCGTCGATGTTGTTGTGCGAGACGTCGTAGCGGAACACGTTTCCGGGGCCCACGGTGAGCTTCGCGGCGAATCCGTCGGCATTCTCACCGGCGGAGTCGACGTTGTCGTAGGACTCGCAGCTGATCACGAGATTGTTCGACGGCCACTGGCTCTTCGGGGTGGTCGAGGCGATGCGCGAGATCTGCAGTCCGGTGTCGCGGTTGGCGCGGGTCACGGTGCGCTCGATGATGTTGTCGCTGCCGCCCACGGCGATTCCGTTGTCTCCGGCGTGCTGCACGACGAGGCCGTAGACGTGCCAGTACGAACCGTTCACTTGCAGCCCGCGGTTCGCGGCGTTCTCACTTTGGGCGGAGAAGTCCAGCACCGGGGTCTCGCCGGGATATGCGGAAAGGGTGCTGCGTGCGCTCGATGTTCCGTTGTTGCCGGGGGCGATGGTCACAGTCTGCGCGAGGTTGTACGTGCCGCCGCGCATGTAGATCGTCCCGCCCGCGGTGATCCGGGTGAGCGCCGCCGTGATCGTCGTCGGATCCGACAGCGTTCCGGACGCGCCGGCAGTGCCGTTCGACGCCACGTAAAGGGTCGCGGCCGCGGCGCTCGCGCTCGTCGGCGATACCGCGACCGCCAACGCACCGACGAGTGCGGCCGCAGCGAAGGCGGCGACCGCGGCCGTCGCGCGAGTACGGAGCCTGATTCTCAGCGGAAGACCGCGGCGCGCGGCGCGGGCACCTACTCGAGCAGGGAAAGGAGGGATCATGCGGAGCCTCCACGGCCAAATGATGTAAGGGGGCTTATGGAGAGCCGCCACCCTCATAACGGCCGTGTCGCGAAAAACTTCGCGGGGAGGAAAGTACGTCAGGGGTCCGCGCTTGGCAAGAGCGCGAGCGCCGCGGGCGGATTGCTTGCCAAGGCCGGGATCGCTGACGTATGTTCCTGGGCGCGGAGTGCTCCGCGACACGGCCGTTATGAGGGTGGCGGCCATATACGCCCCCTTATATCTTTTGGCCGTGGAGGATCTGCGTGACCTCGCCCTCTTCTCTCCCCCGCTTGCGCCTGCCCGCCGTGCTTCGGGCCCGGACGCGAGCGATATCCGCGATCGCGGTCTCCGCCGGCGTCGCCCTGGTCGGCGCGTTGGTCGTCGTGGTGCTACCGACCGCGGCGAGCGCGGCGCCCGGCGCCGGAAGTTACACGCTGGTCGACGGCGGCAGCACCCACCTGTGCCTGGACCTGCCCGGCTCCAGCACCGCGACGGGCACGCAGGCCGACCTGCAATCCTGTTCCGGCGCGGCGAATCAGGTCTGGACCCTGACCGCCTCCGGCAGCGGCTTCTCGATCGCCTCCGGGGCCAGCGGCCTGTGTCTGGGCATCGCCGGGGCCTCCACCAGCGCGGGCAAGGCAGTGCAGCAGCTCACCTGTGACGGCACCGCGAACCAGCAGTGGACCCTGACCGCCTCGGGCAGCAGCTACCACCTGGTGAACGTCAACAGCACCAAGTGCATGAACGCGTCCGGCAGCGGCACGTCCGCCGGCACGCTCGTCGTGCAGAACAGCTGCGACAGCGCGGCGACCAAGTCCTGGACGCTCAACTCCACCTCCGGCTCGGGCGGCACGCCGACCCCGAGCGCCACCGGCACGCCCAGCAGCAGCCCAAGCCCGGCACCGACCGGCAGCGCCAGCGCGAGCCCCACCCCGTCGCCCAGCCAGGGACAGACCAAGCTGGCCACCGGTGACAGCCGCTCGGTCAGCCAGCCCTCGCTTCCGGCGGTCTGCCAGACCCTGACGGCGAATCTGGCCACGAGCAACGAGCAGTTCTCCAGCACGGACGAGGCGAACCCGCCGGACACTTCACGCATCCAGTCGGCGCTGACCGCGTGTAAGGGCACGAACAAGTCCGTCGAGCTGACCAACAGCGGGAGCAACAACGCGTTCCTGTCCGCGCCGCTGACCGTGCCCACCGGCGTGTACCTCGTGGTCAACGCCGGCACCACGCTCTACGCGACCCGCGTGGCGAGCCAGTACCAGTCCAGCTCCTCAGACGTCTGCGGCGCGATCTCCAGCAGCGACAGCGGCTGCAACCCGTTCATCAAGGTCTCCGGCGCCAACTCAGGGATCGAAGGCATTCGCGACTCCTCCGGTTCGCAGGGCACCATCGACGGCCGCGGCGGCCAGACCATGTGGGGCACCTCGACCACCTGGTGGCAGCTCGCGACGACGGCCGGCAACGAGAGCAAGAAGCAGAACAACCCGCGCCTCATCGTTCTCTCCGGCGCCAACAACGCCACCCTCTACGACATCAACCTGACCAACGGCGCGTTCTTCCACGTCACCTACAAGTCCGGCAACGGCTTCACCGCCTGG
>DASUAR010000155.1:0-50114 GCA_035763685.1 Actinocrinis sp. | reverse complement strand
GTAGGAGGTGTAGACGACCGGGGCCGGCAGCCAGCCCCAGGAGGTGCCGCCGAAGGTCATGTACACGTTCTGCAGCTTGATCCCGTTGGCCAGGTTCGTGAGATAGAACCGCCGCTCGTAGACCGCGTCCCGGGATGCGCGGGCCCCCGCGTAGCCCTGTCCGGCGAACTCGGCGCCACCCCACGGGTCGAACCAGCCGCCGCCGAACTCGGCCTCGAACCCGGGCGTGTTCGGGCTCGCGGTCGAACCACCCTTCGCCCCGCCCGGCCCGAAGTAGCCCCAGTCCGGCGGCGTGCTGCTCGGGGAGGGATAGCCGTCGAAGGCGTAGAGGTAGCGTCCCGTCTCGCCGTTGGTGCTGAAGCTGCCCGGCACCCAGTCGCCGTTGCGGCCCTTGTCGTTGTGGAACAACGGAACCGTGATCCCGTCCGCGCGCACCTTCGCGTACAGATGCGCCATGTATGCAGAACCAACGCCGTCACCGAGATGGGCGGAGTACTCGTTTTCCAGTTGGTAGAGCAGGACCGTGCCGCCGCCGTCCGTGTACTGATGCTTCGAGACGATGGCGTTGACGGCGGTCAGCCACTCGTCGGCATAGCTGAGATAGGTGCTGTTGTTCGTGCGCGCAGTACCCGTCGTCGCGGTCAGCCAGCCTGGGAATCCGCCGGCGTCGACCTCGGCGTTGATGTAGGGACCGGGCCGTACGGTCACGAAGATCCCCACCTGCGCGGCCACCGCCAGGAACCGCCCCAGGTTCCGCACGCCGGTGAAGTCGTACCGGCCGGGCGCGGGGCTGTGGTAGCTCCAGTTCACGTAGATGCTGACCGCGTTGTAGCCGTTGGAGCGCATCTTCTGCAGCACATCAGTCCACAGCGACGGACTCGGCAGCCGGAACGGATGGAACTCCCCCGACCACAGCACAAGCGTGCGACCGTCGACGAGCAACGAGTACTTGTCGAACGTCACCGTGTGCGGCACGCGGCGGCGCCATGGCTCGGGAGCAGCGCTCGCCGCTTGCGCGGGGAGGGCGAGGGCGGCGGCCGCGCCCGCTGTCAGGGCGGTGAACGTGCGCCGATTCAGGGTCATGCCGCACTCCAAGTCCTCGCGAACGGGGTCGCGGTTCATAGAAGCGGCATTTTTAACTGCGGTCAATAATGTCAGGTTCTTTGGTGATGTGCGATCGAGTCGGCGTCGCAGACTTCAGGACTCAACACAAGTCCACGCGACACTACGAAGCGGCGCGAGGGCCGCGTTGCGCACACACGTCGCCGCCGAGCGCCCTACGGCGCTCGGCGGCGAGATCGCGGCGGTGTTGTACTTCGGGTGATGAGACTCAGTGACCGAAGACGTGCGGCCGGTGGCGGCGCCGCGTCGTAGTGCTCGCGGTCGTGTCGCCGGCCGCGATGTCAGCACTCGTCGCGTCCGTCGCGGTCGTGGCGCCCTCGCGCTGTTCCAGCCGCGCCGCCATCGCGTCACGGTCCGCCATCGCCGCACGGGCCTCGCGGCGATCGGTGCGCCGAGCCACCCTGCGCCGGCGGCCCATGGCGGCCCCGCCGAACATCAGGAACAGGCCGAAGGAGAAGATCAGCGCCAGCACCAGGCCGGCGATGAAGATCTCCAGGCTGTTGAGCGTCCCGAGGGTGTTGCCGAACATCGTCACGGTGTAGTCCGGGCCACCGCCCGTGTTGTAGGCGATCAGCAGCCCGGTAAAGGCGCCGGTCGCGCCTAGCAGCAGGAGTCCAAGTAGCAGCATTACCCTCACCTCACAGTACTGGTTGATTACGGATAACCGGGCTACACCGGTCGAAACGTGTCAAGGGTCGCTGCTACGCTGAGTAACCACTATGCTTTGATCATGACCGCGCTCGTCCAGACGCCGGCCGGTGACGCCCGGCTGACCTGCATCCGCGCTCACGGTCCACGCCGGGCCACGCTCCTGCTCGGCCATGGCGCGGGCGGCGGGATCGCGGCCGCCGACCTTCAGGCGCTGGCCGCCGCGCTTCCAGCACACGGCGTCGAGGTCGTCCTGGTCGAACAGCCTTGGCGAGTCGCCGGCAAGCGGATCGCGCCCGCGCCGAAGACCCTCGACGTCGCCTGGCGCGCGGTTCTCGAGCACCTGCACGAAGAACAGGGCGCTGGCGGCGCCGCTCCCCTCATCGTCGGCGGGCGCAGCGCGGGGGCGCGCGTCGCCTGCCGGACCGGGGCCGCGACTGGAGCCGCCGCCGTCCTCGCACTCGCCTTTCCGCTCCACCCGCCCGGCAAGCCGGAGAAGACGCGGGCCGGCGAACTGACCGGTTCCGGTCTGCCGACCCTGATCATCCAGGGCGCGGCCGATCCCTTCGGCAGCGCCGCCGAATTCCCGCCGCTGCCCGGCACGCACCGCCTTGTCGCACTGCCCGCGGGCAACCACGAGTTCGCGGTGCGCAAGGATCAGGCACCGGTGCTCGATACGATCGTCGACGCGGTCACCGAGTGGATCAATACCCTGGTTTGAGCTGAAATCAGGGCTGGAACAACACCTGCACCTTGACCGCGCCGTCCTGCGTCCGGCGGCCCTGCGGCACCCTGATCCAAACGAGACACCTCCCGCGGCCGGTAAGTGCGGTACCGGCCGCGAGAGGCTGTGTTGGTGCCGGGGCGACGGCCATTAAGGCGAGGGTTCGCCGCCCCGGCCGGTCTAGCTGGGCCAAGTGCGATTACTTCTGGTGCTACTGGGCCCGTCGATCGGTCACTGCGTCCACTGCTGGTTGCTGCCGCCGT
Source organism: Actinocrinis sp. (assembly GCA_035763685.1). Taxonomy (GTDB): domain Bacteria; phylum Actinomycetota; class Actinomycetes; order Streptomycetales; family Catenulisporaceae; genus Actinocrinis. Next base: position 47,357 of record DASUAR010000155.1, on the reverse strand, counting down.
TGCAGGACCACAGTTCGACCGGAGTGTTGTCGGCGGTCGCCGCGCCGGTCACGTCGAGGCAGAGCCCTGACTGCACGCCGGTGATGGTGCCGTTGGAGTTGAACTGCCACTGCTGGTTGGTCTGGCCGTTGCAGGGCCAGATGATCACCTTCGTGCCGTTCGACGTGCCCTGGCCGTTGGCGTCCAGGCAGTCCGTCGTGCCGTTGTTGGTGACGGTGATGGTGCCCGAGGAGGTGTGCGTCCAGTTCTGCGGTGCCAGGCCGTTGCAGGTGTAGATCTGCTGCTGGGTGCCCCCGGTCGTGGTGCCGTTCGGGTCATCGAGGCACTTGCCCGCGCCGACCGCGTGGATCGGTCCGGTGGTGGCTCCGCTGCTGCCGCCGACGCCGTACCCGGCCGCGACGATGTTCGCCTGCACCGAGTTCTCCGTGGCGTCCGAGGGGTAGCCGCTGGTCATGACGCCCTCATAGAAGGTGCCCGCGGAACCCTTGCTGTTGTCGCCGCCGATGCCGAGGATGATCGCGCCCTCCTTGTGCATCGGGTTGTAGCCGGAGACGTTCGGCCGCGCGCCGCTGTAGAAGGTTGACAGGCCGCCGGACTGCGAGTTGCCGCCGCGGATCGACCACAGGTTCGCGGTGCCCTTGATGATGGCGGTGGTGTAGCGGTAGTTGACCGTCGGGTCGTTGGCGTTGTAGCCGGCGTTCACCCCGGAGTACAGGCCGTTCTCCATGTCGGCCATGATCCAGGGGCCGGCGCCGGTGCCGTAGCCCCAGACCTTGATGTTGCCGAAGTAGATGGCCTCCATGTGGCCGTTACCGGTGTCGTTGTTGCTCGTCTCGGCGTTGCCGTAGTCGAAGCAGCAGCCGCCGTTGTAGTGGGTGCCGTCGAAGATCGCGTACTCGCCCTCGGCCTGGTCGCCGGTCGCGATCCCGCTGGTGCTGTCGTCGCGGTAGCCGGTGCCGGCCGCCACGTAGACGCCGTACGCCTTGCTGCCGTTGAGGGTGGTGGGTGCGGCGGTGGCGTTGGCGAGGTTGTCCGGGCCGCCGGCCGCGCCGCCCGCAGGGGCCTGCGTCAGGTTGTTGCCGTGACCGGACTGGTCGTAAATGACTGTGATTACACAGGTGGTGCCGGAGCAGAAGGAGTCCTGCGCCGCGGCGTTGGCCACCCCGCCCGCACTGACCGGGCCGATGTTGAGCGTGGTGTTGTCCGAGGATCGGCGCACCTGGTACAGCGAGCCGCTGTAGGACCCGTACAGCGCCCTGGTCGTGCTGTGCGCGGCCACGCAAGGCGTGCCACCTGCGGAGTAGATGTCACACGGACCCTGCGACGCAGCCTGCGCCGAGCCCGTCGTCACCGCGAAACCGATCATGCCGCCGGCGATGACCGCGACTGCGGCCCCGAACCGAGCGAGCCGCGCGGGCCGCGGCGCCCGCCATTCGCGATTCGTCATGACGCGCTGCCGTTCATGTCGTCTCCCAGCTCTTCGTTGAGCGTGACCCATAAATTGTTAGCGCTAACATTTCGGACCGATTCAACGCCTTGGCGTTGAAGCTTGGCCCGAGTGGTTTCGGAATGCAGACGTTGCCTCACGCCGCGAGTCGTGTCAAGAGTTCCGCGGCCGCCGGGCGGCCCGCCGCAGCAGGGTTTGCGGAAACTTTCCAGTCGCAGCCACCTGTCGCAGGTCGGCGGCGCACCACTCCTGAGCCGCACCGATGCTGCTCAGCGAGCGTTTGAACACCCTGGGTGTCCGAGCGGACACTTTCCGTGTCAGTACCTTCATCCGTCGCCATTGCGGCCGGGCAACCGGTTGCGCACACTTCGGCCTGTCGTCGTGCTCGAAGACCGCGCTTTACGTCGCGGTCGGCGCCGAAGGTGCCCAAGTACCGGAAACCCATGCTCCGAACTCACCTCAGGCGGTAAGCGACGACCGAACCTGTTAGCGCTAACACAGGAGGCTTCGATGCTTTCTCTTCGGAGGCGCGCGGCGGTGGCGGTCGCCGCGGCCGCCGGACTCGTCACCGCCGGCGCAACTCTCGCCGCCGTGACCGCGCAGGCGGCCACGACCGGTTGTTCGGTGTCTTATACGGTCAGCTCGCAGTGGCCCGGTGGCTTCGGCGCGAACGTCGCCATCACCAACCTGGGCAGCCCGATCAGCAGCTGGACGCTGACCTGGTCGTTCGGGGCCGGGCAGACCATCACCCAACTCTGGAACGGCAGCTACACCCAGTCCGGCGGGAGCGTGACGGTCAACAACGTCTCGTACAACGGCTCCATCGGCACCGGCGGCAACACGAGCTTCGGCTTCAACGGCGCGTGGAACGGCTCGAACCCGGCGCCGACCACCTTCACGCTCAACGGGACGACCTGCACCGGAACCGTCGGCGGCGGCGGAACGCCCACGCCGACGCCGAGCAAGACGCCCTCTCCCTCCGCTTCCCCGTCCGCATCCCCGTCGTCCTCGCCCACGCCGCCCGCCGGCCAGGGACCGTGTGACATCTACGCGGCCGGCGGCACTCCGTGCGTCGCGGCGCACTCCACCACCCGAGCGCTCTACGCGGCATACACCGGCTCGCTGTATCAGGTGCGGCGTGCCTCGGACAACAGCACGCGCAACATCGGTGTGGTCGGCGGATACGCCGACGCCGCGTCGCAGGACTCCTTCTGCTCCGGCACCACCTGCCTGATCACGGTCATCTACGACCAGTCCGGGCATAACAACAACCTGACGCAGGCGCCTGCGGGCGGCGCGGCCGGCGGCCCGGACAACCTCGCCAACGCCACCGGCGCCCCGACGACCCTCAACGGCCACAAGGGTTACGGCGTCTACATCCCGCCAGGCACCGGCTACCGGGACAACTCGGCGACCGGCACCGCGACCGGCGACAGCGCGGAAGGCGAGTACGCCGTCTTCGACGGCACGCACTACAACGGCGGCTGCTGCTTCGACTACGGCAACGCGGAGAAGGACAGCAACGACGACGGCAACGGCACCATGGAAGCGATCTACTTCGGCAACATCACGGTCTGGGGCTACGGCACCGGAAACGGCCCGTGGATCATGGCGGACCTGGAGAACGGCCTGTTCTCCGGCATTAACGCCGGCTTTAACAGCAACGACCCGACGATCAACTACCGGTACCTGACCGCGATGGTCGACGGCGGGCCGAACCACTGGTCCATCAAGGGCGGCAACGCGCAGTCCGGCGGCATGTCCACGTTCTACGACGGTGCCCGGCCGAATGTCTCGGGCTACAACCCCATGCACAAGCAGGGCGCCATCATCCTGGGCACCGGCGGCGACAACAGCGACAGCGCGCAGGGCACCTTCTACGAGGGCGTCATGACCAGCGGCTACCCCTCGGCCGCCACCGAGGCGTCCGTGCAGGCGAACATCGTCGCCGCGGGATACGGCCGCTGAGCACAAAATAAGGATGCTTATAAAGCGCTGGCCCGTCTGGTGCCGCACCGTCGCAGGTCGACGATGCGGCACCAGACTCAAGGCACCAGCCTCGAAACGCCGCCGGCCGCCTCAGCGGTACTCGCGCAGGCGCGGGTACAGGGCAGTACCGATCAGCGCCAGAAGGACCGCGCCGGTCGCGTACGGCAGCCAGGCCCATACCCCGAGGCCGGATTGCCCGTCAGCGATCGCGGACCGGAACGCGTCCTCATTGATCGCGATGACGTGGCCGAGCGCTTGGTCGTACTGGTAATAGCGAAAGTTCGACTGGCCGGCTTGCGTGCCGATGTCGAAGGCGACCGCGCCGGCCAGATCGCCGCTGTTCGCATCGCCCCGGATGATCGCGTCACCCTCGAGGTACGCCTCGAAGTCGCGCACCGTCGCGGCGGCGCCCTGTGCCTCGCCGGGGAAGGTGATGTTGTTCAGCTCGGTGCCGAGAAACCCGCCGAGCCGCACGTTCGCGACCTTGTCGGCGGCCGGATCAACGGACAGCTGCGCGACCGCGGATTTCAGTGCGCCGTAGTAATTGCCCGGCTGCGCCGCCGCGCTCTCGGCATCCACACCCGGCACCGCAATGATCTGCGATGCCTTGTCGAAGAAGCCGCTTTGCAGTGCCGGGGTGCGTTCCAGCAGCCAGCGGCTCTCATCGGCGTTCGCGTCGTACGAAACCGCCCGTGCGCGAGTCAGTGCATTGATCGAGTCGAAGGCGTCCCGCTTGGCGATCGTGAACTGCGCCGCCTCGTGCGACAAGGTGGCCATCGCTGAGATCGCGACCGCGATGGTGACCACGATGACGACGGCGAGCGCCGGGGCGATCATGCGGCGGAAACTGCGTGCGAGGTACCGGCTGGCGGCGAGTGCCGTCAGCACCGCGGCCAGCGCCGCGAGCGCCGTCAGCCAGGTGTAGATGTGTGCGTCCGAGACGTCAGAGGCGTACTGGTCGTTCACGCGGCTGCTGTCCGCGCTGGTGATCGTCGAGGCGATAGGCAGGATGCTGTTATGCATCAGCGTCGATGCGCCCTGATACTCACTGAGCGCCGTCGCCGGCGGTTGCGCGGGCAGTTGCGCACTGGAGGCGCTCTGGTCGACGTACAGCGCCTCGCCGACCCGCGCCTCGTAGTCGCCGAGCGCGTCGAGCAGCCGCGCGTAGGGATCGGCGAGCGCCGGATTCGCGGCGATCCGTTGCAGATCGCGGTCCGCCGCCTGCCGATCCGACTCGTACGTGCCCACCGCGGACTTCGCGCTCACCGCCGCCGGCACCGCGATCGTCGGCCGGAATCCGACCAGCAGCGCGTTGGCGGCCTGTGCATCCATGTCGTTGAGCCGGAAGTACAGGTCGTTCGTGACGCCTACCTCATCGGCCCCGGCCGACATGCTCGACATTCCGGTGCGCGCCGCCGAGAAGCCCCCGGCCAAGACCGTGACGAGCGCGGCCGTCAGGACGCTCATGCCCAGACCGAAGAGGATCAGCCGGCGCGGCGTGTCCGATAGCGCACGACGCGCCGTCCCCCGAGAACCCGCGCTCTCGATGCGCGGAAGTGTGTCCATGGCGCGCACGATCTCGATCACACCGGCACCGCGACAAGACGTGACGGCGAAACTCAACGCGTCTCAAACGCAGCCCTCAGCGGCCGCGCGCAAACGCCGAGAGCCACACGGCGCGCGTATGAATACCGTGAGAACCGCGGCGCGCGGACGGCGAAGATCGCTGCCAGAATGGGGCCATGGATGCCGACGCGCTCAAAGCCGCCTGCCAGGCCTTGACCGGGGCGGTCGAGACCTTCCCGTTCAACCTGGAGACCTCCGTGTTCAAGGTGGGCGGCAAGATGTTCGCGCTCAGCGCCCTGGACGCGGACCCGCTCTCGGTGAGCCTGAAGTGCGAACCCGACCTCGCCGAGCGGCTGCGCGCGCAGCATCCGGCGATCACCGCCGGCTATCACCTGAACAAGCGGCACTGGAACACCGTGCTGCTGGACGGCTCGGTCGCCGACGCGATGGTCCGCGACCTGATCGAGGATTCGTACGACCTGGTCGTCTCGTCACTGACCCGGGAGCAGCGCCGCACGCTCGGCCGGCCGTAGAGGGTGCGCGGGTAGGAGTGCCGGGGCCGCGACGCCTGCCCCTCCCACCTGCGGCGGTCTACGGTGGGGCCATGACAACGCCCGTATCGCCCGCCACAGCCGCAGAACGGCTGCTCGCGGTGCTGGCCGCGTTCGACCGGTCGGCGCCCGCGCTCTCGCTCACCGAGATCAGCCGCCGGGCCGGCCTGACCCTGCCCACCGCGCACCGCCTGGTCCGCCTGCTCACGGCCTGGGGCGCGCTGGAGCGGGACGCCTCGGGGGCGTACCACATCGGGCTGCGGCTCTGGGAGCTCGGCGCGCTCTCCCCGCGCGGCCTGGCGCTGCGCGAGGCGGCGATGCCCTTCCTGGAGGACCTGTACGAGGCCACGCACGAAAATGTGCAGCTGGCGGTGCGCGACGGGATGGAAGTGGTTTATATCGAGCGGATCTCCGGCCGCTCGGCCGTGGGCGTGCTCGCACGGGTCGGCGCGCACTGGCCGCTGCACGCCACGGGGGTCGGGCTCGTGCTGCTCGCGCACAGCGACCCCGCGGTGCAGGAGGAGTACCTGGCCGCCGGGCAGCTGGCGTCCTTCACGCCGTACACGGTCACCGATCCGGCGAAGCTGCGCCGGCTGCTGGCCGAGGTGCGCCACTGCGGCTTCGCGATGAGCGACCGTCAGATCACCGATGACGCGCTCTCGGTCGCGGCGCCGGTGCGCGGCCCGCACGGCGAGGTGGTCGCGGCGGTATCCGTCATCGTGCCCTGCGTCGGCGCCCGGCCCAACTCCCTCGCGCCGGCCGTGCGGCTGGCCGGGCTCGGCATCTCGCGCGCGCTCGGCTGGACTTCCGTCTGACGGAAGTCGCGTTGTGGCCCGGTTCCAGCCTTGCCACGCTGCGGTCATCCGGGCTCTTCGAGCTTCGTCATCCGCATCCGCGTCCGCATTCGCCGCCAGGCCCTCGTACACCGGAGTACTCATGGCCACCGCCTTCGCACGCAACCAGTGGTACGTCAGCGCATTCGCCGCCGAGGTCGGCCGCGAACTGCTCGGCCGCACGATCCTCGGCGAACCCATAGTCCTTTACCGCACCGAGGACGACGGCAACGTCGTCGCGCTCTCCGATCGCTGCGTGCACCGCCGCTTCCCCCTCTCCGCCAGCCGGCTCGACGGCGACAAGATCGTCTGCGGCTATCACGGCTTCACCTACGACACCTCGGGCACCTGCGTATATGTCCCCGGCCAGCAGCGCATCCCGCGCACCGCCCGAGTGACCGCGTATCCGGTGGCTGAGCTCGACTCGCTGGTGTGGGTGTGGATCGGCGACCCGGCGCTGGCCGACGAGAAGCTCATTCCGCGCGCCCCGCACCTCGCGGACCCCGACATGGTGACCGTGCACGGCATGGAGCCGATCGACTGCGACTACGGGCTGCTCGTCGACAACCTGCTCGACCTCTCGCACGAGACCTACTTGCACGGCGGCTACATCGGCACCCCCGAAGTCGCCGAGACCCCGATCAGCACCGAGGTCGACGAGGCCGCGGGCGTGGTACGCGTGTCGCGGCACATGATGGACGCCGCGTGCCCGCCCTTCTACGCCCGCTCTACCGGCATCGAGGGCCGCATCACCCGCTTGCAGGACATCGAGTACTTCGCGCCGTGCCTGTACTTGCTGCACAGCCGGATCATGCCGGTCGGCCAGACCGAGCCGGTGTTCCGCACCGAGATCACGTACGCGATCACGCCGGCAGGTCCGGGCAAGGTTTACGACTTCTGGGCGGTCTCGCGCGACTTCGCCCGCGAAGACGACGAGGTGACCACATTCCTGCGCGACTTCAACCACACGGTGGTGATGCAGGACGTTGACGCGCTCAACCTCCTGCAGAAGGCCCTCGACAGCGAGTCGGCCGGATACCAGGAGCTGAGCATCAACATCGACACCGGCGGACTGGCCGCGCGGCGCATCCTGGCCCGCCTCGCCTCCGCATGACCGGCCCGGCCCCGAGCGCCGCCCGCGCCGTCGCCGATTCCGCAGCCCAGGCCGCGGCGAGCGCCGAACCGGCCGAGGCGGTGACCGGGCTGATCAACCGGATCGACTGGGAGCCGGGCTCCGACCTGCTGCGCGGCACCTGCCACTGCGGCGCCCGGCACACCTGCGACGACCCGATCGCGATGTGGACCTGGCTGCTGGGGCATCCGGACGGGCACCGAGCCGAGGTATCAGATGGTTGAGAATATCGCCGTCGTCCCGGTCGTCGTCGCCGAACGCCGCCGGGAAGCCGAGGGCGTCATCTCGCTCACGCTGCGGCACGCCGACGGCGCGCAGCTGCCCGCCTGGCAGCCGGGCGCTCATCTCGATCTGCTGCTCGCCGACGGGATGGAGCGGCAGTTCTCGCTGTGCGGAGACCCGGCCGACCGGACGAGCTGGCGGATCGCCGTGCTGCGGGAGCCGGACGGCCGCGGCGGATCAGCGTACGTACACGACTCGTTGCCGGTCGGTTCCGCGGTGCGCGCGCGCGGCCCGCGCAACAACTTCCCGCTGCGCCCGGCGGCCCGCTACCTCTTCATCGCCGGGGGCATCGGCATCACCCCGATCCTGCCGATGCTGCACGCCGCAGAGGCGGCTGGCACTCAGTGGTCGCTGTTGTACGGCGGCCGCCGGCGGGCGTCGATGGCGTTCGCCGGCGAGCTGGCGGCGCGCTTCACCGAGCGGGTGCTGCTGCGGCCGCAGGACGAGAGCGGCCTGCTGGATCTGCCGGGTTATCTCGGCGCGCCGCAGTGGGACGCGGCGATCTACTGCTGCGGTCCGGGACCGCTGCTCGACGCGGTTTCAGAATACTGTCTCGACAGCGGCTGGCCCGAGCCGGCGATGGAGCGCTTCCAGCCGAAGGAGCAGGAGTCCGGGCTGGAGAATCGGCCGTTCGAGCTGGTGCTGTCCCGCTCCGGCCGGACGCTGACCGTGCCGCGGGACGCGACGGTGCTTGAGACGGTCCGCGCGGCGGGCGTCGAGGTGCTGTATTCCTGCACCGAGGGCACCTGCGGCACGTGTGAGACCGACGTGGTCGAGGGCGTGCCCGAGCACCGTGATTCGCTGCTCACCGCGGACGAACGCGCGGCCGGGGAGACCATGATGATCTGCGTTTCCCGCTGCCGCGGCGAACGCCTCGTCTTAGACCTCTGATTTACCGGGGATCAACGCGGGATCCCGCGGGCTTGGCGTCCCGGCAGCCGCCGCAGCCCGGCCGGAGCTGATCAATCCGGCCGGGCTGCGGCAGGCGTCAGCTCGCCGGCAGCAGGTCCAGCTGCCGCTGCGCCCAGACGTACGCATCGGCGACGTCGGCGGCGTTCGACTTCGTGACGCTGACGCTCACCTCGTAGTCGCCCTTCCAGGCCAGCACCCTGATGGTCTCCTTCTGCAGCGGGTCGCTCACGGTGACCGGGGCGGCGAGGCAGAAGGAGTCGGGCAGCTTCGAGTCGGTGCAGACCCGCTCGTGCCCGGCCGAGGCGTTGAGGCCGTACTCGAGCCGCGCCGCCGCCTGGGCTTGCGCCGGGCCGCCGAACTTGAGCAGGACCGCCTCGGCGCTGGCTCCGTCGGAGGTGGTCCACGTGCGGTGCGCACCGGATGCGAAGCCGTCAGAGCTCAGCCACGTGGCGAAGTCAGTGCTCGTATCCGCCTCGTACTGGGAACCGTAGACCGTCGCGTTCAGATCGCGGCTGACCTGATACGACGACGCGGTGGAGTCCGTGGCTCCGCCGGGCAGCGGCAACAGGCAGTCGCCGGAGGCGGGGCAGGACCCCTGACTGGATGCGGGCAGCCCGGGCGCGGTGAGCGGGTACAGCCCCATCGGCTCGGACTTCGCGGTGTGGCTTACCAGGTTCAGCTGCGCCTGGGCCCAGCGGTTCGCGGTACCGGAATCGAGCGAGCCGGAGAAGAAGAACCAGCCGTGCACGATGACGTTTCCGATGTTCTGCCCGAAATAGAAGTTGACGAAGCCGTTGGAGTCCGGGTTCGTGTACCAGGCCTGCGCGTTGGGCTCGCCGGGGATCGTGTAGCTGGTGCCGTGCAGGCCCTTGCCCCAGTTGGGCTCGCCGAAGTTGCTGCCGTCGAGCTGGCCGGCTCCGCCCGCCGTGATGGCCTGGATCAGGTAGATGTCCGCCTGCTTGTAGCCACCGTCCGTCATCCAGTCCTGATGGGCGATCGCGGTCACGCCATCCGTGGCGAAGTTGGATTTCACCTGCGACTGCGTCGTGCCGTTGTTGTCCCAGGAGAGCTTGATGAACTGATCCGAGGTGAGCGTCGTGGAGCGGACCCAGTCACCGCTGATGGGCGAGGTCCAGTGCTCGCTGCCGCCGGGCATCGGCGCCAGACAGGAGGTGAGGCCGCCGGTGCAGGCGAGCTCTTGCGTGCCCGCGGCGGCGTCGGGCTGATCGGCGGCCGCGGGCGGCGCGGCTTGCAGCGAGGCCAGTTCGGTGCCGGCCCAGTTCTGCAGGTCCTTGGCGTCGAGCGTCTTCGGGCTCGAATAGGCGACGTTGAGCACGAGGTCGCCGACGACGGCCGAGTAGGCGGCCTCGACGTTCCCCTTGGCATCCGCCTTCGCCGCAGCGAAGGCCTTACCGGTCGCGTCGCCGGGTACGCTGACCGCGCGGCCCTGGTAGGCGGCCATGATCTCGCCGGTGCGGGCGGCGTTCCAGGACGTCGCGCCCTTCTGGCTGTTGAACTGGAGCAGCACCAGATCGACGTTGTTGCCGTCGACCGCGTTCCAGTCCCGGTGCACCGCCTTGCTCAGGCCGTCCGAGTCGAGCAGCGAGGCGGTGTCGGTGCTGATCCCGGCCGCGTCGTCGGTGATGTTGGCCCGGTAGAGATCCGCGGTCACCACGGTAGCGTGGTCCCACGTCGCGACGTCGTCGAGCTGTATCGCTCCGGCCGGGGCCTTGATGAGGCAGCTGGTGAGGTCCGCGGGCCGGCAGTGCGCGACGGCGACGATCGAGTTGCCGGTCCGGCCGGGCAGGAGGGCCACGATGCCGGCGGCAACCAGCGCGAGCGCGGCGACGATTCCGACCGAGATGAGCACGAACCGCTTGCTTGGGCGCTTCTTGGCGGTGGGCGCGAGGAGCGCTGAGCCGGGCTCGCCGCTCTCGCCGGACTGGACAGCGAACGGTGCGGTCTGCGCCATGGCGTCCGGCGTCACCCAACCGATCGGCGGCTGTGGCGTTTCCACCGGATCGACCGGCGGGTCCAGCACCGCCACCGGGCTCGCTTCCGATTCCTCCGCCACCGCGCCATCTTGCGGTTCCGGCGGCTGCGGACCGTCTTCCGGCTCTCGCTCCCGCTCCGGCTCCGGCTCCGGCTCCGGCTCCGAAGCAACCGAACTGGCCTGCGCTGCCGCCTGCTCCTGCGCAGGCTCCAAGGCTGACTCCCGCTCCGACATGATGCGTTCCCCCAAGTTCCGAGCCGTGCAGCGAGGACGCCGCACAAACTTCTGCGCATGGTATACACCGGCAATCGCTTGATCCGCATCCGGGTTCCAGCGAGACCGAGCAGCCGTGGCACATCATCGCCAGCCGCGCGCCAGTAGAGTGCTGGACCTGTCCGATGCCGCATCCACCGATCGAATGCGGGTAACGCTTGGCCGTGCAGACGCCAGCACCGAAGAGCCCCTCTGCGATCAGGGCTCTGCTTCGGCGTGCGTCGGCGGCGGCTGAGTCCGCGCGTTCCGTCCTTGAGGACGATCGGCGCGCGCAGCAGGCGGTACGGGACGCGTATGCCGCGCTGCACTCGGCCGCGGTGCGCGATCGGCTGCGCGGCGCACCGGTGGACCGGCTCAAGGAGATCGTGCCGCGGCTCCCGGTGGCCAGACTGGAAAAGGCCGGCTTCGCCGACGTGCACGCCATCCTGGACGCGGGGCCGCAGCGGCTTGAGCAGATTCCCGGGGTCGGCCCGCAAACCGCGGCGCAGGCGGTGGCCGCCGCCCGGCGCATCGCGGAGGCCGTCGAACAGGACACCCGGATCTCCGCGGACGTCGACCCGGACGACGAACAGGGCGCCGCGCTGCTGTCCGCGCTGCACCGCGTGCAACAAGCGCAGACCTCGATGGACCGGGCTCGTGACCCGGCCCGCCGGCTCGGCGACCACCTCGGCCGGCTGATCGACGCGGCGACCCCGCTGCGCGGCAGGCTACGGCGCGCGCTGACCGGTACCCGGCGCCGGGAGGAGGCCCGCGAGGCGGTCAGCGCGCTGGAGGAACTGCTCGACGCCCCGGCCACGCAGCGCGACCTGAAGCGGATCGAGACCGCGGGCAACCGGCTGCGCGCCAAGCGGCCCCGGCACTCCACCGTCCGCCGCGACTTCGAGAAGCGCGCCGCCGAGTATTTCAGCACCCTGGCCCGGATCGTCGGGGTGCAGGAGGACGCCGAGGCGGCGCGCGGGTTCATCCCGCAGGACCTGGCCGCCGAGATCGGCAAGCAGCAGCTCGACACCCGGCACCTGCGGGTCGAACTGCGTGGCTACCAGCAGTTCGGGGCGCGCTTCGCGCTGGCCGGGCGGCGGGTCGTCATCGGCGACGAGATGGGCTGCGGCAAGACCGTGGAAGCCGTCGCCGCGCTGGCCCATCTGCGCGCCGAGGGTGAGCGGCACTTCCTCGTGGTGTGCCCGGCCAGTGTCCTGATCAACTGGATGCGCGAGGTGCGCGGGCACAGCACGCTGCGTCCGTACCGGTTGCACGGCGCGGGCCGCGACGAGCAATTGCTGGCCTGGGCCGGCTCCGGCGGCGTCGCAGTCACCACCTTCGAGAGCGTGCGGTCCATCACCCTGCCGCGGGTGAAAGTCGCGATGCTCGTGGTCGACGAGGCGCACTATGTGAAGAACCCGGACACGCAGCGCTCGAAGGCGCTGGCGGCCTGGACCCGCCGGATCGAGCGGGTGCTGTTCCTGACCGGAACGCCGATGGAGAACCGGGTCGAGGAGTTCCGCAACCTGGTGGAGTATCTGCAGCCCGGCCTGATCGATCCGGACGCCGAGATCGACGCGATCGCCGGGTCGAAGGCGTTCCGCCGTGCGGTCGCCCCGGCTTATCTGCGCCGCAATCAGGAGGACGTGCTCTCGGAACTGCCGGAACTGACCCGGGTCGACGAGTGGGAGGAGTTCGGCTCCGAGGACTTCGCCGCGTATCGGCAGGCGGTGGACGAAGGCAACTTCATGGCGATGCGCCGCGCCGCCTACGCCTCCGGCACCGTGCACGGCTCGGTGAAGCTGCGGCGGCTGGTCGAACTCGTCGACGAGGCCTGCGATTCGGGCCGCAAGGTCGTGGTGTTCTCCTACTTCCGCGACGTGCTGGAGACGGTGTGCACGGCGCTCGGCCCGCGCGCGCTCGGCCCGCTGACCGGCTCGATGCCGCCGCCGCGCCGCCAGGAGCTGGTCGACGAGTTCACCGCCACGCGCGGACCCGCGGTGCTGGTCAGTCAGATCCAGGCCGGCGGCGTGGGCATCAACATGCAGGCGGCCTCAGTGGTGATCCTGTGCGAGCCGCAGGTCAAGCCCACGCTCGAAACGCAGGCGATAGCCCGCGCGCACCGCCTCGGCCAGGTGCGCAAGGTGCAGGTGCACCGGCTGCTGGTGGCCGACAGCGTGGACGAGCGGATGCTGGAGCTGCTCGGCCAGAAAACAGAACTCTTCGACGCCTACGCGCGCCGCAGCCACACCGCCGAGTCCTCCCCCGATGCCCGCGACCTTACCGAAGCGGCGATGGCGAAGAAAGTCGTGGATACGGAGCGGGAACGGCTCGGTATCGCGACCTAGCGCCAGGAAGAAGGGTAGTTCATCAAACTACTGAGCCCACGCTGGTGCCTTGGCGGAGCCAGGTCTCGACTTTGCCTGCACGGGATAGTCGGGCCCTGTCGTCGGCGCTAGAGTGCGCTTCATCCGCCCCTGATTCAGCTGCGCTTCGGGCGCGCCGCTACCGCACCGGCGGCAGTGACGCATGGCGGTGTCTCACTCGGACCCGGATGAAAGTAAACCCATGCGAATACCCACCTCCACCTCACGCGGCGTCGGCTCCGCACTCGCCGCCCTCACCGCGCTGGCGGTCGTCGCGCTTCCCGGCGCCTCCTCGGCGAACGCGGCCCCGAACCGGTCGGCCAACCACTACGGCGTGAAGTCTCTGCACCCCGCGGCGCACCCGGCTGCCGCACGCGCCACCTCGCAGTACACCCTGTCCCTGACGACGAACATGGCGCACGGCGCCGTCTCCCCCACCCCGAAGGTCTACCTGGTCTTCTGGGGCAAGCAGTGGTCCTCCGACAAGGCGGGCGTCGCCAACGACCTGCAAGGCATGTTCAAGGGCCTCTACGGCAGCAAGGACGCCTGGGGCACCATCCTCAGCCAGTACTGCGAAGGACTGAAGGCGGGCACCACCAACTGCGGCAGCAGCGGCACGCACGTCACGCACCCCTCTTCCTCCCCGCTGGCCGGAACCTGGTTCGACAACGCCGCCAATGAGCCCTCGAACGCCTCGGCTTCGCAGTTGGCCGGCGAGGCGAAGAAGGCGGCCGCGCACTTCGGCAACACCACGCAGACGCCCAACTACAACGCGCAGTACGTGATCGTCTCGGCCAGCGGCACCCACCCCGACGGCTTCCCGAACAGCGGCTTCTGCGCCTGGCACGACTACACCTCGTCCAGCTACGGCAACCTCGCCTACACCAACCTGCCGTATGTCCCGGACGAGGGCGCCGGTGCCTGCACGACGCTCACCGATGGCCGGCTGCTGTCGGGCATCGAGTCCACCGAGACGCACGAGTACGCCGAGACGGTCACGGATTTCTGGCCGACCGACGGCTGGAACAACAACGCGAACGGCGAGATCGGCGACGAGTGCGTGAACCTGGACGCGTACCTCACCCTCAGCACCGGCAAGTACGACGTGCAAGGCCTGTGGTCGAACTCGGCCAACAACTGTGTGACAAAGGGCTGACGCCCGGGCCGATGCTCGATCCGTGGCAATGAACGGCCCGGTGAGCGGTCCGCTGGTCCGCTTCACGGCGCCGCACCGGCCCAGCCCGGCAACCGGGCTCGGGTCGGTGCGGCTGCCGCTGCGGCCGCCGGACGCTCGCACCTTTCCATAGCTGTCGATGCATGCACTGCGTGACGCCCCCTATGCTCTGCGCTTGCGGAGTATTCGACGCTCGGGGGATACGCGGATGGGGGACCATGCGGAGCGAATGGTCTGAGGCGTCGTCATGGCGCGACGCCTCGGCGAGTACGCGGCAGCCTGCGTCGCTGGTCGGGCGCGGTGAGCAACTGCGCCTGGCGGCGGCGGCGCTGCAACGAGACGGCGTCGTGATCGGCGGCCCGCACGGCGCCGGCCGCAGCCGGCTGGCACGCGAGTTGGCCGCGATCGCGCGGGCGTCGGGCCGGTGCGTGGACTGGGTGGCGACCTCGCGCAGCGCCGCCGGGATCCCGCTGGCCGCACTCTCGGGCCTGCTCGCCGACGGCAGGGAAGGGCCGCCGCGGACGGTCGGGGAGGCGGTGGCGGCGCTTGCGGCGCGGTCGGAGGCGACGCGGGAGTGGGTGCTCGCGTGCGATGACGCGCACCTGCTCGACGCGGAATCCGCAGTCGTCATGCGGCAATTCGCCACGCGGGGGAAGGTCAGCCTGCTGCTGACCGTTTGCGATGAGGAGCAGTGCCCTGAACCGGTCACTGCGCTGTGGCGGGACGAACTGCTCGCCCGCGTCGACGTTCCACAACCGAGTAAGGACCTTGTCTCGGCGCTGCTGCGCGACGTCTTGGGCGCGCCGCTCGACGGCATCAGCCTGGAACGCATCTACCGCCTGTGCGAGGGAAACCTCGTGTACCTGCGCGAATTGGTGGCCGCGGTTGACCGCGACGGCGGCTTGGAACGCATCGGGGCGGCGTGGCGCTGGAACGGGCCGGTCTCACCGAGCGCGCGGCTCGACGAGGTGGTCTGGAGCAGGCTCGCGGCGCTCACAGCCGCCGAGCGCACCGTGCTCGAACTGCTGGCCTGGGGCGAGGGTCTGGGAGCGCAGTTGCTGCGCGAACTCGCGCCCGGCGCGGACCTGGTCGCCATGGAGAGCAAAGGGCTGATACGGGTACGCGGCGACGGCCAGCGTCGCCCGGTCGGACCAGCGCGCCTGTTAGACACCGAGGTTCTGCGTAACCGCACGCCGCAGCTTCGGGCCGACCAGATCTGCCGTACGCTCGCCGAGGCGGTGGAAGCCAAGGGCGCTCGCCGCGCCGACGACCGGCTGGCCATCGCGCTGTGGCACCTGACCGCCGGCGGCGGGGCGAACATTCCGGTGGCCGTGTATCTGTCCGCGGCACGCAACGCGCACGCGACCATCGACCCCGGGCTGGCCGAGCGGCTGGCTCGGGCCGCGGTGCGCGCCTCGCCCGCTTCGCTTGCGGCCGGCCTGCTCCTCGCGGAAACCCTGGCCTGGCAAGGGCGGCACGCCGAGGCCGCCGATGCGATATCAGGACTCGATGGCATCGCGCGGTCTGACGCCGACGTGACCCAATTGGCGCTCACCCGAGCGGTGACCGCCTGCTGGGGGCGCGACGAGCCGCGCGTCGCGGTCGAGGAGTTGATGCGCGCCGAGAACCGGGTCACCTCCGCCGAATTGCGCCAGGAGCTTCAGGCGATGCGCGCGGGCGTGCACTACGCGGCTGGGCAGGCTCCGGCCGTGGTCGAGGCGGCCGCGGAATTGATGCGCGCACCGTCCAGTCCGGCAAACCTGGTGCGGATGCATCGCGCCGCGGTTCCGGCCCTGGCCCTGACCGGGCGGATCGAGCAAGCGCTCGCGGAGTGGAACCGGTGCCGGTGCGCGGCCGAGACGATCAAAGGCGCGGTGCCCGAGGCGGTTATCGGGCTGCCGTTGGCCGGCGCGGCCGCACTCAGGGCGGCATCACGGCTGCCTGAAGCGGAACAGCTCGCCGCCAAGGTCTATCGCGACGCCAGCGGCTCCGGGGTGCATTTCGCGGCAGGTGCGGGCGCGCAGATGCTCGGCATGATCGCGCTCGACGCGGGTCGGGTGGCCGATGCGCGGCGCTGGCTCGGCGAGGCGGTCAGCCTGCTCGGCTCGGCGGATCTCGTGGGCTTTCTCAGCCTGTCCTGGTCGTCGCTGGCCCGGGCGCACGCGCTCTCGCCCGATCCGCACCGCGATCCGGCGCGGCCGATGGCAGCCGAGGCCGCGGCGGCGCAGGAGGCGGGCGAGAAGTCGCTCAGCGCGTCACGCCGCTCGTGGGCGCCGCAGGTCGAGCTCGGCCGCGCGTGGGTGGCGCTCGCCGAGGGCCGGCACACGGAGGCCGGGGCGCTCGCGTTGGAAGCGGCACAGGCGGCTGCCGCGACCGGCTTCCACACGGTTGCGCTGAACGCCGCGCACGACGCACTACGGCTCGGCGCCCGGCGCTCGGCTCATGCGCTGCTCGTGCAGGAGGCAGACCTGGTGGACGGCCCGCTCACCGCCGTCTATCTCGAGCACGCGCTCGCCCTGGAAGAGCAGGACGGCGGCAGGCTCGACGCGGTCAGCCGCGCGTTCGCGGCGCTGGGCTGCCGGCTGTTGGCGGCAGAGGCGGCGACCGAGGCCGCCGCGGCGCACCGCAGCCAGGGACTGCCGGCCCGGTCCAGTGCTTCAGCGGCTTGCGCAGCCGGGCATCTGGCTACTTGTCAGGGTGCGCTCAGCCCGGTGATCGCCGAGCACGGCACCGCGACTGGGCTGACCGCGCGTGAGCGCGAGGTGGCGAAGCTCGCCGCCGAGGGGTTATCGAATCGTGAGATCGCGCAGCATCTGGGAACGTCGGTGCGAACCGTCGAGTCGCACCTCGCGCATGTCTACAGCAAGCTCGGTGTTACCAGGCGGGAGCAGTTGACCGGTCTGCTTCCGTAGCCCGCACGTCCGACGTCTGAGCGGCGTCCGTAGTACATCAGTGCGCCCTACGTAGTCGAATACGGATGCCTGCATGTCCACGTGCACTGACAATTACGGCCGCTGAGATCGTCCTCGCTTGGGTCGCGCGCGACGGTCGGTAACCGCAAATGTGCCTACCCTTCCACGGCGCGGAAAAACAGGCGCAGAACACTGGGGATGGAAATGGAACGTGTCACGGTGTCGGTGTTCGCCACCGACCCGATCTCCCAAGCCGGGGTCGCGAGCGCGTTGCGGATGTGCCCGCAACTACACGTGCTGCCACCCGCGGACCCGTCGGCGGCCGGCCCGCAGGTCGTCGTCGCAGTCCTCGACAACGCTCGTGACGGGGCGATGGAAAACCTGCGCCACGTGCAGCGCGTGACAGCGGCGCGGGTGGTGCTCATCGTCGCCGACGTGAACGCCGCGGATCTGGCGCTGGCGACGGAATGCGGCGTGATCGCGGTGGTGCGCCGCAGCGAGGCCGGCCCGGAGCGGCTGGTCCAGGTGATCGAGGCGGCCGCCCGCGGCGAGGGCTCGGTCCCGGCCGACCTGCTCGGCTCGCTGCTGGAGCAGGTCGGCCGGGTTCAGCGAAACGTGCTCAGCCCGCGCGGCTTCGCGTTCAGCGGGCTGGCCAACCGCGAGGTGGCGGTGCTCAAGCTGATCGCCGAGGGGCACGACACGGCCGAGATCGCCAAAGCCCTGTCATACTCCGAGCGCACGATCAAGAACGTGTTGCAGAGCGCGATGATCCGGCTCCAGGTACGCAATCGCTCGCACGCCGTCGCGTACGCGGTGCGCGAGGGGCTGATCTGACTACCGGCAGGAAGCGGTGCGGCTGTCCAGTTGCAGGGACAAACTTCCGGCGGCCGCCCGCCGTCCTGCCTTTCCCCATGAAACCCCGCGATGACATCCCCGCTACGCGGCCGCAGCACAGCGGCGCGTCGCGTTTACCGCGGCGCTAGGCCACAGACGTCCGTGCGCGCTGGTTGTCTCGCGATAGCTTCGCCGACGGCGGACGAGGGTAACGCGGGACACGCGTGGACAGGTTTTTCACCCCACCGCGCGCAATCTGGTGAAGACCCGAAAACACCCGCACAGGTAAAGCGTGGGTGCGATGCTGGATGGAACCCTGGTGCCGGCGTGGAGTTGGCGCGGCCATCGCGAGCTGTACTCGGGCAAGCACCGACGCACCGGCTTCAACGTGCAGGTGGTCACCGACGCGCACGGCGAGTTGATCACGGTGCGCGGCCTCGTTAGCCGGTGCATCATTCATGTTCGCAATCAAGGGCTACCGAGGCACCGGGTATTTCATCCCGCGCCGCAAGCCGATCGGAGGGCAACTGACCGACCAGCAACGCGACTACAACGCGCGGATCGGCGCCATCCGCGTCCCGATCGAGCGCGCCCTGGCGAACTTGAAGACCTGGCGGATCCTGCACACCGACTATCGCCGACCGCTGCCCACCTACAACGACGCCTTCCATACGGCTATCGGACTGCACTGATTCACCCAGCGGCCCCGTTCTGCCTAGCCCGCTGTTATCGCAGTAGGTTATCGGCCGGCTCGGGTCGGCAGCATATGTCGAGGCAACCGGTACGGCCGCCCCAGCGGCGCCGTGTTCTGGTAGTACGCGAGGTCGATATGAACGGCGAGCGCGTGGTCATGCCGCTCTAGCGCGACACCGGGAAGTTCCCAGTACGCGGTGTTGCTGCCTTCGACGGCCAGGTGGTTGCGCGTGTTGCTTCGTGTCCTGTTCGGGTCGGGCCTGAGCGAAGTGGCCTGCCCGTGACTAGACCAGGACAGCCGCATATGTGGAGAGAGGCTTGCCAAGCCCCACGGTGGCACGTCGTCCATTCCTGGCGGTCGGCTCAAGGCCGCGCTCGGCTGCCATTCGAGTACCGCGTAGCCTCCAGCATCGACCCATGCCTTATGCGCCAGCGGTCCGGTCCTTTCCCATCCCGCAGCGGACAGCGCTTCGCCGATCTGGTCAAGACGCTGCGTCAGCCTGCCGTCGAATCCGTAGACCACGATCACATTGCGCGCGCAACCCGCAGTCGCGCGAAACCGGCGGCTGAGGGAGAAGTCAAAGCGGGAGTAGATGGCGCCCGAGCAGCGGTCCCAGACGTCGATGCCGACCCGGTCCAACCACGGAGCTCCCCGTTCGATCATCGCGAGGTGGCTGTCCAGCCAGCCAACAACGGGGGCATGCAGGTCCGCGAACGCGCGACTACGTGTCCATCGCAGTAGGTTGAATTGGCGTCTGTCCAGCAACGCGATGCGCGGCAACTGGAAGGGGAATTTGAGAATGCGGATCAAGCGCGGTCGAGTACTCACGGCGGCCTTCCCCCTATCCTGCTGCTCTCTCGTCAGAAGTCAGTCTTGATCAACCGGCGGGTTGCTGGCGGGGTGGGACACAGCTTACCGGGGTCGTCACCTCGGCACGATCGTCACGGTGAGCGTTCGATAGTCCCACCGGGTACGCATCATGAGAGCCACGCATGCCTCGTCACCTGCATAAACGGCTGATCACTGTCACGCACTGGCGCATCCCGCACACCGACTTCCGCAGACCACCGCACCTATGACGATACATTCCTGTCATGCTCTCGCATTCTCGGACCGGGCTGCTCCGCCGCGACACAATGTTCTGCATAAGCCTCAATCTGTGCACGCTTGTCCCGGTCTTGCCTCATTAGCCGTCGGCGAAGCTGTCGCGAGACCAACAGCCGGCAAGTGCGTCGGCGGTCCAGCACCGCGGTAAACGAGACGCGCTGCTGTGCTGCGGCCGCGTAGCGGAGATGTCATCGCGGGGTTTCATTGAGGAAAAGCAGGACGGCTGGCGGCGGCCGGAAGTTTGTCCCGTACAGCGGGACAACTGCTCACGATCAAGTCGTGACAGCATCCGCGACACGGCCGGCGTAGGTAAGACAGCCTGCTGCGTCGCGGTTCGCGAGATCGCCGGTGCGGTAGAAGCCACTGCCGCGGTACGACGCCATCGCCGATTCCGTGTCGCCGAAGCATCCGGACATCAGCCCGACCGGCCGGTGTGCGAGTTCGACGCAGATCTCGCCTTCCTCGCCTTCCGCTGACGGCTTTGCGGTGCGCGGATCGATGAGCACGATGGAGTAGCCGGGCAGCGACTTACCGATCGCTCCCGGCCGCGGCGCCGCAAGACCCGCCGTCACACCGATCAGCGCGCCGGTCTCGGCTTGTCCGTATCCGTTGCGCAGGTCGATACCCCAAGCCGTTCGCGCGCGGTCAGCCAGGTCGCGGGCCAGGGGCGTACCCAGTGAACGCGTCTCGCGTAAGGACGTCGGCGGTCGGCCGTCTTCCCGCAGCAGGCTCGTCCACGCCGCCGGCGTCGCGCACAGACTGCTGACACGCTCCTCACCAAGCACGTCGAGCAGCGAGCGGGCCGGCGCGTCAGGCGTCCACCGCACCGCCACCACACTCGCTTCGGCGTTGAAGGGCTGAAAGAAGCTCGACCAAACGTGCTCGGCCGAACCGGCATCCGTGACGGCAACATGCACGTCGCCTGGCAGCAGCCCGGTCCAATAAGTACCGGGCAACGTGCCGATCGGATGCGCGTGCGTGTGGCACACCATCCGGACTCGACCGGCCTTGCCCGAGGCGGCGTATATCAGGAGTGGATCATCGGTGCGCGTGACGCCGTCCGGGCTGAACGAGCGGCGCTCCAGATAAGCATCCGTATACGCGCGCCAACCCGGAACCTTATCGCCGACGCAGACCCGAGTCGCGCGCGGCTTCGCCGCGGTGAGCGTGTCGGTGGCGTGCCCGGCAGCGATGATGAGGGCCGGAGCCGCGCGGCCGATCGCCTCGCTCAGGTCCGCCGCCGTGATCGTCGCGCGCACCAGGACCAGCACGGCGCCGAGCTTCATCACCGCGAGCATCACCTCGCAGAACGCGAGTTGATCGTCCGGCATGAGCAGCACCCGCTGCCCGCGGCGCAATCCGAGTCGGCGCAACCAGTTCGCCACCCGGTTGGAGGACTCGGACAGCTCGGCGTAGGTGACAGAGTTCGTACTCGCCGGGCCGGGCACCCGCAGGGCTACCCGCGTGTTGTCCACCGCGATCCGGTCGAACCAGTCCAGCGCCCAGTTGAAGTATTCGGGCCGCGGCCACGAGAACCGGGCCGTGGCCGCCTCGTGGTCGTCCCGCAACGCGCGCAGCAGGTCGCGGGCCGCCAAGAATCCGCGCGTCGCGCTCGGTCCGTGGCTACTCAACGGTGTGCACTCCTCGTCGTCGGCGAGGTCGAGCTGTTCCGGTTAAGGGAGTCGGCGATCTCGCTGCTCGCACCCTGATGCTAAGCCGGTAAGAGGCACACGCGGCCGGCGTTCCTGGGATCGTGCGCGGGCCGCCATCCGGCAGCGCACGGCCAGGCAACGGCCGATGTCCAAACGTGCAATCGCTATGGTCCGCGAACGCTACGCTCTGCGGGCGAGCGCGGCGTATCCGGAGTAGCGGCGCACGTCGCCGTCGAGCGGATCGGCCCCGGTGTCCGGCTCGGGACGCCAGTGGATCATGTCCGTAAGACCCGGCTCGACCAGGTCGTAGCCGGCCAGCATGTCAGAGATCTGCTGTCGGCTGCGGTAGTGGATCTGATGGCTGGCGCGGGTGTAAACGGCCTCGGCGCGGCGGGCGAGTTCCGGCTTGTAGTCGCTGGTGGCGTGGGTGATCGCGAGGTGGGAGCCCGGGGCCGTGGCAGCGCGATAGGCGGCCACGACTCCGGCCGGGTCGTCCTCGTCGGGGACGAAGTGCAATACGGCGATCATCAGCACGGCCACCGGCTCGGAGAAGTCGAGCAGCCCGGTGACGACCGGGTCGGCCAGCACCGCGTCCGGATCGCGCAGGTCGGCGCGCAGCACGGCGGCGTGTGGCTCATCGCCGAGGATCGAGCGGCTGTGCGTCACCGCGACGCAGTCGCTATCCACGTAGACGACTCGTGCGCCCGGGTTCGCGGCCCGCGCGATCTCGTGCACGTTGCCCGCTGTCGGAATTCCGGAGCCCAGATCGAGGAACTGCGCGATCCCGATCGAGGTGAGGTATCGAATCATGCGATGCACCACGCGGCGTTGAGCGCGGGCGATCTGCGGCATGTCCGGCAGTACCTTGATGTACTCCTCGGCCAGCGCGCGGTCCGCGGCGAAGTTGTGCGAACCGCCGAGGAAGTAGTCGTACATGCGTGCGGCGGACGGTGTTTCGATGTCGACGTCGTCCGGCGCCCAGACGGGGCGTTGGCTCACGGCTTTCCCTTCGGCATGGTTCTGCTTCGCCGCGGTTCTGCGTTCCCGCCATCTTAGAGGGCTGGCACGTCGCGGCCGCTGACGCGTCCGGACAAGTGCAGGTGGCGGGCCGGGCAAGTCATTGCCAACTCGCGCTCCCGCGGCCGCGATCCGGTTATTGCGTGGTGAATCCCGGCGCACGTCAATAGGCTCGAGCGATGCCCGAAGAACTCAACCTGCAACGCGCGGGCGACCTCTTCGCCGAGCTGCTGCCTGCCCGCGGCCCGGTCGACTCCGTATCGCGATTCGCTGAGGGCTCAGTCACCGGCGCGTATCGGGTCGAGTTCGCCAACCCCGACGCGGCGCCGGTCGTGCTCAAGGTCTACGAGGCGGACAACCTCTGGTGCGCGGCCAAGGAAGCACGTGCCCTGAAATTCCTCACCGATCAGGGCATCGACATCTCGCCACGCGTGCTGGCGTTCGCCAAGTCCGCCGAAGCGCTCGGCGGCCGCCCATGCGTCGTCTCGTCGATGCGACCGGGCCGCACCCTCACGATGCTCGACGATGAACTGACGCGGACCCAGCGCTTTGAGATCTACCGCCAGCTCGGCGAGGTACTGAGCCGCCTGCACGCGATCCCGGCCGCCGGTTACGGCTACGTCATCGGCGAGATCCACGATCCGGTGCCGGACAACTCCATGCACATGGCTCGCATATTCGAACGCGAACTGGGCCTGCTGCGGGAGAACCACGCCGATCCGGCTCTCGCCGAAAAGCTTGCCGCGCACGTCGCCGCGCACGCATCGGCATTCGCCGAATGTCCCCGGCCCGCCTACTGCCACGGCGATGTGCACGAGCCGAACCTGCTGGCCGAAGTCGCCGAGGACGGCGCCTGCGTGCTCACCGGCCTGCTTGATCCGCTCAACCTGCACGCGGGCGACCCGCTGATGGACTTCGCGCGCCTCGACGCGTTCTCCATGCAGGGCGACCCGACGAAAATCGCCGGGCTGCTGCGCGGATACGGCGTCCAGGCACAAGATGAACAGCCCGGAAAACATCCCGGCGCATGGCCGGCGCCCTGGCGCCCACGCCTGCGGCTCTACCGCATCGCCCTCGCGCTCGAGCTCTACAACTGGTTCTCAAGCACCGGCGAAGTGCACGCCCTGCCGGGCCTCGCCCGAGACCTGCGCACGCTCATGGACGAACCGCGGCAAGCACCGCATCCAACGGCCACGGAACCCGGTCGAGATCGACCGCTTCCGCCATGATTCCCGCGTAGCGCAGCTTGCCGCCGGAACGGCCGCTCATCAGGCGTCGGAGCTGATCGTGCAGCGTCCGCTCGCGCAGCGCGGGCTGACGTTGCAGCCTGCGGAAAGACGCGATCTCGCCGTGGGCCTCGACGAGTTGCTCCACCCGCTCGGCGCCGACCGCCCGGATCAGCTCGTCCTCCAAGTCCGCGGTGCACACGTAGAAGCCATGCGCTTGCAGTTCGCAGCGAGTCAGCCCCGCGCCGAGACCGGCCCGCGCGAGGCCCTGCACGAAGAAGCGCTCCTCGGCGCTGTCGTAGAGCCCCGCGACCACGACATCGAGCCCACGCGGGCCGTAGCGGTCGAGGTAATGCCCGACGTTGGTCGCGCCGCCCATCGCCAGGACGCGGATTCCCTCGCCATCCAGATTCCGCCCGCGCCGCCGCGCCAGCACCTCAAGCGCCACCCGATCGCTGTGCCCTTCCACCAGCACGACGGCACGCGGCCTCCCGCCCGCGGGCGGATCCGCGCTCCGGTTCGCGCTCGTGCTTGGGCTCGTCTCCACTGTCCTCAAGATAACGGCGCAGGCCGCCATCGCTCTCGGCAATTAGAGGGTGCGCGGGTGGGACTGCCCGAGTCGGACGCGGGGCGGTTGACCCGGCCGCGCGCCCTTTCCTCGTCGAACGACCGATGACCAGGTGAACCGGTCTTCGGTCGAATTCGTGCCTAAGCAGGCCAGCGCCGAAGCCGGGCTATAGCGCCACGGCCGCGCCGGACTGGTGGTGGTATGGGTACTGGCAGTATTCTGCCACGGGAGGTCTGTCGCCAACCGAAGGCGGCGCCGCAGAAGGGCGACGGCAGCATGAGCAGCGACGAAGCGCGGAGTCGGCCCACACCGACCCACGTCGTGCACTATGACGGCCGTGAGCTGGCAGTCGACGTGGCGGGCGATCCCGACGCGTACCCCGTCTTCCTCATGCACGGCATGCCGGGAAGCCGCATCGGTCCGCGTCCGCGATCCATCGTGCTCTATCGGCTCGGCGTCAGGCTGATCTCCTACGACCGGCCCGGATACGGCCAGTCCGATCGCAAGCGCGGCCGCACGGTCTACGACGCGGGCGCCGATGTCGCCGCGATCGCCAATCATCTGCGTCTCGAGCGGTACTCCGTGGTCGGGCGCTCGGCCGGCGGCCCGCACGCCTTGGCCGCCGCCGCTTACGACCACCGGATCCGCAGCGCGGCCGTGCTGGTCGGCGCCGCCCCCTCAGACGCCGAAGGCCTCGACTGGTACGAGGGCATGGTCGAGTCGAATCAGGAGGCGTACACCGCCGCCGACCGCCAGGTCGCCGAGCACGCCTGGAATCGGGACCAGGACGCCGAACAGCACGAGATCGGCGATCTGGTCGAGAACCTGCGCGCTCGAGCCGGCGAGGTCAGCGACAACCCGGAGAGCCTGATCAAGACCCTCGGCCCCGACCTGACCGCGTCGGACCGGCGGGTGATCGAGAACGCGGGGCTGCGCGCGCTGCTGATGGACACCTACAGCGAGGCGGTGCACGGCCGCGAGGCCGGAGGCTGGGTCGACGACGCGATCGCGCTGCGCCGAGGCTGGGGCTTCAAGCTCAATCAGGTGCATTGCCCGGTCCTGCTCTGGCACGGCATGAACGACCGCTTCGTCCCGGTCGGCCACACCGAGTGGCTGGCCGACCAACTGCGCGCCACCCGAATGGACCCGGATACCGTCACGGTGCGCCTGGCCGCCGGCATGGCGCACTTCGGGGCGGTGGAAATCCTGCCCGAGGTGCTCGGCTGGCTGGCCAAGGCCGCGACCAGCGCGGTCCCGGCCCGATAGCTCTTTCGCGGCGATGCTTCCGCGGCGATTCGGCGACCGCCGTCAGAACGGCTGGCCGTCGAGCAATCGGTGCGCCCGCCGGCTGGACTGCAACGAGATCACGCTCGGGTGAGTGCGGCCGATCACCTGGCCGAGCCGCGCCGCGATCCGCTGCTGTTCCTCGCGAGCCCCCGGTTCTCCCAGTTCGATCAGGGTCAGCCCGAGGTTGGCCCGCGCCCGCAGCGTGTCGGGATGCTCCGCGCCCAGCCGCGCGGTGAGCCCGGCGACCGCCTCCTCGTCCACCGCGCGAGACTCGGCCAGATCCCCGACCTCCGCCAGGCACACCGCGAGGTTCATCATCGCGCCCAGCGTGTAGGGGTGGTCCGGTCCGAGAACCTCTCGCATCTGGGCGGCCGTCTCGCGGGCGAGAGCCAGGGCCTCGTCGAGCGAGTGCAGGGCGCGCCGTACCGCGACCTGACTGTTGGTCGCCAGCAGCGTCAGCGGGTGCACCGAGCCGAGGCCGCCCGGTTTGCGCAGGTCGTCGAGCAACAAGCGCAGCTGGTCGTCCGCGAGCTGGGCATCATCGGCGGCGAGGTGGTTGTTGGCCACGGCCAGCCAGCACGTCAGCAAGTCGGGGTCGCGTGTGTCGAACTGGGCCCGGTAGCGCTCGTATGCCTCCTTGAGCAGGCGCCCGGCCTCGACGAACCGTCCCGTGGCGCGCAGCGAGGCGGCCAGGTTGACCTGGATTTGCAGGATCACCCGGACGCTCGGCTCGGGGGCGTCACGGGCGGTCTTGAAGTGCTCGCGCAGCCGGGTGACCGATTCCTCGTAGCGCCCCGCCTCGCGCAGGTCGAGGCCGATGCAGTTGGCCGAGCTGAGGGTGCGCTCGTGTGTTTTCGACAGCTGACGGCTACGCCACTCGAAGGCGATCTCGTCCAGCTCGCGCGCTTTGCCGTACTCCCCGGCCAGGCGCAGCGAGACGGCCAGGTTGCTGCCGGCGTCCACGGTGCGCCGTTCCTCCGACCCGTACTCTTCCTTCCAGGCGTCGTACGTTTCGCTGGAAAGCTTGAGGGCTTCGGCGTAGCGGCCGAGGGCGCGCAGGTTCGCCGCGAGGCCGCCCGCGGTCATCAGGGTATGGCGATGCGTGGCACCCAACAGTGCGGTCTGCTCGGCCAGCACCTCGCGGTCGAGCTCGTAAGCCTCGGCCAGTTGCCCGTCGAAGAGCAATGCATTGGCCTTCGTGAACAGCAGGTGCAGCCGCTGTCGACGCAGCGCGGCCGCGCCCGGACCCTGCGGTTCGGCCGCGATCGCCGCGTTCCAGGCCGCCTCGACCGCGGTGGCGGTGGCCTGCGCGCCCTTCTGGTCGCCACGCACCCATTGGTAGCGCACGCGGTCAATGAGCAGTTCGCGCACGTCTTCCCGCTCGCTGTTCACCGCGTCCGCGCCGGCCAGGTGCGGCCACAGCATCCGATAGCGCTCCCAGGTGCGCTGTTCGTCCGGGTCGCCGGCGGGGGTCCACCGGCCCAGCAGCGCCTGCACCTCACGCCGAATGCGAGCGGCGTCCTCAGGCGCGGTGCGCTGCTGCATCACGTCCTGGAACACCCGATGCATCCGAAGCTGCTGCTCCCGCGGTTCGAGCGTGATCAGTCCGAACCGCCGGATCCGCTGCACCAGCCTGGCCACCTCGCCGTTCTCCACCGGCTGCGGTCCCAGCCGGGTCAGCGCCTGCGCCATCTCGTCGCTCTTGACCAGCTCGAGGGCGAGGCCGTCCGGCGAGAACACCGCCAGCACCTCAAGCAGCCGGTAGGCCGCGGCCGACCCGGCGCGGACCCGATCCAGCGACGGACTCCACACGGCGTCGAGATCTTCCGCGGTGAGCGGGCCGCCCGGCTGCGGCCTGACGCCGTGTTCCTCAAGGTGGGCCAGGGCTTCGGCCGCGGGTTGGCCGGTCTCGGCCAGCCACATCGCGATCTGATTCACCACCAGCGGCAGGTCGCCGAGCAGCTGGGCGATCCGGTGCGCCTCGTCGGCGGAGACTAGGTCGTACCCGACCCGCGCCCGCAGGTGCGTGACGCTTTCCGCGCGCTTGAACACGTCGATCTCGAACCGGTCCGAACGATCGCCCCACTCGGTGCTGCGCGAGGTGAGGATCACGTGGCCGGCGCCGGAAGGCAGCAGGCCCTCGAGCGTCGCAGGCTCCTCGGCGTTGTCATAGATCAGCAGCCAGCGGCCGGTCGGCTCGCCACGCCCGAGCGCCTTGACCACGCGTCTGGCGATGTCGGTTCCCGCGATGCCGGACTGCACGCCGACGCTGGCGCCCAGCCCCGAGGTCAGCTGGTGTGCGAGGTCGACCAGCGTGGCGTCGACGAACTGCGGGTCACCGGCCGGGATCCACCAGATCACGTCGTAGAGCGAGCGGTATCGGTGCGCGTACTCGAGCGCCAGCTCGGACTTTCCGACACCGGCGATGCCGCCGACAGCGACCTGCCCGACCACCGTCGGCCGCTGCTCGCGCAGCGTGCCGCGCAACCGGCGCAGTTCCTCGGCACGGCCGGTGAAGCGCATGTTGCGGGCCGGCAAGTTGCTCACCGCCGGGTCGTGTTCCGGGAAGCGCTGCGCCAGCGAGTTCAGCTTGGCCGACCGCAGCGGTTCCGCGCCGACCAGCTCGGTGACGCGGTCCACCATCTCTTTCGCCTCGAGCCCGGCGAGCTGCACCGAACTGGTGGTGGGGATCCGCTCGAGGAACTGCATCTCGGCGATGTACACGCCCAGGACGTTCGACGGCCACGGCCCACCGCGCCGGCCCGGCGTGATCCGCCCGCCCTGCCGCGCCGCCTGGTAGGCCGGCGAAACGACCACCACGACGGTCTCGGGTTGTTCGCGGCCGAGCGCCGGGTCCGGTTCCTGCGCGCCGGCGGCGTGTGGATCGACCACCTTGATTCCGGCTTCGGTGAGCACCCGGTTCAGCCATTCGGCCCACACCTCGTCTTCGAGCTCGTAGTCCAGCTCGACCTCGGTGATCTGCTCAGGGCCGCGCCGCTCATAGCGGCGCAGCCACTGGTCGCGCTCGCGCGCTTCGAGCGGAGGCAACTCCCGCACCTCACCGCGGGTGACGTAGTCGGTGAGTTCCTGGTACGCGCCCAGCAGGGTGAGCGGTCCGGCGATCTCGTCACCGAACACCGCGAGGGTTTCCTCGAAGGCGTAGAAGGGCCGGTACGGGATGCCGACCCGCCGCCAGTATTCGGCCCGGAGCGCGGGGTCCAGGTCGGCGGGCAGGTGGGCGAACAGGCCGCGGGCGTAGGCCAGGCCCGCCTTGGCCTTCTCGTGCTCGGCGTTCTCGATCCGCATCGGTACCGGCAGGACCCTGATGTCGCGCCGGTTGCGATTCAGGTCGGCCCGCAGATTGTGCGTGATCAGCTCGGCACCCTCAGCGCTCTGGATGTTGAGGGTGAAGCAGTCCACGACGGTGTCCGGCAGGTGCGCGGTGCAGATGTCTGAGATGTCGCTGAATCCGGTGCGGCTGTCGATGAGCGTGTAGTCGTACCGATCCTTCATGTCCGCGCGCATGGCGTCGAACAGCCGCCCGCCGCCCAGCCGGTCGTAGAAGTTGTCCCAGTCCAGGCTGCTGAGCGTCGCGGTGTAGTTGTCGTTCTGCTGGCCGCTGGGCATGAAGTCGAGGGTGCCGCCGCCGGCGAAATCCCAGTCGAGCGAAACCGCGTAAGGCTGCACCCGCGCGTATTCGGCCAGGTCGACGAACTCGGTGCCCTGCTCGGCGTCACGCCGCGCCGCCGCGGTGAACTTGCGGATCAGGTCGATCACGCCCTCGGTGTCCCGGACCACCTCCGGCGGCAGGAACGGGTGGAAGTAGCGGTGCAGGCCGGGAGATTCCAGGTCCCAGTCGACGACCAGCACCCGCTTGCCGTTGGCCGCCAGGATCCAGGCGACGTTCGCCAGCGCCATGGTGCGCCCGGTGCCGCCCTTGAACGAGTAGAACGTGACCACCTGGCCGTCGCGCGATTCCACCATCAGACCGCTTCCGTCTCTCGTCGTCAGTGCCGTGACCGGCCGTCGCCGCCCGAACTTGGCGCTTCGGCGCGCCTGAAGTCGCTGCTGTGCTTGATGTACTGCCGTTCGGCCTCGGTCACCATCACCGGCAGCACCGTGGCGAATTCCTCGATCGAGGTGACTCCGCGCGCGCCGCGCCGCGCCGCCTCAGACGTCAACGCCCCGGCGCGCTCCAGGACACGCTCGAGGTCGCCGAGCAGCCGCTCGCGCTCCTTGCCGGACTGCGCGTCGGCGGAGTCGAGGACCGCCAAGGGCAGCGTCCAGCGGCGCCGGTCGCCGTCGAAGAGCCGGCGCAGCGCCGCGAGCTGGACTTCGTCGGCGCCCCGTTCGGCGATCCACGGGTCGATGAGGACCACCGCGGGAGTGCCGGCATGCAGCCGTTCGGCATCAGGCGCGGCGAGCACCACGGTGCTGAAGTCCAACCGCTCGGCAGTGGTCGCCGCGTACTCCGCCAAGCGCAGCCGCTCGCGGTCGCCGAAGGGGCGCCAGTCGGTGCTGACGTCTCCGTAGGGGCGGCTGTCACGGCCCTGCGGCGCGGAGCTCACGGTGGGCGCGGCGACGGCGACCGCGAAGTCGGCTGCGGCGCCTTCGGTGCGAAAGGCGCTGGTAAAGCTGTCGAGCGGGCGCACGGCGGTGGGGCCGAGCGGGTGCTCGCGTGCCGCGCGCACTATCCGTTTGGCCAGCAGGGAGATGACGGACTCGTAGCTCTCGCGGTACATGGTCAGCATGCGTAGTGCGCGAAGACCGTTCTCGACATATTCGGTGCGGTGCGGAGCCAGCTCGCGCGGGTCGAGTCCGTCCGGAGTGCGCTGCGCACGCGACAGCGGCGTCCACAAAACCGGCAGGATGTGCCGCCGCACCTCCACGTCGGAGCGCCCGGCCAGCCGTGACGCGTAGCAGCTCCACTCGCGGCCCGGCCAGGACATCGCGAAGTAGCTCGGCGAACACAAGGGCACGAAGACCTCAGCCGAACCCAGCTCCCCGGTGATGCGTTCCTTCCAGTCGTCACCGGCCTTGAGCAGGCCGTCGAAGAAGCCAACCTGCTCGCGGTGGTCGGCGGGCAGGGCCGCACGCACCGCCTCGGACAGGTCGTGGAAGAGCTTGCTGACCCACGAATCGGTCGGCGCGCGCTCCTCACCGTCCAGCGGGGCGGTGTGCGCGTAGCTGAGGAAGAAGTAGGTTGCCGGGCCCTGGCCGCCATCGAGCGTCATGACTCCCCCGTCTCGAACACGTTGGCCAGGTCGTGCCGGCTCCGGGGTACTCGGGACTCCACCCGGTAGTCGTCCAGCTTCTGCTTGATCTCCAGCGCGAGCCACCAGACCGCCGCCGAATAGGACGCCGGTTCGGTGATCTTCAGCCCCCGCAGTCCCTGCTCGCGGTATGCGGCGGCCAGTCGACCGGCCCGCAGCGGCGGGGGGCTGAACCGCTCGACTTCCAGGACCGCCGCCGGCATGGCCGCGTCGCTCAGCGGAGCCCACAGCACGGGCACGATGCATTCGTTCGTCTCGGTCCACCCGCTGATGGCGAGCCGCCAGCTGCGCCGGAGCCGGAAGGCGCACCATTCGAGCGCGCACCACTCGTGGTTGACGTATGGGCTGGAGAGCAACGCGACGAAGACGTGGCAGGTGCCCACCGCCTTGAGCACCTCGCGCTCCCAGGCCAGACCGCCCTCCATGGTCAGGTCCATGAAGCCGGGATCCGCGCCCGATCGCCGGTAATGCAGCTCGTTGACATGCTGCGAGAGCTCGCCGAAAAAGTCGACGAAAAGCTGGTCCGCCTCGGCCACCCGAGCCGCGCCGGCGATACCGGCCGCGTTGGCGTGGCTGACGAAGAACAGGGGGTCGCGCAGACCCGGCTTGTCGGGCTCGCGGTCGGCCGAGCGCACCGGCTCCGCCGATCCGACGTCCGTCGCCATGGGCGCCCCACCTCCCCCGCGAGCATCGTAAGGGCTCTGTTCGGAGCATACCGGGGATGACAGGGCGATGTTTCCCTTTCGCCACACGACAGCGCAGCCGGATCACGGCCGTGCGACACTCCGGGCGCGCTGCGCGAGACCGCCCACGAAGCGCTCGCCGAGTGGTGTGAGCGCGCCGCTCGAAAGCAGGGTGCTAATTGCGGCGGCGCAATCGTCCGCGTGGCGTCGCCGTGCCGGCGTCCCGTCCTGATCGTCAAACGTCTTACATACTTCGGCCACCGCGAGATGCGCGAAGGCACCGAGCAGCACCTCACGCGGCGAGCGCGGATCGGGCTCCCCGACCACCCGAAGGCTGCGCCGGTCCGCGGGATCGACCAAGTCGCATTCATCGAGAACCGCGTCAAGCAGCATGCGCTGGACTTCGCGCACGAGCAGGAGCGCGAACGCTCGGCTGCTCGCGGGCAGCGCGATTCCGACCGCTCCGAAGGCATCGCGAGAGGCCGCGCCCCAACCCGCGCCGGTGGGGGCAGGCGCGGGATCGAGACTCAACGGGACGATGGCACGCAGCGCTGCCTGGATCTGCGTGGCGTATGCAGGTGCCATTCGCAGCAGAGTGGCCATGGCATCGTTGATCGCCTGATCCCATACGCGCACGTCGGACCGCGTCAATGAACCGACCGGGCGCCGGTCGTAGCAGTCGCGATACGGGTCCTGATCCTCCAGGCAGATTCGATGCACGCCGGCCGAGCCGACGAGTGTCGCGGGCAGCCAATCGCCGCCGGATTCCAACACGCCGGCCCGCACGCGTACCCGGGTCAGCTCTAGATTCTCGCCATCGAAAACGCTCGTGCCCAGCGTTGGCAGGTAAACCCTGTCACCGTCCACCGGCACGACAAGATCAGCATCCTGACCGGCACGGATGGCGCACGCGGCGGCGAACGCCGCGATCTGCATCAAATCTCTGGCACGGCTCGCCGCGGAAGAATGCGTCAAACAACGCACCGCCCAAGCCCGCGCTTGCGGGTGCTGGCAGACCGTCCGCAACGCCTCAGGTGCCCGTTCGTCCAGCGCGCACAACAGCTCCCACCCCGCGGCCGCGATCGTTTGCCGATCCGCTGCGTCCCGGGTGATGACGGAACCAACCTCGGCGAACAGCGTGCGGGTAAGGGTCACTTGCGCGTCGGCGATCCGGCCGACCAAGTCAGGATCGATCGGGCCGTCGGCGAGGCGCGCTACATCTTCGTCCCGCAGCCCCCGCGGAAGAAGCGGCGCACCGTCGGTGCGCGGGCGGCGGGAGGCGCCAGGCGGCGGCCGCGGTGCCAAGCTCATGGCAGCGATCCTCCCGACCAGCTCCTTGAGGTCATCGCAGTACACTGATGGGTTGTCGAAGCCGGAGCCGGTCCGGTAGCGATGTGAGTAAAGGCCGCCGCCGCAGCCGGCGACGACCGGGCACCGCCGGCAGGTATCGCTCAGCGCGGCAATGCCCTGTTGGCGCGCGGCGACGGACGGGTGCTGCGCGGCCTCGTCGACCGAATTGCGGAAGACGTCCAGATCCGTGGCCGCAGCGCCGTCATACGCGGTCTTGAGCGAGTCGACCTGCTCCCAGGTCCCGTCGGTCTCGATGACGAGCAGGTCTACGGGGTCGAGTCCCACTCCCTCCGTCTGGCTCGGCCGGCCGTGCAGTGCTGCCTCGATCGAGTCGAACAGCCGGATCGGCACGGGACGGCCCTGCTCGATCCAGCGGTCGAGGATGCGCTCGAGCCATCGGGCGTAGGGCGTCGCGCCGGCGTTTTCGGGACGCGGCGGCGGCGAGTCCCACGTGGCATGCGGAAGCAGAAAATCAATGCGAGGCGGCAGTTCGGCGATCAGCGCCGCATAGACGGCAAGCGGGTCGTTGGCGATGTCGACGGTGCACAGGATCCCAGCGTAAATCTGCTGATACTTGGGCACGCGCAGCAGCGCCAGCGCCCGCAAGGCTCCGACGTGACTGGAGCGGCCATCGGCGAACCGGCGATGGCGGTCATTCGCGGCGCGGTCACCGTCGAGCGAGACCCCTACCCGCACGCCGTACTCGCTGAACAGGTCGCAGATTTCCTCGTCGAGCAGCATCCCGTTGGTCTGGATGCTCAGATCAAGCCGCGCGATCGGTGCGATCCGCTCACGCAGCGAGTCAAGGGTCTCGCGCAGTGCGCGCGGCCCGAGCAACAGAGGCTCGCCGCCGTGCAACACCACGCGGACATCGGCCAGGCGGTGCGCCGCCGCGTGCTCGGCGATGCGGGCGGCGGCCTTCGCGACAGTGGCGGCCGCGATCCGATGCGGCCTGGTCCGCCAGCTCTGGTCTGCGTGCTCGTAGATGTAGCAGTGGTCGCAGGCGAGATCGCAGCGGCTGTGCACCTTGAGCACGTACTGGCTGATCGGTCGCGCAGCGGCGGGCGGCGCCAATCAGATCGACGAGCTGAACGCGGAGGCCGGCGTCTGCGCGGCGGACCGGCCGCTCGTCAGCAGACGAGCGACCACGGCGTCACGTGCGGCGTCGCCCTGCGCGGCGGCAAGGCAGCGCAGCCGCACGAGCCGCGGGTCTTGCGCGGCCGAGAACTCGACACGCGGCGAAACGGGCTGGTTGTCGTTCATGTGCGCTCCCCTGACGAGTAGCCGCGCGGGCGGCCGCGCCCCCACACTCCATGGCGCCGATGGATCCAGCGTTCCATTCAGGCTAGAGCCGATTAAGAGTTCTGTCACGCGATGAATCGGCCCGGGGACGGGCCGTCACCGCGGCCGGCGTGACTGCTGCCGCCGCAAGCAGCCAAGGCATTCCGGCTATTCGGGTTCTACGGCAGCAAGGACGTCGGCATGCCCGCATTCACCGCCCTCGACGGCACCTATCGCCGCGACAAGGGGAAGTTCCAGCCAGCCGCACCGGACCTCGCAACCGAACGGCTGCCCGCAGCGCCTGCCGCGCGGCCGGATACCGGCTGACGGCGGCGGTCCTAAACTCCGGCATGACGCTGACCACCGTCTTCATCAGCCACGCGGACCCGGACTTCTACGTCGGCGCCGAAGCGGCGCGCCCTCGACCTGCACCCGGGCACCGGCCACCCCGGCACCCGTCAGGGAACATGGCCTTCCAGCGTGTTCACCGCGTGTCAGTCGAGTGCCGGCACCCTCCACGTCAGTGCCGTGCCACCGGCCTGCCGGGATGTGGCGGTGAAAGTGCCGCCGAGTTGTTCGGCGCGTTCGCGCAGGTTCGACAGACCGCTGCGTCGCCCGCTCTCCGGGATGCCGGCCCCGTCGTCGGCGACGGTCAGGCTGACGCCTGCAGTGTCGGCCGACAGGTCCACCTCGACCGTGGTCGCGTGCGCGTGCCGGGCGGCGTTGGACAGCGCCTCGCGCAGCACCGCGAGCAGGTGTTCGGCGACCTGCTCGGGCACCAGGGTGTCCACCGGGCCGGTGAACCGCACCGAGGGCGGGAACCCGAGGGCCGCGGCGGCCCGCTCGCACACCGTGATCACCTCGGCGCGCACGCTGGGCGCGTCCTGGTTCAGGTCGTGGGCGTGCAGGGAGAAGATCGTGGAGCGGATCACCTTGATCGTCTCGTCGAGGTCTGTCACCGACTGGGCGATGCGCCGGGCCGCCGCGGGCTTCTCGGTGACCTTGTACGCGGTCTGCAGCGCCATCGAGATCGCGAACAACCGCTGGATCGCCAGGTCGTGCAGGTCCCGCCCGATCCGGTCCCGGTCCGCGTAAAGGGAGAGCAGTTCGCTGTCCTTGCGCCGCTGCGCCAGCTCCAGCACGACGGCGGCCTGGACCGCGAGTTCGGAGGTGAGCTCCGCCAGCGCAGGGTCGAACGGCTGCGCTCCCGCGTGACGGGACAGGGACACCGCGCCGCGCGCCGCTCCACCCGAACCCAGCGGCGTTATCAGGGCCGGACCCAGGTCGAACGCCGCCATGGTCTCGCGGTCCGCCCGCGGATCCTCACGCACGTCCGCGACCAGCGCGCTGTGCCCGGACTTGTATACGTGGCCGAGCAGTGTGCTCTCGACCCCGACCACGGTGCCCACCAGACGCTCGGCGCCCTCGCCGTCGCCCGCCACGACCAGCAGGCCCGCGCCGTCGGCTCCGGGCACCGCGACCAGGGCCAGATCCGCGCGGGTGAATGCGCGCACCCGGCGCACGAACGCCTCCAGCACCTGACCGGCCGTGTGCTCGTCCGAAAGCAGGCTGCGGCCCAGCTCCCCGGTGATCTCCAGCCATTCCTGGCGGCGCTGCGCCTCGGCATACAGCCGCTGGGCGTCCTCGAACAACCGCGCGTTGTCGATCGCCACCCCGGCCGCCGCGGCCAACGCCGTGAGCACCGCCTCGTCATCCGCGTCGAACAGTACGCCGCCGCTCTTCTCGGTCAGATAAAGGTTGCCGAACACCTCCCCGCGCACCCGCACCGGCACCCCGAGAAACGAATGCATCGGCGGATGATTCGCCGGAAGACCGTAGGAGCACGGATGAGCGCCCAGCTCCTCGCTGCGCAGCGGCACCGGGTGGCGGATCAGCTCCCCGAGCAGCCCGTGCCCCTCCGGATACGCGCCGATCGCCGCGATCTGCTCCTGGCTCATCCCGGCCGTGATGAACCGCGACAGCTTCAGATCCCCGCCGATCACGCCCAACGCCCCGTAACGGGCGTCAACCAGGGACGTGGCCGCCCGAACGATCGTCGCCAGGACCGTCTCCAGCTCCAGCCCGGCACCGATGGCGACCACGGCCTCCAACAGCTGGCGCACCCGATCTCGGGAGGAACGCACCGAGGACAAACGCCCCTGCAGCTCGTCGAGCAGCTCGTCGATGTGCAACTGCGGCAGGATCCGCGCGACCTTAACGCCGGAGGGCTGCACCATGGCCGGCCTCCCCCACACGCGCCCGGCCCGGCGCGGGCGCCGGATGTGGCACGCGCAGCGGCCGCGTGCGCTCCAGCCGCACCGGGAAGACAGTGCCGCCCAGATCCGCGCGCGCCCGGGACAATCGTTCGACGAAGGCGTCGCCAGCAGCGCCCGGCGTGCTGCAGTCCATGTCCCGATCTCCCTCGAGCCGTCCCCCGCGCGGGGCGGTATGCAGAATGCTGCCGGGTCCGGGACAGATGCACCGCTGTGCTCTGCACGCTACTCGCACTGCTGTCCGCTTCCTATGCTCCGGACGTGCACTTCGCCCTCGGTGTCGAAAGGCCAGCCAGGACCCGATGCGTTCAGACCGGGGCCGGGGCCACGGGATCTGTAGGGCACCGCCGGACGCGCGCAGTACCCGAAGCCTGGGGGCGACACCGAAAGATTACGCAGAGTAATCATTCGCGCGCCAGGCTTCCTGCCACACGGGCGTCGCGCGGCAAGGGCTTGGCGGCTTTGACGTCTTTCCTGAACGAAGGAGTGATCGAGGCGTGCGGATGAGCCGTTGGCGGATCGTCGTCATTGGCCCCGCGGCTCAGCGCGCGCGGAACGGTCAGGCGCCGATCTGCTGGGACTGGATGGTTTTCGGCTGCGGGGTTCTCGAGTGGCCGCACCAAGCAGCGGTACCGCAGCAGGTTGTTCTGCTCTGTTCGGGTCATGTCAGCCTGTGCGGGGACCGGGTCGTCGTCGATGTCTGCCATGGCGTCGACGTTGAAGTGGTAGGCGGAGGCGGTGAGGTAGTCGCGGCGGAAGTCGGTCTTCCATTGCGAGTTGTGTCCCCATCCCAGCGATCCGTCGATGGTGTGCCTGTGACGGCGCATGAACACCTCGAAAAGCGTGGACTGATCGGCGATCCCGGCTACCGCGTGGCGCACTCCAGCGCGCACGGTGACCCCTGCCCTGCTGAACATCAACTCGCCGAGCATCAGACCGGGCCACCGGGTGCCCGTGATCTCGATCGGGCGGTGTGGGTCGTCGGCTTGTTCGATGGTGACGATCTCGTGGAAGAACGGATCGAAGGCGCCGGTCTCGATGCTGCTCATGCCCAGGGCTGCGAAAAACGCGAGGTATTCGGCCACGGTGATCAGGGGCAGCCGTTGTGGCATGTGCAGTTCGTGTGCCCACGGTGTCTCGGTGCCCGGCGGCAGGTCAGGTTGGAATCCCAGCAACAGCAGATCGTTGACGCGGCCGAGTGCATACGCCAGTTCGAGCAGGTCGCCGAAGACGTAGATCTCGCGACGCCAACGCCCGTGTACCGACAACGGGGCGAAGGCCTCCCGGGTGGCCGCGGCACTACGTTGCAGCCATGGCGCCAGGACCTCAGCGTACGTATCCGCCCCGTCATGTGCCGACACGGCGTGGAACAGTTCGCGTAGGGAGACAACCTGGGACATGGAGCCTGAGCCTAGGACCTGATGCGGCTCCGCGAATAAGCATTATGCGGCAGTCGTCCGGCCTTACGCCGTGTGGCATGACGGCGACGGGTGTTACGTCTCGGCCGTGCCGGGTTTCCCGCTGATGGACTCCTGATAGATGTCCGCGTAGGTGCGCGAGTCCTTGACTAGGTCGTCGCAGAAGGCGGCGACGTCATTGCCGATGAGTTCCAGGACGCCTTTGCCGTCCGCGACGCCTTCCTCGAAGAAGTCGACGATCCCGTGCAGTAGGCGCCCGTCGAACAAGTCGAATGGTCCGACCTTGAACAGGTACCTCTGCATCTCCTTGTAGACGATCTGGTAGTCCGGCGGCAGCGCCTTGACCCGAGCCATGTGCGCCCGCCACTGCTTCTTGCCCTCGACGATGTCTTGGATGCCCACGTCAGCCTCCTAGCCGGCTCAATTTCTTCGCGACGTTCCTGTTCAACTGCTCGCGCCAGCGGTCGCGATAGGTCCGGGCGCCCTCTCCGCCGGCCAGCGCCGTGCAGAAGCCCGGGATGTCGTCGCCGAGCACCTCCTGGATGCTCTGCCCATCCGCCGCTGCCTCTTCGAGTAGCCCCAGGGCGGCGTCGAGGATCGGCATCAGGTTGCGGCCTGTGAAGCCCGCGTAGGGGAAGAGGTGGCCCTTGACCTGTTCCCATGCCGCCCGATAGTCGGCCGGCAAGGACTCTGCCCGTGCTTCGAATGCCTTCCATTCCCGGGTGAGATCGCTGCCTGTGATGGTCTCCCAGAAGTTCATCTCCCGCCCTCCTTGAGCCTTTCGATGTGCGATGAGAGGTACTGCCATTTCGCCCAGAACCTCGCGAGTTCCTCGCGTCCGGCGTCGTTGAGTGCGTAGAACTTGCGCGGCGGGCCAACCTCGGATGGTCGTTTCGTCACTTGGACGAGGCCGTTGCGCTCCAGTCGCAGCAAGATGGTGTATACCGTCCCCTCGATGACGTCGGCGAAGCCGAGTTCGTTGAGCCGGCGCGTGATGGCGTACCCGTAGGTCTCCTCGCTGCCGATGATCTGCAGCACACAGCCCTCGAGCGTGCCCTTGAGCATCTCCGTCAGGTCGTCCATCGCGACACCTCCTGGACCCTCCTGGTACTCCGTACTACCGAGTACCACTATACGGTACCACCGAGTAGATGGCCAGGCTCGACAAGCAGCGAGCGGCGAGCACGGGCAAGTGTCCGCGAAGTAGCAGACCCTGGCTACGTCGCAGGCGCCCGGCAGTCCTCGTAGATCGGCGTCGAGCGCGCTAGTTGCACGGGCGAGAGATTCGATGGCTGCGCCGGTCCGCAGGTACGATCTCGTCACTTGTTGGCAGGGTGGGAGGAATCCGGTGGGGGCACGTCCTGTTGTATGGCGCAAGGCCGCGGCGACCGCGTTGACCGCCGGGTTGACGGTGGTGTTGAGTACCGCCCCGGCCTCGGCGCAGTCGACGTTCACCGTGGCTGATCTCTCGGTTCCTCTCGGCAGCGGTGTCGTCCAGCAGGTCATCACCGTGTCCGGAACGGTCGTCGGCACTCCTGGTGACCTCGTGATCACCGCGGTCACCGGCGCGGGCGGCCTGGTCGCGGGACTGAGCGTCTCCCCGTCGACGCACGGCGTGTGTACACAGACGTACAACAACGGCTACGACGTCGACTGGCACTGCGTACCGAACTCGACCTGGGGTTCTGGCACCATCGCGGTACTGATGGACACCGGCAGCTCCGCCAGAGGCCTGCCCCCGGCCACGAGGGACTGGATCGACGCGGAAACCACCACGATCACCGACGCGAACATCGGCGGTGGCCAGGCGACCGGCACGGTGAGCCTGCTGACTCCCACCACACCGCCGCCGCCCAACCCGCCGACGCGCCCGGCGAACCCGGTCACACCTAATCCCGGCAACACCCGCACCGCCGACGGCTCAGTTTCCCCCACCCACAGCAGCCCGGCAGCCGCCGCCACCCCGCCGTCAGCTGCGGCGGCTACGTCGATCTCGCCATCGCCGACCGGCCTAGCCGGCGCATCCCGGGGACCGTCCGTCGGCGGCGCCACGACGACAGCTCCCTCCGTCTCGGCGAAGGCGTTCGAGCCTGCGCTCTCGTCGGCGCGAGTGAGCTCGTCCACCATCGCGGCAAGCGGTATCGCCGCGGCCGTTCTGACACTCGGGTTGGCCCTGACCGCGCTGATCCGATGGCGTAAGCGCACGGCCGATGCATCACCGCCGGAAGAACGCTGACCGCGCCCGATTCAGCGCAGGCGGCAGCCCCCAACCGGTCGCTCAAGACAGTGACCGGTCCTCGCTTCGAACATACCCGGGCACCCGATAACCGCAGCTCTCTGACAGTCAGCGATCATGCTGCGACCATCATCCAAGGCATTCAGGTGTCCACAGTATTCTTCGACGAATGTGAGGCTCTGTGGCCTGGCCAGACGGCGGTCGCGTGCTGATCGGTGCGGATGCGATCAGCCTGCAAACATCTCAAGACCCTGTTGCGCCGCGCATGAACCCGCCCGACGTTGAGAAAGGTATGTAATGGCCAACTTCCTCACAAGGCGCAGCGCCGTCATTCACGACACTGCGTGGACGGATCCCGACCTGGCTGCCGCGCTGCCCCGGGTTCGAAAGGGCGACATCGACCTCGGCCCGCGCCTGTTGCGCGAGACCCGCGGCGACTACGAGAACCGAAACCTGCGCGCCGTTCATCTGAGTCGCAACTCCGTCGGCTTGTCCGCCGCGCTGGCCGCGCGTGCGCAGGCTGCGCCGGACGACCAGGACCTAGCGCTCTGGCAGGGCGCCAATCTCATCGACGAGGCGTGGAAGATCCGCTCCACGCTCCGCGCTGTACATGTCAGCCGCAGTCAGTTCGAGAGGTTCTGGCAGGTGCTCGCCACCGCCTACGAACCATTGGAGCGCGCCGCGACGCTTGCGCCCGCCGACCCGACCCCTTGGGCTTTCCTCATGCAGCACGGCCTTGGCATGCAACGGCGCCGCAGCGACCTGGACGCGCTGTGGATGGAGGTCGTCCAACGCGCACCGCATCACTACTCGGCCCACTACCGGCGCGCCCAGACGCTGTGCAAGAAGTGGCAGGGCTCTGACCGCGAATTGCTCGAATTCGGCGAGGCGACCGCGGCCTCGACACCTTCGGGCTCGCCGCTCAGTGCCATCCTGGTCGCCGCCCACTTTGAACTGGCGGCCTCCCAGCAGACGACCTGTTACCGGTATTTTCAGGCCGCCGGAATACAGGCGCAGCTCGCCAAGGCGGCCGACGCGTGGATGGACTCGATAGCGCAGCATCCGTACAACATCGAGGCACACCACCTGTTCGGCGCCGCGTTCTGGCTTGGAGACGACCACGACCGCGCCCGCAGACACCTCGGAGCCGTCCCCCGTCAGAGCCTGACCTATGTCCTGCCTTGGAACTACGTCAATTCGGCCGAGACAGCGGATGTCTATATCAATGCCCGTGCATCGCTAGGGCTGAAGTAAAAACCGGCGAGTGCTTGTGCTTCGCGGGAACTGTGCGGACAGTCGGCGACGATGCGAGAGCCGCTACAACCGGCATCGTCCACACCGCACTTTGTCCGCGCGTCACGTGATGCGGGCAGCGTCGGCGCGCATCAGGGTGCTGTGAGCGTCACCGGTGTCGCTCGGGCGTGTAGACGGGAAACTTTCGTCGAGCCGCAACGCCTGTCCGTTCGGTTCGCAGCGCTCGTCGAGGCGCTCGACGGAGCGGGCCGACCACGTCACGGGGCGAGCGCGGACCCGCCGACTCGGCGGGAGCGCGGTGGCACGCCGCCACGCGGGGAGAGCGGCTCTTGTCCGTGCGCGTGACCGGCTGGACACTTCGCCTGTCGTCATCGTCATCGTCTCCGACAGCCGCGCCGTGAAACCGGCCGTGCTCGCCGGTGCGCGCGGCGGCGACCATTGCTTGCCGGGCACCGAGTGGCGGCGTGATCTGCGGGCGTCGACCGGGAGTCTGGAATGCGTGTACTGCGACCCACGCCCCACCCGCCACGCGCTGTCGGCGGCGCCGGTGGCGTGGGCTTCGAGCACAGCGGGTCGGCGCAATCCATCTGGCGCGGAGGTTTTCGATGAGACGGAACCATCACCGGTCGTGGGCGGTCGGCGCGGTCGCCGTCGCGGTCGTCGGCGGCGGCTTGACCGTGATGACCTCGGCGCAGGCCGCCACCGGCTGCCAGGTCTCCTACAGCGTCACCAACCAGTGGCAGAGCGGGTTCGGTGCGAGCGTGAGCATCACCAACCTCGGCAGCCCGATCACCGGTTGGCAGCTGTCCTGGTCCTTCACGGCCGGTCAGACGATCACACAGTTGTGGAACGGGAGCTTTACCCAGTCCGGCTCGAACGTCACGGTCAGCAGCCTGTCTTACAACGGTTCGCTGGCGACCGGCGGCAGTACGAGCTTCGGGTTCAACGGGGCGTGGAGTGGCAGTAACCCCGTCCCCGGCAGCTTCGCGCTGAACGGCGCCACCTGCACCGGCACCGTCAGCAGCGACTCGGCGAGCCCGTCGGCCTCGGCTTCGCCGTCCGCGTCGTCCTCCGCGTCGAGTTCGTCCACCGTGGCCACGCCTCAGCGGCTTTACGCCACGAACGACGCCACCTCGATCACCCTGTCGTGGACCGAGCCGACCGCCGACGAGCGACCCGCTTACTTCAACGTCTACGAGGGCGGCGTGGTGGTGGCCCGCAACACCACCACACATGTGACCATCCCAAACCTGGTATTCGACAGCGCACACACCTACACGGTGACCGCCGTCGACTCGGCCGGGCGGGAGTCCGCCCCCAGCGCGGCCATCTCCCGCACCGCGTTCGAGGGCGGCGCGTACGCGTGCGGATTCACCGCGCCGAGCGCCTTGGTCGCGAGCGACGTCACCGGGTCCGCCTTCTCGTTGTCCTGGTCCAACGCCCTGCCCTCCTACGATCAGCCGGGCACGCTAGTGGTGCTGCTCGACGGGACAGCCGTGGCGCAGACCAACCTGGACAGCGCCCGGATCAGCGGACTCGCGCCATCCTCGGCCCACAGCGTCGTGGTCGCGCGCCGGGACTGCAACGGCACCCTGCACTCCAGCGCGCCGCTGACCGTCACCACCCTGCCCGGCGCGGCCCCGCAGTCGGTCGCCCCTAGCGGCCTGACCGTGACCGGCACCACCAACACCTCGGTGTCACTGTCCTGGAGCGCGTCGGGGACGGCCGCCAGCTACGCGGTCTACGACGGCGGCGCGCGCGTCGCGGTTACGACGGGCACCGCGGCGACCGTCACCGGCCTGTGGCGGGATACCGCGCATCAGTTCACCGTCTCCGCGCTGGACGCGGCCGGCGGGGAGTCGGCGCAAAGCGCCCCGGCCATCGCCTCGACGACGCCTTGCGACACCGTCACGCCCGCTCCGGTCGCGCTCGCGGTCACGCCCCGCTCGGCGTCCACGGTCGCGCTGTCCTGGGTCTCCACGGTGCAGTCCTCCGGCTTCGTCGTCTACCGCTCCGGAACCCCGGTCGCGACCGTCGAGGCGTCGTCGGCGGTGATCACCGGGCTGCCCTCGGCCAGCACCGCGCAGTACTCGGTCGCGGTCCAGGCCGTCTCCAACGGGGGGGCGTGCCCCACCTCGGCGCCGAGCAGCCCGGTGACCGCGACCACGCTGCCCGGCTCGGCCGCGCGGCCCGCCGCCCCGACGATGCTCGCGTTCACCAGCCAGAGCAGCAGTCCCACCAGCCCCGAAACCGGCACCGTCACGCTCACCTGGAGCCAGCCGGCCGGCAGCGACCCGGTCACCGGATACCGGCTCTACGACGGTTCGACCGTGCTCGCCACCACGACCACGACCGGCGTGACCCTGACCTTGCCGTCAGGCCCGACCCACAAGGTATACGTCGTGTCCGTGGACGCGGCGGGCAACGAGTCGGCCCTGGACGGACCCGTCTCCTTCACCGTGCCCTACATCCCCTTCCCGTAACAGGCACCGTCTGCCTGTCTGCCTGCCTGTCTGCCAGTCAGGCGGAACTCGTAAGTGCCGCGCCGGCCGCGACCGGCGCGGCACTCAAGACTGAAATCGGCGCCGAGAGTTGGCCCGGTCGCGGGATCACCGCCCAGCTTCCGCCGGCGTCCTAGACCGTGCGCCGGCTGAGCAAGCAACAGGCCTGAGGCCGCGATCGAGTTTGGCGGACACCGCGTCCGCGTCCGGATGGTTGAGGTCGTCGAGGATGTCGCGCGCCTGCCGCCAGGTCTCGCGCGCGGACTTCGGGTCGCCGGTCTCCCAATGGGCGTCGCCGAGGTTGGTGAGGGTGGCAGCGTAGTGATACCGGTCGCCGAGCTGGTCGAACAGCGCAAGGGCGCGTTCGAAGTACCCGGTGAACTCGGTGCGTCGGCCGAGCTGGTGATAGATGTAGCCGAGGCTGTCCAAGGTGTCGGCGCGGCCGCGCAGATGGCCCAGTTCGACGTACAGGTCCAGGGCGCTCGCGCAGGCGTCGAGGGCCTCTTCGTGCCGCCCCAGCTTTGCGGAATACCAGCCCACTGAATTAAGGGCGCGGGCCTGCCCCGGACGATGGCCGTCACCGGCGTAGAGCTCAAGCGCCTGTTTCGCGTGACGCAGCGCGGCGCGAAAATCAGCTTGCTGCTCGCAGACGAGGGCGAGATCCACGTGCGTACGGGCCTGGCCTGACCGGTCCGCCAAGTCTCGGTATAGGTCCAGCGCGAGGTTCAGGTGCGCACGCGCCTCGTCCGGGACGCGAAGCCAAACCCAGGCATAGCCGAGACTGTGCTCGGCGCGGGCCTGCCC
The DNA here is from genome assembly GCA_035763685.1 of Actinocrinis sp. Lineage (GTDB taxonomy): Bacteria > Actinomycetota > Actinomycetes > Streptomycetales > Catenulisporaceae > Actinocrinis. The sequence goes on along the minus strand of DASUAR010000155.1, from coordinate 2,490 downwards.
TGGCAGGTCGCCCAGCCGCCGCGCCGCGTCCAGCGCGACCTGTTGGGTGCTGGCCCGGTCCTGCCAGCGTCCGCTCCGGTTGAGGTACGTCGCGACGGCCCAGGCGAGCTGCCCGGCTTCGGCGTTCAACTCGGCTTCGGCGGCGCGCGCGACGGTGGCCAGCAGCACCTCGTGCTCTTCCTCGAACCAAGCCCACGCGGTCGCGTAATCTTCCGCCTCCAGCGGCACGACGCCCGCCCGCGGCGGCGCCAGGAACACCGGATCGCGCATCGGCTCAAGCTGCCGGTCGGCGTTGTACGCGCTGTGCAGGTAGTGCTCTACGACGCGTGAAAGAGCGTCGCGCCGCTGCAATTCACTGCATTCCGCTTCGGCCCGCTCGGCCGCGTATGCACGGATCAGGTCGTGGAAGGCGAAGCGGCCGGGTCGTACCTGCGCGATCAGGTGCAGCCGGAGCAGACGGTCGAGCGCGTCCCGGGCCAGCGCGGGCGGCAACGCCGCGAGACTGGCGACGGACTCGGCGCTCGCCTCGGAGCCCGGGTGCAGGGATAGCAGCCGGAACACTCGCGCCGTCTGAGCATCGAGACTTCGATAGGAGCTTGAGAACACGGTGCGCGGGTCGGTGGCCTCGTCGCCCGTGTCGAGCGGACCGAGCCGGTCGGGCGCGGCGCGCAGCGCATCCGTGATCTCGGTCAGGGGGAGATCGGGGCGTAGTGCGGCGCGGGCCGCGACGATGCTCAGCGCGAGCGGCAGGCGGGCGCAGTGCTCGATGAGCTCGCCGACCGCCGCGGCTTGTCCGTCGACACGCTCCGCTCCCAGGCGCCGGGCCAGCAGTTCGCGTGCGTCCCGCTCGCTGAAAAGGTCCAGCGTGATCGGCTCCGCGCCTTCGCCGACTACGAGGCCGGTGAGGCTGTGACGGCTGGTCACGATGGTCACGCAGCCGGAGCCCCCTGGCAACAGCGGCCTGACTTGTGTCTCGTCGCAGGCGTTGTCCAGCAGGAGCAACATCCGCCGGTCCGCCAGGACACTGCGATACAGCGCGGTCTGGGCGTCGAAGTCGGGCGGGATGCGGGCGGGCGCGACCGAGAGGGCATCGAGCAGTACGCGCACGGCGGTAGCCGGGTCCAGGGGCGGGGCCGACGGATCGAAGCCGCGAAGGTTCAGGTAGAGCTGTCCGTCGGCGAACCGGGACGCGACGCTGTGCGCGAAGTGGACCGCGAGAGCCGTCTTGCCGATGCCGGCCGCGCCGCGGATCGCGGAGATCACGACCGTCCGTCCCGGTGCGGGCTCGTCGTCGAGCAGCGCGTTGAGCAGCTTGAGGGAATCCTCCCGGCCGGTGAAGTAGCGAGTGGCGGCCGGCAGTTGGCGGGGCAGTGGCAGCGGCTGCGGCTGCGGCTGCGGCAGCTGGACGGTTGCGCGGCGCGCGGGACGCGAGGGCTCGGTGCCGGTCTGGGGCGCGCCGATCGCGGGGTCTTCGTTGAGGATCTGGTGGTGCACGGTGCGCAGCGCGGGGCCGGGCTCAAGGCCGAGTTCCCGGATCAGCAGGCCGCGGGAGCGCGCGTACAGGGCGAGCGCGTCGGCCTGCCTGCCGCAGCGGTACAGCGCGAGCATGAGCTGGGCGACAGCTCCTTCGCGCAGCGGATGATCGGCGACCAGCGCGGTGAGTTCGGCGACGAGATCGGCGTGCCGGCCGAGTGCGAGGGCGTGCCCGGCGTACGCCTCCCATGCGGCGAGCCGGCGCTCATTCCACACGGCGGACGCGGCTTGCGCCAGCCGTCCCGGCATCCCGGTGAGCGCGGGTCCACGCCAAAGTCCCAGGGCGTCGCGCAGGATGCGCGCCGCCTCCTCCAGTCGTTGCGCCGAGGCCGACCGCTGTGCGTGGGCTACGGCGGCCTCGAACTCCCGTGCGTCGAACCGTGCCCCCGCAAGCGAGATCCGGTATCCCGGGCCGTCCGCGGCGATACCGCAGTCCCCTCCCGGCGCGAGCGCCGCCCGCAGCCGCGACACCACGTTGCGCACTTGTTTGCCGGCGGTGTCAGGGTAGGAATCGTCCCAGAGGAATTCGATCAGGTAGTCCACTGATACGCATTGGTCGGGATGCAAAAGCAGCGCCGCGAGGACCTTTTGCTCACGAGGGCCGCCGCAGCGCAGCCGAGCGCCTGCGGCGAGGACCTCCAGGCCCCCGAGGATCCGGAACTCCATTGCACACTCCCCCTGCGCGCCCGCGCATGGCGGCGGGTTGTCGCGAGACGGCGCTGCCGCTGCGGCGGAGTATAGCCCTCAGGGTTCTTCTAAGGGTGCGCCCGCTCGCCGGGCACTGATGACGGATTGAGGACGCCTCCGCCCACACTGGCCTAGGCGGTGTTGGGGAATGTATCAAGGCAACGATCCGGCCGCCGCTTTGTCGGGGATCGTGATGGCGAATCGCCACGCGCCGCCAGGCGCAGATGGTTCACTGCGCGACGAGCCTGGGCGTGCGGCCGGAGCGTCCTC
>DASUAR010000154.1:0-20892 GCA_035763685.1 Actinocrinis sp. | reverse complement strand
GGTCGACGAGTGCTTTCATCGCGGCGAGAATATCCGGCGCCTGTCGGTGCATCAGCCCTCTCCCGTCGTGTGATCAACTACCAGTCTTGCAGCATTGATTCCGCTGCGCACCGCACTTTCCATGGTGTCCGGCCAGCCGGTGGCGGTCCACGCGCCGGCAAGGTAGACCCCTGGCATGCCGGTCGCCGGGCCCGGCCGCAGCGGCGCCGAACCGCGCTCCTGACGGAACGTCGCGTGCTGCTCCCGGGTCACGAACACCTCCTCCAGCCGTGCGTCCTTCGTCTTGGGCAGCAGCCGCGCCAGCTCGGCCTCGAACAGGGCGGCGAGTTCGCGCGTCGGGGTTTCGGCCAGGGCGTCGGCAGCGGAGACCGTTACCGCGAGGTAGCGCCCGGGCGGCCCGTCCAGACCGCTGGCGGCGGTGCGGTCGAAGATCCACTGGGCCGGGGTGTCCACGGCGGCGAGGAACGGACCGTCCAGGACGGGCCGGTCGTAGCGCAAGTGGATGTTGAGGATCGGGCTGTGGCCCAGCTTCCCGAACGCGGTCGGGTGGTGCGGCGCGGGCAGCAGCGTCGCAGCCACGTCGTGCGGCACCGCGAGCACGATCGCGTCCGCGGCCAGGTCGCTGCGCTGGCCCGAACGGTCGACGACGGTGACCGATCGGCCGCCTTCGGCGAGCGGTTCGGCCTTGGTCGAGTCCAGGACGGTCACGCCCGCCGCGTCGAGCGCCTTTCGGGCCAGCTCGTCGTGAATCCGGCCGAGCGGGACCGTCGCGTAGCCGAGGTCCGCGCCGTCGTTCGTCTCCAGCAGTCCGGTGCGGAACACCTTCGCGGCCAACGCGAGTGAGGCGTCGTCAGGCGCGATGTTCAGCGTCGCGGTGGAGATGACCGACCAAAGCCGGTCGATCGCCGCCTGAGACTGGCCCTTCTGCCGCAGGAAGCGCCCGAAGCCCTGCTCGTCCACGTCGCGGCTCGCCGGATCGGTGCGCCGCAGCGCGAACGCCGGGCCGCCCAGCTTCGCCCGATCGCGCAGCGGCAGCAGACCGTAGCCGCCGAGCGCGACGGCCAGGTGCAGTGGCGCGGGCAGTGCGGAACGCCGTAGTCGCGCCGTCTTCGCGTCAGACGCCGACTTCAGCGGGATGTCGAGCTGGTCCTGAAGGTGCGTCAGGCCGGTGTCCGGCCCGGCGCCGAGCCGGTCCAGCAGCCCGCGGTAGGCGGTGCAGCAGCGTAGGAAGACGTGCTGGCCGTTGTCGACGACCAGCTCGCCGCGCCGGTACGAGGTGGCCCGGCCGCCGAGCCGAGGGCGCGCCTCGACGAGCGTCACGCTCCAGCCTCGCTCGGCGAGCACGAGCGCCGTGGTGATCCCGGCCAGCCCGCCGCCGACCACGACCGCGCGGTGGCCGCCTGATTCGCCCTGGTCGCCGTTCATGAGCGGGGCGCCGGGAGCAGCAGGGCGCCGAGCGCGACGGAGAGCTTTTGCGGTGTCGGCACCGAGACCCGGGTGGACAGAACCGCCTCAGGTTCAGCCGCGATCCGGCGCAGCAGCGCGTGATAGATCCCGGACAGCGCACCGCAACACGCGCGCGAGCGCCGATCCAACAGCGACAGCAGGCCAAGGCCCTCGGCGTACAGCTTTTCGGCGCGGTCCGCCTCCGCCTGGATCAGCCCGGCCAGCTTGCCGCCCTGCGGATCGAGGTTCCCCTCGGCGTTCAGCACCAGCGTGCACCCGTGCGCAGCGAGATGCTCCTGCGGGAGGTAGATCCGACCGTTCGTCAGATCCTCGCGCAGGTCGCGCAGGATGTTGGTGAGCTGTAGCGCCAGCCCGAGCGTGTCGGCGAGCGCGTTGGGCACCGAAGGCTCGGTGCGCAGCGAGGGTGGATCGAACACGCCGAGCGAGAGCCGCCCGATCGATCCGGCCACGCAGCGGCAGTACACCGCGAGGTCGTCCCAGGTGCGGTACACCGTGCCGCGCTGGTCCATCTCGCAGCCGTCGATCAGCTCGCCGAACGCGCCGAGGTCGAGCGGGTAACGCGCGGCCGAGTCGGCGAGCGCCACGAGCACCGGATCGTCCGGGAAGTCGCCGGGCGCGGCGGCCTGCTTGCGGGCGTGGTCGAGGGCGACCGTCTTCTCCGCGATCGGCAGGTCGCCGTCACCGATGTCGTCCACCCGGCGGGCGAACGCGTAGACGGCGGACAGGGCTTGGCGCTTGGGGCGCGGCAGCAGCCTGATGCCGTAGGAGAAGTTGCGCGCCTCCGCGCCGACGATGCGTTCGCACTCCGCGTACGCGGCCGTCAGGTCGGATGGCTGGTGGGCTGCGGCCGCCGGGGGCCGATTCTCATCGCTGGTCTGCACGTGATCAACCTAATCCGAGGTCAGCGTCGTCGGCCCAGAAGCACACCGGCCGCCGCGCGCAGTGTCGCGCCGGTGGTGGGCTTGGGCGTGGCGGCCAGTACGTCGTAGTCGCAGCGGCGCAGCGCGGCGAGGGTCGCCCGGCCGCCGGCCACGTAGCCGATCACCGCGGGCTTGGCCCAACCGCGCAGCCGCCGGGTCAGCGGCACGCCGCGGCTGAGCATCACCGCGGCCCGGCCGGCCTCCCAGCGCAGCAGGGCCTTTACGTCCTCGTCGGCGCGCTGCCCGGTGAGCGCGGTCTCGATCACCCCGAAGGCGGTCAGGTCCTCCCGGGGCAGGTAGATGCGTCCGGCCTGGTAGTCCTCGGCCACGTCCTGCAGATGCTCGATCACCTGGAGCCCGGTGCACACCGCGTCGGAGTCGGCGATGTTCTGCTCCGTGGCCTGCCCGGCGAGGTACAGCACCACGCGCCCGACCGGGTTCGCCGACAGCTTGCAGTAGTGCACCAGCTCGGCGAACGTGGCGTACCGCAGCTTGTGCTGATCCATCAGATTCGCGGCGACCAGGTCGTGGAACGGCTCGATGGGCACACGGCCGTCACCGACCATCTGCAGCAGACCGCGCACCGGCTCCAGCACCGGCGTGCCGCCGGACGCCAGTCGGTCAAGGTCCGCGTCTACGTCCTTGAGCGCCGCTATCCGGTCGCCCGCGTACTCGTCGCCGAGGTCATCGACGTACCGGGCGAACGTATAGAACGCGGCCAGGTCGCCGCGCACGCCGCGGGGGAGGAACCGCAGCGCGACCGGAAAGTTCTCCGCCTGTTCCTTCGCCGCGATCACCGCGCGGTCCGGGCTGACCACCTCGTCCGGCAGGTCTTCAGGCACACCCGCCGGGGCGGGCGCCGCAGCGCCGCCCTCGATCACCGTCTCGTCTGCCGCGGCCCGCGCTCCGACTGCCTCGTCGTCGCCCGCCGCCCTCGTCTCCTCGCTCACCGCCGCTGCATCGCCTGCTTGACCAGGGTCCGGCCGAAGTCCCACATCAGGCCGGTGCCCCGGTGCGCGTCCCGCATCACGTCGTCGAAGGCCTCGACGAAGCGGTCCACCTCGGTCTCGGTGATGTTCAGCGGCGGCAGCAGCTTGATGACGTCCATGTGGTCGCCGGCCACCTGGGTCAGGATCCGGTGCCGCTGGAACAGCGGAACCACGACCATCTGCGCGAACAGGCCGTGCCGCGCCGCCTGCAGGGTGTTCCAGCCGGCCTTGAGCTTGAGCGAGGAGGGCTTGCCGAACTCGAACCCGATCATCAGGCCGCGCCCGCGCACGTCGCTGAGCAGCTCGTAGCGCTCCATCCGCTCGGCCAGCCGGGACTTGAGCAGCTCGCCGATCCGTTCCGCGTTCTGCACCAGCTTCTCGTCCTCGACCACCTGGAGCGCGGCCAGGCCCGCGGCCATCGCCATCGCGTTGGAGCCGAAGGTCGAGTCATGCACCAGAACCCGGTCCATCGAGGAGTAGACCTTCTCGAAGATCCAGCCCTTCGCCAGGGTCGCGCCGACCGGGACGAAGCCGCCGGACAGCGCCTTGGCCACGGTCACGATGTCCGGTTCGACGCCCTCTTCGTGTTCGTAGGCGAAGAACTTGCCGGTGCGCCCGACACCGGTCTGCACCTCGTCGCAGATCAGCAGTGCGCCGTGGGCGCGCAGCCGTTCCTGAGCCGCCTCCAGGAAACCGGGCTGCGGGATGTTCACGCCCTTGCCCTGGATCGGTTCGAGCAGCAGCGCGGCCACGTCGCCGCGGGCCAGTTCGCGCTCCAGCGCGTCCAGGTCGCCGAGCGGCAGCGGGGTGTCCGGCAGCAGCGGGTCGAAGCCGCGGCGGAACTCCTCGGCGCCGTTGACCGAGAGCGAACCGGTGGTCAGGCCGTGGAAGGCGTGGTCGACGTACAGGATGCGGCTGCGGCCGGTGGCGTAGCGGGCGAACTTGAGTGCCGCCTCCACCGCCTCGGTCCCGCTGTTGCCGAAGTACACCCGATCCAGGTGCGGCGCGTACGCCAGCAGCTTCTCCGCGAGCAGTCCGGCCAGCAGTGGCGAGTCGAACTGGACCAGGTCGGCCAGTTCCGCGTCGAGCACCTGGTGCAGCGCGGCCCGGATCGCGGGGTGGTTGCGGCCGGCCGCGAAGACCCCGAAGCCGGAGAGGAAGTCGAGGTACTCGTTGCCCTGATCGTCGTAGAAGTAAGCGCCCTGCGCGCGCACATAGGTCCGGTCGAAACCGATGGCGTGCAGCATCCGCGGCAGCTGCGGATTGAGCATCCGCGCCTGCAGGTCGTGGCCCTCGCCGGTGCGCGCGCGGATCAGTGCGGCCAGGTCCGGCCCGCCGCCGCGGGGCTCGTCGCGCCCGCTCAGGTCTCCGCTCTCCATCAAGCTGTCCATCGACGCTGTACCGCCCTTTCGGCCCGCCAGTCCGCCGGGGCCGCCTACCCGCGCCGGATCCGGCTCAACCGAACCGGGCACGGACGTCACCCCGAAACGCCCTGCCTGTCGGGGCTGATACTACGGTGACGATCACTCCTGGGCGGCGGCTCGCCGGGTGGGTTTCCCGGAACTGTGGATATCGTGCGCCGGACGGTTGAGTCCGTGCGCTCGGCGGTTGGATCTAGAGTCCGCGCAAGGTCCGGCTTAACGGATTCGCGGCTGCATTCTTGAGATGGTCTGACCGTAGTCTCAGACGTCTTTCAAGGAACGCGGGCACTGTCGAAGCATGACCGAGACGCAGCACGACCCGCGCACTGCGCAGCCCAGCCACCAAGCGCAGCAGCCGTACCCGCAGGCGCCGCAGCAGTCCCAGCCGCAGTGGGCTGCTTCGAGCGCGCTCCAAGCCCGTGAAGGTGAATACGCCTGGCGCGGCACCGGTCAGTCATCCGCACCGCCGTACGGTCAGCCGGAGCCGACCACCCCGATAGGCCCGTTCGGCCCCGGCCCCGGCTCGCCCCCGGGACCCGGTCACGCGGCTGAGCCGCGCCGCCGCTCGCCGATGAAGTTCGGCCTCGGCGTCGTCGCCGCCTTCGTCCTGGTCTCCGCCGGGGTCGGCGGGGTGGCGGGCGCCTACTTCGGCTCGCACAACGGCAACTCCGCCAGCGTGGTCACCTCGATCACCGGCGCGAACGCCTCGACCGCCACCACCAACGTCGGCAAGGTGGCCGCCGCCGTCCTGCCGAGCGTGGTGCAGGTCAACGAGACAACCCAGTCGGCCTCCGGGGTCGGCTCCGGAATGGTCATCTCGTCCGACGGGAAGATCGTCACCAATGACCACGTCATCGCCGACTACGTCGCCAACGGCGGGCAGCTGAGCGCCACCCTCTACAACGGCAAGACCTACAACGCGAAGGTGATCGGGTACATCGCCGCCGACGACATCGCGGTCATCCAGGCCGAGGGCGTTTCCGGACTGACCCCGGTGACCTTCGCCGACTCCTCGAAGGTCCAAGTCGGCGACGAGACCGTCGCCATCGGCTCGCCCGACCAGCTGCAGAACACCGTCACCAGCGGCATCGTCTCCGCGCTCAACCGCAAGGTGTCGATCACCGAGTCCACCGACAACGGCGGCGGTTTCCCGGGCTTCGGCTGGCGCGGCTTCGGCTCGACCACCACGGTCACCTACAACGCGATCCAGACCGACGCGTCGATCAACCCCGGAAACTCCGGTGGCCCGCTGCTGAACTCCTCGGGCCAGGTGATCGGCATGAACTCGGCGATCTACTCCTCCTCGGGCGCCTCGTCCAGCTCCGGCTCGGTCGGCCTGGGCTTCGCGATCCCGGCCAACACGGTCACCGCCGACATCACCAAGATCGAGAGCGGCGGCGGCGACTCGAACTCGACGACCTCCTGAGCGCCCGCTCCGCGTGCTGCGCGTGCCGAAGATCCGAACCGAGCGCTAAAGTGACGGCGTGCCGGATACCATCCCGGCACGCCGGTGGCGCGTCCGGAAAGGTTCACAAGATCGCGCCGTGCGCCACCGACCTCCCACCACCCTGCCGGAGGCCGCCATGGACGCCGCGCGCCGCGCGCTGCTGCCCACCGAGGAAGCCGTAGCGCTCCTCGAACTCACCACCGAGCTCGCCGAGAAGGAGCTCGCGCCCCGCGTCAACGAGTACGAAGAGGCGCACCACTTCCCGCGTGAGGTCTTCCGCGTCCTAGGCCGTTCCGGCCTGCTTGGCCTGCCTTATCCGGAAGAGTACGGCGGCGGCGCGCAACCGTACGAGGTCTACCTCCAGGTGGTCGAGGAGCTGGCCCGGCACTGGCTGGCCGTCGGTATCGGCGTCTCCGTGCACACCCTCTCCTGCCACGCGCTGGCCCACTACGGCGACGAGCAGCAGAAGGAGCGCTGGCTGCCGGACATGATCGGCGGCGACCTGCTCGGTGCCTACTGCCTTTCCGAGCCATCGCACGGCTCTGACGCGGCGCACCTGATCACCCGCGCGACCCTGGACGGCGACGAGTACATCATCGACGGCACAAAGGCGTGGATCACCCACGGCGGCGAGGCCGACTTCTACACCGTGCTGGTGCGTACCGGCGAGGCCGGCGCCCACGGCATCAGCGTGCTGCTCGCCGACGCGGACACCCCCGGCCTGAGCGCCGCGCCGCCGGAACGCAAGATGGGACTGCGTTCATCCACCACCGCGCAGGTGCGGTTCGAGGCCGCGCGGGTCGAGGCCACGCGCCTCTTGGGCGCCGAGGGCCAGGGCTTCGCGATCGCGATGGACGCCCTGGACGCCGGCCGCCTCGGCATCGCCGCCTGCGCGATCGGCTTGGCGCAGGCCGCGTTCGACGCCGCGGTGACTTATGCGCGCGACCGGGTCCAGTTCGGCAAGCCGATCATCGAGCACGACGGCGTGGGGTTCCTGCTCGCCGACATGGCCACCAGGCTCGAAGTCGGCCGGGCCGGCTACCTGGCCGCCGCCCGGCTGCGTGACCGCGCACTGCCCTTCACCCAGCAGGCCGCGGCGGCCAAGCTGTTCTGCACCGACGCGGCGATGCAGACCGCGATCGACGCGGTGCAGGTGCTCGGCGGCTACGGCTATACGGCCGACTTTCCGGTCGAGCGGTACATGCGTGAGGCGAAGGTGTTGCAGATCGTCGAGGGCACCAACCAGATCCAGCGCCGGGTGATCGCCCGCGGCCTGGCCCGCCCCTGACGAGGGGTTTCGACAGGTAGGTCAGGCTCTTAAACCACATCAGCCACGGCGCTTGAGGCCTGCCACGCGCGCCTTCGTGCGACTTTTCACCGGAACGTGGCGCAGTTCACGCCCCGCAGTGCGGTGCGTTTGGGTAGGTTTCTTGTCGGAACTCTTACAGAAACCGGCCCGACAGCGGGACTACAGGGGGACCCTGCACGGTGGCCTGAACGGCACGGCGAACGAGAGGCGGAAGGGCCATGGCGGATCGGGCCGGCACTTCGGCGCGCGGCGGTGGCCTGCGATTGTTCGGCGTCGCGCACGTGGTGGCGATCGCGTGCTTGATCGGCGCGTATCTGGTCGGCGGGCTGCACGGCTTGACGGTCGCGGCGCTGCTCGGCGTGCTCGAGGTCGCAGTCTCCTTCGACAACGCGATCGTCAACGCGACCGTGCTGGCCCGGATGAGCCAGTTCTGGCAGCGGCTGTTCCTGACCGTGGGCATCGTGATCGCCGCGATCGGCATGCGGCTGCTGGTGCCGCTGGCGATCGTCAGCGTCGGCGCACGGATAAGCCCGTTCTCGGCGATCAGTCTGGCGTACTCCGAACCGCTGAAGTATCGCGACCTGCTGATCGCCGCGCAGCCCGGCATCGCCGCGTTCGGCGGCGCGTTCCTGCTGATGATCTTCTTCGGGTTCGTGTTCGAGGAGCGCGAGGAGACCTGGATCGGCTGGATCGAGCGGCCGCTGCGCCGGATGGGCCGGCTGCCGCGGATCGGCGAGGTGCTGGTGCTCGGCTTCGCGCTGCTGGCGGCCGGTACCGTGCGCGACGGCGAGGCGCTCAAGGTCATGGTCGGCACGGTCGCCGGGCTCTGCGCCTTCCTGCTGGTCAACGGCACCGGCGAGCTGATCGCGCAACAGGCGGACGCTGACGGTGCGTCACGGCCGCGGGCCACTGTGCACGGCCGCGCCGCTTTCTTCCTGTTCTGCTACCTGGAACTGCTCGACGCGACCTTCTCCTTCGACTCGGTGATGGGTGCCTTCTCGGTCACCTTGGACATCGCGCTGATCACGATCGGCCTGGCGATCGGCGCCGCCTACATCCGCGCCCTGACGGTTTACGTGGTGCGCCGCGGGACGCTGGAGGAGTACCGGTACCTGGAGCACGGCGCGTACTACGCGATCGGGATACTCGCGCTGCTGCTGATGGTCGAGGTCTGGCACGACGTGCCCGACGTGCTGACCGCGGGCACCGGCGCGGCGATGATCATCGCGGCGGTGGCCTCGTCGCTGGCCGCCCGCAAACGTCAGGAGCGCGCCCAACGCCGCGAGGCCAGCAGCGGTCGGCCCGACGCCGAGGTCCACCCCGGACCCGGGCACCGATCCGGATCAGGCCTCGACCAGCGCTACGAGCGCCAGCGGCAGGAGCGCGGCCGCAGCGAGCGCGCCTCCGCCGAGCAGACCGGCAAGGGAAGCCACCCCGCCGCTTAGGGCTGGCCCTTCTCAGCTCTTTCGAAAAGTATCGGAGCTACGAAGCGGCCTGCTCCTCGACGATCCGATCGGGGCTGACCTCCACCGCGCGGCGCAACTGTTCCAGGCGATACGGCAGCGGCCGCCAGCCGGGTGAGCCCGCCAGTTCGGTGTTCAGTTCCACCACGGTCCGGGTGTACGCGCGTTGCAGACCTCGTGGACGCAGCGGCATTCCGGCCGGCCGCTTGATCGAGTGACCGTCCGCGGCGGGCAGACCCGCGTGGTTCCCGGCGACCGACACCCACAGCGACTTCACGCCGATGTGCAGCGGAGTGAGGATTTCCTCCCGCGCGCTCAGCCAGTGTCGCAGCGCGGTGGCCGTGCCGGGGGAGAGGATGATCCGCTCGGTGGTCGGCTCGGACACGGACCTGGCCTGCGGATGGCGCACGATGGTGAGCACCGGCTCGGCCTCGGACAGATCCAGGTCGTCGACCCGCAGCGCGCACAGCTCGCCGACTCGCGCGGCGGTGTCCAGCACCGTGCCGATGATCGCCAGCAGCCTGATGCGTCCGGCCCTGGTCGGCGGGCTCTTGGCCTTCTGCGCGAGATAGGCGCGCAACTGCGAGCGCGTCGGACCGTTGACCACCTCACGCGGCGCGGGCAGCGGTGCCCGCTCGGTCAGCGCGAGCGGCACGCCCAGCTCCTGGCAGATCAGCCGCAGGCAGTCCTCCCGGATGCGCATCGAGGACGGGCTCGACGTGCCGTCGCCGGAGCTGGTCGGCCGCTGCCGCAGTTCGCCGTGCTGCGCGAGCCGTAGATAAGAGGTCAGCGCTTGGGCGGCGAGCAGATCCGCGGCCGTGCGTACCTCGTCCGCGGGCCGGAATTGCGGATGCACGCTGACCAGCCGCAGCTCCTTGGCGACCCAGCGCAGCTGCCGAGCGCGCGCCTGGCTGGTGCTCTCGCGCAGGCACAGCCGTTCCACCGCGGCCTCGACCTGCCGGAGCGCGGCCGCGGGAATCGGGCGCTGCGCCTGCGCCGGCTCGGCGGTTTCGCCATCGTCCGGTTGAGGCTCCGTGTCCTGTTGACGCTCCGTCACGAAAGATCAAGATACCGGGCGGCACTGACAGCGGGAAGCTGTCGCAGGACGAGCGAAAGGTGCACTATTTCTCTACGGAATGTAGAAGATTGAACGGCGTCATGGGGAGCGGTGTCATGGGGAGTGCGCGGGAAGCAGTGATCATCGGGGCCGGCGTGGGCGGACTCGTGGCGGCGAACGCACTGCACCGCAGCGGCTGGCAGGTCACAGTGCTGGAACGCGCCGACGCGCTGCGGCCGATCGGCGCCGGTATCGCCGTGCCGCCGAACGCGATGCACGCGCTCGACGCCGTGGACGCCGACGGGATGACGCTCGGCGCGCGGGTGCGGGCGGTCGGCGTCTCAAGCGGGGCGATCGGGGCGCGGCGTCCGGACGGGAGCTGGATCTTCCGGCCGAGCGGGGATCCGGTCGGCCGCCGCTTCGGTTACCCGGTGTACTCGCTGGTGCGGACCGAACTGCTGGCCGTGTTCGCCGGACAGCTTCCCGGCGACGCGATCCGCTTCGGCGCGCCGGCGCAGGTGGCCGATCCCGGAACGGCGGACCGGCGCGCGCGGGTGGAGACCGCGGACGGCCAGGTGTTCGAAGCAGACCTCGTCGTCGCCGCGGACGGCGGCCGCTCGGCGGTGCGGCGGGCCCTCTTCCCCGACCATCCGGGGCCCGCGGACGGCGGCTACACCATCTGGTGGATGCTCGCGCCGAGCCTGGGTGGCAAGGAGGAGGTCCTCGCCAGCGAGTCCATGGGCAAGGGGACGGTCTGGGGGACCTGGGCGCTGAACGACGGGCGCGTCTACGCATACGCGACGGTGCTCAAGGAGCTGCTGACGGCCGGAAACGGACTCACTGATGATCCGTTAAGTCAGCTGCGTGCCCACTTCTCGGGCTGGTACCCGCAGATCCAGCACATCCTCGACGCCGTCGACCCGGCCTCGGTGTACCGCGACGACGCGCGATGGATGCGGACCCCGCTGCCCGCCTACCACGTGGGCCGGGTGGCGCTGCTCGGCGACGCGGCGCATCCGATGACGCCGGATCTCGGACAAGGCGGCTCGCAGTCCATCGAGGACGCGGTCGTGCTCGCCAAGGTGCTCGCCGAAGCCGACGGCGACGTGCGCGCGCTCGTTTCGTACACGGCGGCGCGGCTGCCGCGCACGATGGACATCGTCAAACGCTCAAAGCGCATGTCAGCGTTCCACCACGCCTCGAAGCCGGTCGGCATGTTCCTGCGGGACCAGGCGCTGCGGCTGAGCAGCAGTGAGCGCACGGTCGGGCTGTTCCTGCGCTCATTCGATCCGGTTTTCGGTTGGAAGCCCTGAGAGACGCCCTCTGGCAGGACCCTGCTCGTCTACTCCTGCGTCCCGGTCTTGCCTTCGGCCTCGCGCAGGCAGCCGAGCATCTGGCGCAGCTGGTCCTCCGTGTGCCCGATCTCCACCGCGATCGGCTCGGCCCGATCTTCCTGCGGTACCGCCGTCAGCTCGGCCAGCACGGAGCGCATCGCGACCAGCGCCGCGGTCCACCGGGCCGGCGCGTCGTCGTTGGACTGCTCGTGCCCGTCCCCGGATTTCGCCCAGCCGATCAGCCACGCCGCGGAACGCAGGCACCGCGCCCGCGCCGGCAGGTTGCCGAGTTCGCCCCACAGGTCGGCCGCGCGCCGATAGGCGGGCAACGCCTCGGCGGTCAACCCGGCGCTTTGCAGCGCCTGCGCCGCCGACCAGGCGAGCCGCGCGTGCGGAAGGCGATTGCGTGGGTCATCCTGCACGAGCGTCGCCGCGGCCAAGTATTGTTCGGCGGCCCGCCGGTGCTCGCCCAGTTGGGTGAGGCAATCGGCGTATTGCTCACGGGTCATCGCGATGCCCGCGCCGTCGTAGGGCACGTGCACACGCGGCATCAGCTCGTCAAACAGGGCGGCGGCCTCACCGTGCCGCTTGAGTCCGGCATAAGCGCGTGCCGCGATGAACCGATTGTGCAGGCTGTCCGGTTCGCTCGTGCCCTCCCACAAGTCACCTGAGCGCAACGCCGCGTCCACGACCTCAAGGTGGCGTTCCGGTTGCCGCCAGAGAGCTTCGGTCAGCAGCGCGTAGAGCCGGGCTTGGGCGGAGCGATCGAGCAGGTCGCCGCCGTGCACCAGGGCGTCCCGGGTGTGGCCTTCCGCCGCGGCGGTGTCGCCTTGCTGCAGGGCGAGCTGGGCCAGCGTTTCCGCCGGTTCCACCGCGTCCCAGGGCTGTCCTGCGCGGACCGCCGCATCGCGCGACGCCGCAAGGCGCGCGCCGGCTTCGGCGTACTCGCCGCGGCGCAACGCGAGTTGCGCCAGCATGCGCTGATAGACGGCGGCGCGACCCGGATCACTGAGCTTCTCGGTGATCTCCAGCTCTGACTGGACCAGCTCGGCCACGAGCTGCGGGTCCGCCTCAGTTTGCTCGCCGGGGGCGCCGGTCGCGGCGTCGGCCGGGCCGGGCTGCCGGCTGAAGGCGTTGAACGCGATGAAAACCGGCAGGCTGCGCGCGTTGAGATACTGGCGCGCCGTCAGATCGCCGGCGGCGTATGCGGCTTCGGCTTCCGCGCCGATGACCACGGCCTCGGATTCCGCAGTGTCGCGGTCCCCGGCGAGGAAGGCGGCGAAAGCGGCGTTGGCCCGGGTTTCGCGGGCTTCGGCTGCCTCACCGAGCTGGGCAAGGCGTTCAGCGACGGAGGAGAGCGCGCCGCGCGCCGCCGCAGGGTCCCGCTCCAGCAGTATCCGGGCCCGATTGCGCTCGATTCGCGCGGCGATCACCGGCGGCAGTTCGTGTCCGCTCGCCGCGATCCGCTCCCAGGCCTGCCGCGCGTGCGGGTGCCGCGCGTCGGAAAGCCGTTCGGCTTCGGTCACCAGTTCGTCAAGCGAGACCGCCGCCGGCCGGGAAGCGGAAGCGGCGGGCGAGGCTGGCGGCGCCGTCGTCTCGCGCGTCGGCAACGTGCCCGCGGGACCGAGCGGCAGCGAGGGCAGCAGCGGTTCGGCGGCCAGTCGCTCCGCCGCCGCGTCGGACACGGTCGTGCTGCAGTTGCGCGCGTCGAACCGCGCGCACAACTCGTCGATCTGCTCCTGGATCCGCGCGGCGACGCCGCCGACGGTCGCCGGGCCGGCCCGCGCGACATCGGCGGGCTGTTCGATATTGCTCAGCGTCAGGTCGCTGAGCCCCAGCGCGGACAGCCGGCGCAGCAGCACCTGAGTGCCGATCAGGAACTCCAGCCGCGACGTCGCGTCCTCAGCGCCGCGGGCCAGCAGTCCCGCGTGCTCGGTCAGGATCTCCAGCCCGCGTGCCTCATTGCCGGTCAGCGCGCAGAACTCGATGTGCATCGCGATCGTCGAACGCAGATTGGCCACGCCCTTGGCCATCCGGTACCCGCGCAGGTGGTTGCCGCGCGCCTCTTCGATACGACCGAGCCGTAGCAGCGGCAGCAGGCTGTAGGCCAGGACCCGATGTGGCTCCTCCGCGCACACCAGCTGCCCGCCGAGCACCGGCTCCCACAGCCGCAGCGACTCCTCGTCCCGGCCGTTGAACGCGTGCCACCAGCCCTGATCCCCGGCCTCGCAGGCGTTGCAGTCCGCCATCGCGTCGCGCGGCGCGTCGAGCCAGGACTCGAACTCACGCTCGGCGACCGCCGCCTGCCCGGTGGCGCGGGCCAGCCGATGCCGGCCCATGTGCACCGCGCGCGGCGAGTAGCCGGCCTGCCGATAGCGCGACTCCATCTCGGCCAGCCAACCGGTGATCGAGGTCAGCGGCACCTCGGGCACCCGCAGCATCCCGCCGGTCGCCCATTTGAAATACCAGAACAGGCTGTGCCGGCGCCGTGCGTCGAACGCCCCGGAGTCCCCGTCCCACAGCCGCAGCAGCCGGGCGAACGGCACCAGCAGCTTCGACTGCTCCGCGCAGTATTCGTAGGCATTGATCACGTCGAGCAGCGCCTGCGCGTAGAGCGCCGGGTCGCCGGCCGCCTCAGCCGCGTCGACCAGGTACTCCGCGCGGGCCACCTTGACCGGCCCGTTCGGCGCCTGCGCGTTCTCGGCGAGCGCCGCCCGGACCTCCGCCGCCGTCATCGCGGGCATCGCGACTCAGACCTCGTCGCCAGCGCGCGCCGCCAGCGAGGCCCAGGCCAGCAGGTCGCCGAACGCCCGGTTCAGCAGCGCGGTATCGCTCGGGCGCAGCGGCCGGTGCGTCATCAGCAGCGCCTGGCCGTACAGCGCCTCGACGGCCGTGTTCAGCAGCGTCCGGTCGGTGATGCCGCTCAGCCGCCGCACCACCGGACTGTGGTGGTTCAACACCAGCTGAGCGCGCGGCGCCGAGGATTTGAGCGCGCCCAGGATCTCGGCCCACAGCTCGTCCGCCGCGGCCTCGGTCTCCGCGCGGGTCCGCTCGTACCTGGCCTCGCGGTTGTCCAGGTGCAGCGCCGGGACGGACACCGGGGCGAAGGCGCGCAGCACCACGTCGCAGTCCAGCGGATCGAGGGTGGCCCGCGCCGCGGCCAGGAACCCGGCCAGCGCCAGCTCCTCGGCCGGGTCGACCAGGTCCAGGTGCGCGGTGACCACGTCCGCGCCCAGTTCGCCGACCACCGTGCCGGGAATGACCTGCGGCAGCTGCTCGACCAGGTCCGCGTCGTACGTATAGCCGCCGTTGACCACGCCGATGCCCTGCGCCGCCGCGATGGGCGCGACCTGCCGGAACTCGTCCACGGTCCGGGCCAGGTGGATGCTCGGGTGGTTGCGGGCGAACTCGGTGAGCGGCACCCGGCCGTCGGTGGTCTCGAAGTCCAGGAACGGCAGCATGATCCGCAGCAGTTCCCGGTCGTGCCTGGCCATCGCCTTGACGCCCAGGGCGTGCACGCTGAGGAAGGTGGCGAGCCTGGTCGGGTCCTGCGCGGCCAGGTCGGTCAGCCAGTCCCTTATCCGTACCCCGAGCGCCTCGCGCACCGCCGAGAGCGTCTCGTCCTCGTACAGCCCCTCACGCGACGCGGTCGGCCGCAGCGTGTCCGTGTCGATGACGCAGCGCACGAAGAACGCCCACTCCGGCAGGAGCCCGGTCGTCGCATCGGAGAGCAGCATGCCTTTCAGATGCACGCGATGCCGGCCCGCCTCCGCCGGATTCGCCGCCGAAGGCAGCACGTACGCCACCCCGCGCACGCCGGCCAGCGGCACGTTCAGCTCGATCACGTCGAGCGCGGTGAAGCCGAGGGCCCGCTCGCCGTAATCGAAGAGGGCCAGGCGTCGAGCGGCGGGCGAGACGTAGTCGCGGTCCCAAACCGGCGGGCTGTCCGTGGTGCGTACCGCGCCGTCGGGCGTTTCCACCACGACCGGGTAAGGCAGCAGCGCGCCGTAGTCCCTGGCGAGCGTGGCGACCCGGTCTGGTGCGAACCACCGCTCGGCCCCCGGGCGCGGCGTCAGCTCCACGGTCGTGCCCGGCTCAGGACGCCGCGCCGGGTCGAGCGCGCGGATCGTGTACCGGCCGTCGGACGTCGCCAGCCACTCCACCGGCGGCGCATCCTGGTCGACCGCGGACCGCGTCGTCACCCGGATGGTGTCGGCGACGGTGAAACAGGCCAGCAGCCCGATGCCGAACTGGCCGAGGAACTCCCGGCGCGCGCCCGCCAGGTCATCGCGCTTGGAGGAGCGGCCGATGGTGGCGAGGAATCGGTGCACGTCCGCCTCGGTCAGCCCGATCCCCGGGTCCTCGATGCGCACCGAGGCCCCGTCCGCGGTCAGGCGGATGCCGGTCGGCGCCGCCGGGTCGGTGCCCAGCCGCGCCGTCACCGCGTCCACCGCGTTCTGCAGCAGCTCGCGCACGTAAATGCGCGGCGAGGAGTAGAGGTGGTGCGACAACAGGTCGACCAGCCCCCGCAAATCGACCTGGAACGCGTGCGCGTCGGCCAAGGGCGGATCGGTCAGCGGGTTTTCCGGCATGCGGCTGATCGTAGGGGAGCCTCATGACATCGTGCGGCCTTGTTTCGAATACTTGCGGCCCTGGTTTCGATTACCGCTGGCCGAACCCGTTACCGTTGGGGGATGGAGGAGATCGACCGGCAGATCGTCCGGCTGCTGCTGGCCGACGGACGGATGAGCTACACCGACCTCGGCAAGGCAACCGGCTTGTCCACGTCAGCCGCGCACCAACGCGTGCGCCGGCTTGAGCAGCGCGGCGTGATCAAGGGCTACCGCGCGGTGGTGGACGCCGAGGCGATCGGCCTGCCGCTGACCGCCTTCATCTCCGTCAAGCCGTTCGACCCGGCCGCGCCCGACGACGTACCCGAGCGGCTCAAGGGCCTGAGCGAGATCGAGTCCTGCCACTCGGTCGCCGGCGAGGAGAACTACATCCTCAGGGTGCACGTCGCCACGCCCGGCGCGCTGGAGGGCCTGCTGGCCAGGATCCGCTCGGCCGCGAACGTCTCGACCCGCACCACGATCGTGCTGTCCACCTCGTACGACGGCCGCCTGCCCGACCTGCCCGACCCGGTGGGCTGATCACAGAACC
This sequence comes from Actinocrinis sp., assembly GCA_035763685.1. GTDB lineage: Bacteria > Actinomycetota > Actinomycetes > Streptomycetales > Catenulisporaceae > Actinocrinis. The sequence goes on along the minus strand of DASUAR010000154.1, from coordinate 4,325 downwards.
AGCACGGACGGCACGAACAGGATGCCGCCCCAAAGGATGAGCAGCGCCCCGCCGAGCCTTGAGTTGCGATCGTCCTTGAGGATGATCACGCCGAGACCCAAGGCAACCAGCGCGAGCCCGACAATGATCGTTCCGACCGCGTCCGAACCGAGACCCGGTTCTTGAAGGCCCGAAGCGAGTACCGGCAGGTGGGGTCATGCCTCCACTGTCGCAGAGTCCTGGTGGAGCGCCAGCCCTGCGTCCGCTTCTAGGGCAGTTGCGGCGCGACCGCGAACACCGAGTCCCGGAACGCCGTCACCGCCGGGGAGGCCCACCGGTCCTCCCGCCAAACCAGGCCGAGCACGCGCGATCCGCCGGTCCCGGCCAGCGGCACGTACCGCAGCCACGGATCACCGGCCTGGTCGATCCCGCCGTCATAAGTGCGCGCACGCGGCAGGACCGCCACGCCGAGCCCGACCGCGACCATGCCGCGCAGCGTCGCGACATCGTCGCCCTCGAAGGCGACGGTCGGCGCGATGCCGGCCTCGCGCCACAACTCCTCGGTGGACTCGCGTAGACCGGTGCCCGGCTTGTTGGCCACGAAGGTCTCCGCCGCCGCCTCCGCCAGCCGCACGCGTTGCCGCCGCGCGAAACGGTGGTCCACCGGGACGGCGAGATACAGCCGCTCACGGCGCAACGGCCGCCAGATCAGCCGCGGGCCGTCCGGGCGCGGCGAGGTGATCACCAGATCCACCTCGCCGCGCTCAAGCGCCGCCAGGTTGGTCGCCGAGCCGCCCTGGATGAGGTGGAAGCGCACGCCGGGGTACTGCGCACGGAACGACAGCAGCAGGCGCGGTACCAGCCACGGGCCGACCGTGTGCAGGAACGCCATCGCCACCGTGCCGGTCTCGGGACTGGCCAGCTCCGCGACCGCCCGCCGTCCGGCCTCCAGTTCCCGCAGGACCCGGCGCGCGTAGGCGAGGAAAGCCTCGCCGTATCGGTTGAGCGCGAGGACGCGGCCCTTGCGGTCGAACAGCGGCGCGCCGAGTTCCTGCTCCAGCCGGGCCAGCGCGCGTGACAGTCCCGGCTGTGACAAGCCCAGTTCGGCCGCCGCGCGCCCGACGTTCCCGGTCTCGCACAGCACGACGAACCAGCGCAACTCCTCGATCTGCACATCTGAATTCTTACATGCGGACCGCGCATCGAAACATTGTTCACAGGTTATTGGACGCATCACCCCAGCCTGCGTCACCATGGAATCGCCTCGACCGCGTCCCACCCGGGACGCGGCGGGGACGGCTCGAAGACGCGTCGCCCATCCGCAGCACCACCGGGGGAGACCGTGTCCACTTACAGCGAAACCGTTCGGGAACTTCGATCCCCGGGACGCATCGCGCAAGCTCCGCGCTCCGCGCTCGCCCCGGCACGCGGCATCCGGCTCGCGGTCGGCGTCGTCCTGCCTCTCACCCTCGGCGTCTGCCTCGGCCATTACGAGTACGGCGTTTACGCAGCGCTCGGTGCCCTACCATCCGGGTTCGCCGCTATGGTCGGCGAGGAACGCAAGAAGCCCGCCGCCGTCGCGCTCGCCTCGGCCGGCATGGCGCTGGGGACCTTCGTCGGCGCCCTCGCCGCCAACGCCCCAATTCCGCTCATCCTGTTCATCGCGGCCTTCGCTTACGCCGCCGGACTCGTCGGCGCGTTCAGCGACCGGGTGGCCATCGCCGCACTCCAGTGGCCAGGCGCACTGCTCATCGCCACCTCCACGCCGGACACGCCGCGCCAAGCCGCCGTGCGCGCGGGGCTGGTACTCGTCGGCGGACTGTTCCAATCCGCACTCGTCGCCCTCGCCCTCCCAAAGCCAACAGACACCGCGTCAGCGACCCGCCGCCCCCGCCGAAGCCTGCGCGAATTCAACGGCCACTTCGCCGCCACCGTCCGCGCCCACATCGGAATCAGCACACCCCACGGCCAGCACGCGCTGCGACTCGCCCTCACCGCCGCGACAGCGCAGAGCGCCGCCCTGCTACTCGGCCTCGCGCACCCGTACTGGGCTGCACTGACCGCGGTGCTCGTCCTCAAGACAGAACACGTACTCACCGTGCGCCGGGCCCTGGACCGGATCGGCGGCACCGCGATCGGCATCCTGCTCGGCCTGCCGCTCGCCGCGCTCGCCCACTTCGGACCAGCCGCGCTGCTGCTCGGCGCGGGCGTCGCGATCGCCCTCGGGTACACGGTTTTCCCGGCGAGCTATTTCCTCTACTCGGTGTTCCTGACCGGCTTCGTGGTCGTATTGCTCGATCTGCTCGGCTTCGGCGCAGGCCAGACGGCGCTGCCCCGGCTCCTCGCGACCCTGCTCGGCGGTGTCATCGCCCTGGTCGCCTCCCATGCCCGGCCCTCCTAAGCTGAGTGCATGACGGCAACGACTCTGCTGCGCAACGGCGTCATCTACACCCCGGCCGACCCGTTCGCGACCGCGATGGTGGTCGAGGACGGCACCGTCGCCTGGGTCGGCTCGGAAGGCGCGGCCGACGCACAGGCCGAGTCGGTGGACGAGGCGATCGACCTGCGCGGCGCGCTGGTCACCCCGGCCTTCGTCGACGCCCATGTACACGCCACCTCCACCGGCCTGGCGCTCACCGGCCTGGACCTATCCAGGTGTGCATCGCGCGCCGAGGCGCTGGAACGCGTCGCCGCATTCGCCGCGTCGCTCCCGGGCGACGCGGTCGTGCTCGGCACCGGCTGGGACGAAACCAGCTGGGATCAGGCCGCGCCAGACGGTCAAACGCCGCTCACCAGAGCCGAGTTGGATCGCGCGGCAGGCGGCCGCCGTACCTACCTCTCGCGTGTCGACGTGCACAGCGCCGTCATCTCTAGCGCACTTCTCGACGCCGCACCAGAAGCGCGCTCGGCCGTTGGTTACGCCGACGACGGCCCGCTGTCGCGCGATGCCCACCACGCGGTACGCGCCGCCGCCCTGGCCTCCATCACCGCGACGCAGCGCGCTGACGCCCAACGCGCCACCCTTCGCCGCGCCGCCGAACTCGGCATCGGCGCCCTGCACGAGTGCGGCGGCCCGCAGATCTCCGGCGAGGACGACTTCACCGGTCTGCTCGCGCTTGCCGCCGATCCAAGCAATGCCAGCCCCTACGTATTCGGGTACTGGGGCGAGCTCACCGACCCGATCAAGGCCGTCGAGCTCGGCGGCGTCGGCGCCGGCGGAGACCTCTTCATCGACGGCGCGATCGGCTCGCACACAGCCTGTCTAAGAGAGCCCTACGCGGACGCCGCCGAATCAGGTCTCGGCAGCGCGACCACCGCCGGTTACGCAGGAGCCGCGTATCTGACGGCCGAACAGATCGGCGCGTTCCTCGTCTCCTGCGTCGAGGTACAGGTGCAACCCGGCTTCCACGTCATCGGCGACTACGGGCTCGACCTGCTGGTCGCCGGGCTCGACCTGGCGCACGAACTGGTGGGCGAAAAGCGGCTGCGGGCCATGCGGGTGCGCGCCGAACACGCCGAACTGCCGGACAGCGAGCACATCAAGAAGTTCGCGCATCACGGCGTGGTGGTCTCGGCGCAGCCCGGATTCGACGCGGCCTGGGGCGGGACCGACGGCATGTACGTCCAGCGGCTCGGACCCGGCCGCGCGCTCGGCATGAATCCGTTCGCGGCGATGACCGCGGCCGGCGTCGTGCTGGCGTTCGGCTCCGACTCGCCGGTCATTGCGCTCGGTCCGTGGGAGGCGGTACGCGCCGCCGTCTTCCACCACACGCCCGCCTCGCGGATGACCGCACGCGCCGCCTTCGCCGCGCACACCCGAGGCGGATGGCGCGCGCTGAACCCGGCCACGGCGCGTGTGCCACAGGACGAGACCGGCGTGCTGACACCAGGAGCCCCGGCGACGTACGCCGTGTGGGAGGCCGGTGACCTCGTCGTGCAGACTCCCGACCAGCGCGTCGCCGCTTGGTCAACCGACGAGCGGGCGGGAGTGCCCGGCCTGCCAGATCTGACGCCCGGCCTCGACCTGCCCCGCTGTCTGCGAACCGCGGTCCGCGGCCGCCCGATCCACGACCTTCTCGCCCTCTAACAGTGCCCGCCATCTTGTCCTGCTCCCAATCACACCCCCGCGATACATCTCCGCCACGCGGCCGCACCCCCACCCCGCGTTTCGTTCACCACGGCTCTCGGCCACAGACGTCCTTGTCCCAATGCCGCGTAGTTAAGGGGTGGGTGGGGTTTGTCGAGCTCGTGTGGGGCGGGTTGGAGATGGAACGAGACCCCTGATATACCGGGTGATCCGCCAAGATCTGCCTGGAATCAGAGGTCTCGTTGCCGTCTCAGTCTGC
>DASUAR010000153.1:0-11890 GCA_035763685.1 Actinocrinis sp. | reverse complement strand
GCGAAGACAAGGGCGACGACAGCGACCCCGCCTAATTCACCCGTCTGACGCCAGAAGGGCGGGAACCGGAGCTACCGGTTCCCGCCCTCAGCTGGCGGTGACGGAGGGATTTGAACCCTCGGTGGCTTGCACCACAAACGCTTTCGAGGCGTTCTCCTTAGGCCGCTCGGACACGTCACCGGGCAGAACCTTACCGGACCGGCCGCGCAGACGCGAAAAAATACTCAAGCAGCGCGGCGGCTTCGGCGGACAGCACTCCGGGGACGACTTCGGGGCGGTGGTTGAGCCGCTGGTCGCGCGGGATGTCCCAAAGCGAGCCGACCGCGCCGGCCTTCGGATCGAAGGCGCCGAAGACGATCCGGGCCACGCGCGCGAGGACCGCGGCCCCGGCGCACATCGCGCAGGGTTCGAGGGTGACCACGAGCGTGCAGCCGTCGAGCCGCCAACTGCCGCGGGCCCGCGCCGCGGCGCGCAGCGCCACGATCTCAGCATGGCCGGCCGGATCGGCTTGCGCCTCGCGGATGTTGCGGCCGCGGGCGAGGATCCGGCCGGCGTCGTCGACGATGACTGCTCCGATGGGCACATCACCGGTGCTCGGCGCCTGTTCCGCCTCGGCTAGCGCCTCTCGCATCCACGCGCAGTAGCGGGAAAGAAGCCATGGCGGCAGCTGCGGAGGGCGGTCTGCGGTGGGCCCGGATGAAGCGCCCGGGGTCAGCGGACTTCCTCGAGTTCGTCCGCCGCGCCGAGCGCCTCGGCGACGTCCGCGAGCGCGTCCGCCGGGACCTTGTCCTTTCCGCAGAGGCCGACGAGCTTCGTCGCGCGCACGCCGAAGTCCGCCAGCAGGTTCGCGTCGCCGGCCGGTCCTGAGTGCAGCGGACGGTGCTCCGCGGGCTCTTCGCCGAGCCCGGTCGCCGAGTCGGATCCGCTGCCGTTCAGCAGTGCGTCCTCGATGGCGTCGGCTCCGTCACCTCCGTCGGCGTCGCCATCGCCGTCGTCGTCCGCGGCGGCGGCCGCTTCGTCATTCAGCTCGTCCGCGTCCGGCCCGGCTACGTCCGCCGGCTGCCGCGCGGGCCAGCCGTCCGGTCCGATGGGCAGCAGGTCGGTCGACAACAGCAGGTCCGCGTACGCCGACCGGGAGACCGCGGCCATGTCCGAGACGAACAACCGCGGGTCCTCGTCGGCGTCGAGGCGGATCACCGCGAACCACACGTCCTCCTGCTCAAGCAGCAGCACGGAGGTGTCCGGCTCTTCCTCGTCCTCATCGTCCTCGGGAACATCCCGCATGAACTCCACCAGGCCGGCGACGTCCTCGATCTGGTCCAGATCGGCGTCGCGGGCCGTCCAGCGGTCCGCTGACCGCGCCAGCAGTGCGGCGAAGTACGCCACGGCGAGCACACTCTCCCCTCGGATTTCGGGCCGCGCGGTCACCGTCCCGCGCGGCCGGTTCCACACTCTGCACACTCAACTCAACCATCACGCCATTCGTCGGCCTGGTCATCGCGCCGCGCCGCCTTGGCGAACTGCTCGCCGAAGCCGAGCCTGGCCGCGAGCCCGCCGACCGCCTCGCGCAGCCGCAGGTCCCGCTCGAGCTGGAGCTGTTCGCAGACGAACGCCAGGTCCAGCGGTCCCAGGCCGAGGTCGGCGAAGATGTCCTGGTCGCCGAACGGCACCTCGTCCACCTTGAGCGGGTCGGCCGCCGGATCGATCCGGTTGAGCAGATCCCCGGCGATCCGGTCGTCCGCGGCCACCGCCGCGTTGGACAGGAACAGCCGCACTTCCCGGCCCACCAGCCTGGCCGCCACGAAGTACTCGTCGCCCACCCCGACCAGACCGATCGTCGGGCCTTCGGAGACCTGCTGGTGCAGGGCGAAGAGGAAGTCGTCGAGGGATTCGGCCACGTGCGGCGGCAGCCCGACCGCGTCCCAGCGTCCGTCCTCCTGGAAAACGGCCACGGCGAAGTCGACGAGCTCGTCGTCGAACTCCAGGTAGTCAGCCTGCCGCGCCATTTCCGTCCTCTCCAGCGGTTGCGTACCACGAACCGGGGCCGTGCATGCATGCTTCGCGAAGCAATGTCTGCACTCGCATCGTGACAGAAAGCGATGCTTCACGGCACCGGTTGGCGCGGGTGTATCGGCGCGCCGCGTTCGAGGGCGGCTCAGCGGCGGGGATCAACCGGGCGGGTCAGTACCGGAAAGTACGGAGCACCCGGGCCTCCAACTCCGCGGCGCGGGCCCGGCGGGGGGCCACCCGCTTGCGCAACTCACGCGCCTCGTCGAGTTCGGCGAGGAATCGGGCGCGGCGGACCCGGCGGTCGCGTTCGCGATCCTCGGCGGAAGAAGGAGAGGGAGAAGAGGGAGAAGGAGAGGGGGAAGACGCGGCGGCATCGGCGTTGTCGGCGGAGCGCGGTGCGTCGGACTTCGCGGCGCGACGGGGCTTCTCGTCGTCGCGCGCCCGCCGGCGATCGGTCATGGCCGGACCCCTTCGTCCATGTTCGGCCGTTTCCTTTCCGGTACCCGGCCGTCGCGGCCGGTAGACGTGGCGGACACGGATCGAAGCCGGGCTGAAACCAAACCCGCAACCAAACCGCGCTTGTGCGGCGCCTCAGTCGCAGACCGCCTGCCCGCATAGACTCTGAGCATGCGCATCCACGTCGCGGAGCATCCGCTGATCGCCCACAAGCTCACCGCGCTGCGCGACCGGAACACCGACTCGCCGACCTTCCGCAGACTGGCCGACGAACTGGTGACGCTGCTCGCCTACGAGGCCACCCGGGACGTCCGCGTCGCGCCGATTGAGGTGCAGACCCCGGTCGCTGCGGCCCGCGGCGTGCGGCTGGCCGCGCCCAAGCCACTGGTCGTGCCGATCCTGCGGGCCGGGCTGGGCATGCTGGACGGCATGGTGCGGCTGCTGCCGACCGCCGAGGTCGGCTTCCTCGGCATGGTGCGCGACGAGGGCACGCTGACCGCCTCCACCTACGCGACCCGGCTACCGGACGACATCTCCGACCGGCAGTGCTACGTGCTCGACCCGATGCTGGCCACCGGCGGCACGCTGATCGCGGCGATCCGGCTGCTGGCCGAGCGCGGGGCGAGCGACGTGACCGCGATCTGCCTGCTGGCCGCTCCGGAGGGGATCGCGAAGCTGGAGGAGGAGCTGAAAGGCCACCCGATCCCGGTCACGGTGCTGACCGCAGCGGTCGACGACCACCTAAACGAGCACGGATATATCGTGCCGGGGCTTGGGGATGCGGGCGACCGGCTCTATGGGGTCGTATAACCGCGTATAGGGCAACTGCTAGAACCGCTTAGAGCAGCCAAGGAACCGGAGCGCGTCGACGCACTGTGCGCGCCGGTGGTGCGCGGGATGAGTTCGAGTGCGTATACGCGCAACCCTGCGCTCGGCAGGACCGTGACGGTCACCTCTACCACAGCACGTGGTAGCGCAGAGTACGGACACCACCCCGGAAGGCGACGAAACCAGCGTGCGCCCGGCGCACAAACAACCGGACGAATACGGGTAAAGCGATAACTATCGGGCAAGGACCCGGATCACCTTGCGCCTGCTCGGTTTCCGGCCCCCGGCTCACCGGGTACCCCTAACACGTCAGCCGCAGCGGAGCAGATCAGGCTACGCTGGTATCGGTCAGGACTTACGTGCCACGCGTGGTCCGGCGTCAGCGGTCTGACCCGAACGGGCCGGTCAGGTCGGTGCGTCGGTGTCGCGTTCGGAGGGGAAGGGTCGCGATCGTTATGCCGAAGGCAAAGCCGGCCATTCAATGGGGCATCGTCATCTTCGTGCTGTTCTGGATCGTGCACGACCCGGACACCACGTCAAGCTTCGTCAAGGACGTGTTCGTATTCGTCTCCAACTTCTTCCACTCGATCGGTAATATCGTCAGCTTCCACAGCAACGTCCACTAGCCCATGGCCATGTTCCCGTCGACCCCATCGGCTCAGGCGCCAGGTCATATACGCAAGTTCCTGGACCCTGACGAGAAGGTCGTCATCCACACCCGCTTCCACTGGGCGCAGCTGGTCGGCCCGGGGGCGTTGGCAGTGGTCGGCGTCCTGGTCACGATCGCGGTCAACGTGTCGCAGCCGGTGAAGACCGGCAGTGCGCTGAACGTCGCCTGGCTGCTGTGGGGCCTCTGGGTGCTGTGGGCCGTGGCGTCCGTGTGGGACATCCGCAAGGCGATGTCGCTGCGTAAAGCCAGCGCTCGCAGTCAACTGCTCGCCGCGGTGGTCGTTGCCGCGATCTTGTACGGCATCACCTGGCTGGTGCGCAGCAAGCAGTTCGGCGTCGGCGGCATGCTGCTGGTCGTCCTGCTCGTGGTGCTCGGCTGGTCGGCGCTGCAGGTCGGCGAGTGGGCGGATCGCTTCTTCGTGCTGACGAACAAGCGGATCGTGGTGATCGAGGGGATCATCAACACGACCGTGCGTTCCATGCCGGTCTCGCGACTGACCGACATGGCGTACCGGCGCTCCGGCTTCGGCCGGCTGCTCGGTTACGGCCTCTTCGACGTCGAGTCGGCCGGTCAGGACCAGGCGCTGAAGATCATGGACTACGTGCCGGATCCGGAGTTCACCAACCTGCAGATCTCGCACCTGCTGTTCTCCAGCCCGAAGCCGGACCCGAAGAACATCGTGATCGGCGGCCAGGTGAATCCGAACAGCGGCAACGTCTCGCTCACCGGCCAGATGGACGGCTGACCCGATCCATCCGGCCGGTCGACGCATCGCGTTCGCGGCTGTCCACTACCGCGGCGCGCGCGATTACTTACCCGACCCGACCCCGGCTTACGCGACGCCGTCGGGTACGGCGTCGAGCGTCTCCAGGATCGCCGTCGCGAGCGCGCGTGCAGTCTCCGCGGTCAACTCGACGGCCACGCGAGCGCCGGCTCCACGATCAGGATTGCGGAAGTCGATGTTCAGCGTGTGATCCGCTGACGCGTGCACCGGGTGGTCGAAGTACACGGTCGTCTCGGTCAGCGGAAACCAGCCCTCGGCGCCCTTTCCGCTGCCCTCGGTGTCGACCTTGGCGGTTATGTAAGTGCACATTGATGCCCCTTACGCGCTCAGCTGCTTGCCGAAGAAGGACGCGACGCGTTCCCAGCCGTCCTTGGCGGCCTCCGGGCGGAACGCGGGCCGCTCGACGGCGAAGAAGGCGTGCCCGGCGCCCGGGTAGCTGTGGAAATCGAAGGACTTGCCGAACTTGGTCAGCAGCTGTTCGAGCTCCGCGACCTCCTCCGGCGAGGGGTGCTTGTCGTCCGCGCCGAACAGGCCGAGCAGCGGGCAGTTCAGGTTGGGCAGCTTGTCGTACAGCGGACTGACGTGCCGCATCGGATGGCCGTCCAGGCCGGACGGGTCACCGGTCACGAACGCGCCATAGCAGTCCACCGCGGCATCCAGCGGCAGGCTGCACGCGGCGAGCACGGACTGGCGGCCGCCGGAGCAGTAGCCGATCACGCCGACCTTGCCGTTGGCGTTCGGCAGCGAGCGAAGGTACTGCGCCGCGCCCGCCACGTCGCCGACCAGCCGCTCGTCCGGGACCCCGCCCTTGGCCCGTCCGGCCGCGGCGGCGTCATCGGGGGCCGCGCCGGGAGCGTCATGCCAGTACAGGTTGGGCATCACCGCGTTGAAGCCGAGGTGCCCGAATCGGCGGACGATCTCCTTCGTCCCGTCGTCGTATCCGGGCAGGTGATGGATGACCACGACGCCGCCGCGTGGCGCGTCATCCTGGGCGACGGCCGCATACGCCTCGATCTCGGCGCCCTCGTGCCCTGTGATTCGTACTGTCGTTGACAGAAAAGCATCGCTCATGCGACACATCCTGCACCTGCGCTCTGAATGTCGCACATAGCCCCTCCGGTCCGGCAGGCGGCGCAATGCCGGCAGCTTCGTGCGACAGCGGGTTCGTGCGACCGTCCCTTGTGCGGCGTTGATCGAAATAGAAGCGATACAAACTGACGCTGGACTTCGCGCCGAATCGCGCTACGTTGATCATGCAGCCCTCGAATACACACGGGGGCTGCACTTGTGCCCGCAGCCTCGGTCTACCTGCTGCGCTACCATGCACGGGTCATGGATACCGCACCCGCTCCCGGCCGGGGAACGCGTCTGCTGACCCTCCTCAACCGGCCCGTCGTTCTGCTGGCGATCGGCCTCGGGCTGTCCGCAGCCGCGGGCTCCGGGTTCATCGCGGTCGTCAACCACTCGCTGCAGCCGATCGACGTCAAACCGCTGGTCCAGCTGTTCTTCCTGCTCTCGGCGATCGGCACCGGCATGTTCGCCGCCTTCGAGCAGGAGATGACGCGGGCAGTCAGCCGAGCGCTGGCGCTTGGGCACCGCGAAGCAGACGTCATCCGGCACCAGGTCCGCAACGCCGCCTGGGTCGGCATCGGCACGGTCGCCGCCGTCTGCGCGGCGAGCCCCTACATCACGCACCACTGGTTCTACGGCGACTGGCTGGTGTTCGCCGAGTTGCTGATCGGCCTGGCCGGGATTTGGGCCTCTTTCCTCATCCGCGGCGTGCTCTCGGGGCGGCAGCAATTTCGCTCTTACGCGATCACGATGGTGGTCGAGGGGCTGGCCCGGCTGTTGCCGAGCATCGTGCTGGCGCTTCTCGGCGTCGGGTCGACTTGGTCGCAGGGCCTGGTCTTCGCGCTCGGCTCCGCGGTGGCGGCCGTGTCCGGGCTCTTCGTCGCCCGTGCGCCGATCCCGTTCGAAGCGCCGGCGGGCGCGGCGGCCGAGGTCGCGGCGAGCAGCGAGCCGGAGACCGCGAATCAGGCGGCCGTGCGGCTGGCCCGGCTCACCGGCGGCGTGCTCGCCGGGCAGGTGTTGATGTACGCGATGCCGCTGGTGGTCAACGGCAGGCTCTCCGCCCCAGGGCAGGCAGGTTTGGTGCAGGCGGTCGGCGCGGCAGTGGGCTTGACCCGGTTGGCGCTGCTGATCCTCTTCCCGCTTCAGGCGCCGCTGCTGCCCAAGCTGAGCGCCGCTGCCGCGCTCGGCCGGATGACCGAAGTGCGGCGGATGACGAGCATTCTGGTCGCGGTGTGCGTCGGCGCGGGGTTGGCAGGTGTCGCCGCGGTCGGGTTGGCCGGCCAATGGGTGATGATCGATGTCATGGGGGCGAAGACACCGCTGTCCGCCACGCTGCTGATGGAACTGGCCACCGGAACGCTCTTCCTGCTGGTGGCGAACATCCTGCAATCCGCGCTGACCGCGCTGAACCGGCAGCAGACGGTGCTGGTGGCGTGGTCGCTGGGCGTGATCGCGATGGGCGTCGTGTTCGCGGTGCCGCTCGGGCCGCTCACCACCGCCGCGATCGCCTCGCTGGTCGGACCGGCGGTGACGATGGTCGTCATGGCCTGGGACGTGCTCCGGGCGACCGGCGGCCGGCCCGCGGCGCCGGATTCCTCGGCGGCGCGGCCGGAAGGTGAACCGGGAAAAGCCGAGCCGGTGGTTGAGCCGGCCAAGTAGCAGCAGCCGGGGCGATCCGCCGGATCCGTTGAAGAAGTCGACCTTGCCGTTGTTCGGCACGATCGCCAGGTTCGGGACCGCCTGACCTGCCGAGAAGTTCAGGTTCGACACGGTCGGACGGTTCGGGTCCGGGTACGCAGTCAGGTAGCCGCCGGCCGTGGTCGAGGCCACGGTCAGGTTGGCCAGCACCGCGGTGGCGCTCTTCGGCACCGGCAGGCCGAGCACGCCGTTGGCGCCGACCGAGCCGGGACCGCCGTTGCCGAGGCCGAGCCGGGTGTCGACGACGCGGTCCGGGCCGATCGCCTGCGACCTGACCGTGTGGCTGTGGCTGAACGTGCGTGCGCCGACCGAATAGCCGACGGATAACAGTGATGAAACGGACAACGGCACTACCGGCAGCGCCCTGCTTTGGCCGTTCGCGGCGGTCGCGGCGTACGCCGCCGCGGGACCAGTGCTCCGACCATCGTGAAGGCGGCAGCGCAGGCCGCAAGTCGGCGCTTGTAAAAGTTCTGATCCCCCACGAACTGGATATGTCCCGTCCGAGCATGCTCGGCGAATTCGACGGCCCTCATGCCACGGCTCTCGCGGACCGATGGGACCAACGTTTTGTAGCAGCTCTGCACCAACCCCCGCCACGTTTTAGCAGCATCGGATCGGCGGCGTGGCCGCTTCTCGCCAAGGCAGGTAGGGTGCCGATCGCCTGAGTTACGAATGGCCAAGGAGTCGTAGGTGTCGGCAACACAGCAGCCAGCGGCCGCCTCAACCGGACAGTCGCGCTCTTCGACGCACCCGCGGCGCAGACTCGTACGCCGCCTGTATGCCGAACCACGCGACCAGTTTTTCGTCGGCGTCTCGCTGCTGGTCGCGACATGGGCGGCGTTCCAGAACTTCGCCAAACTCGGGACGGCACCGATTGTCGCGGACGAGCCCACGTATATCCGTGCAGGATGGGCTTACGTGCACGGCCGCGTCGCGCCGCCCGGCCGGCACGTGGATCTCGCTCACGCAACAGCCGCCAATTTTGAGCATCCGCCACTGGCCAAGTACCTGTTTGGGCTGGCTCAGTGGGTCGCAGGCACACCGAATGGGCTGACCGCGTCCCGCACTGTGAGTGCGTTGGCCACGGTCGCGGCGGGAGCAGTCGTCGGCATTTGGGTCGGACGTGTCGCGGGGCGCTGGACCGGGCTGCTGGCCGGCGCCCTGCTCACGGTGCTGCCTGAGCCCGCATCAGGTTCACTGGGCCGATTCGATCGTTTCGCGATGCTTGATCCCGTCGCGAGCTTCTTCATGGTGCTCTCGGTGGTGCTCGCCTGGGAATGGGCCAGACGCGCCAGCCGCTCGTCGTCGTGGATCTTCGCCGCGCTGACCGGCATCTCGGTCGGCCTCGCCGCAGGCAGCAAGGAGAACGGCTTTCTCGGCGCGGTCGGCCCGGTACTTCTCGTCGTGATCTTCGCGTGCGTCAGTAGGCGAAGAGGTGAGACCCTCACCCGCTGCGGCCAGGCTGTCCTCGCCGTCGCGGTTTCGGTCGCGACGTTCGTCGCGTTGTACGTGCCTTTCGGCCGCCCGATCGACTGTATTCGATATCTGATCGACTTCCAATCCGCGCAATCCAAAGCAGGGCATCTGATCGGGTTCGCGGGACAGGTCTCGATGAACCCGCCTTGGTGGGCCAATCTCTGGTTCGCCGGGCACGACTACGGGGCGTTGCCGACAGCTTTTCTCGTCACGGGCACGCTGTGCGCGTTGGCGCTGAGGCGGGACCTCCTGACCTGGTGGTGTGTCGCAGCTCTGACCGCACCGTTCGTGTTCCACTGCTTCATCGCGAATGTCGCGCTGGGCTACTACTGGGTGATGTGGGCGCCCTTGTTCCTCGTTCTGGCCGCGGTCGGTGCGGCGGAAGTGATTCGACGAGTGGCTGCGGCGTCACCGGTACGGCTCACGGTCCCCATCGCGCTGGTCGCCGGCGTGACGGTGCTGGCGATCCCGGGCGGCGCGGCGGTCGCGCAGAGCAGAACTGTGGCGGATATTCAGCCCACCGGCGTGCAAGCACTCGCGAATCTCATGCACACCCGAGGTCTGACCGGCCCCATCGTAAGCGCCGGCATCGCGGATTGGCAGTGGTCTTACTACCTGCGCGGTGTCGAGGTTCAGCCCGACGTCTCTGCCGGTGCCACGAATGCCAAGCTGATCGTGATCTCCACGCCGCAGTGTCGCGATGTGATCGATCCGTCTGTACGAGCCCTGGCCGCTGTCAACGTCGCGATCGGGAAGGTCCACCGGATCTACAGCGACTCTGCCATCGTGGCTTACGCTGCGACCGGAACAGCGCCTCTAAGCCTCCCTGATGCCGCACAGATCGCCGCAGAACCTGTCCACAAGATCACCGATGGATGCTAGTGGCTTGTCACGCAGCCTTGGCCGGGTAACTGGTCCAGCTGCGGATGGGTGAGCTCTGGGCGAAGTTGGTCTTGGGGTGGGCTCGGTTGTTGTGGTGGCGGACGTAGCCGGCGATGGCGGCGTTCTGGTCGGCGTGGCTGCGGTGGTCGGTGCCGTTGAGCGCGAAGTACCGCAGTGCGGCGAATTCCGATTCGATCCAGTTCAACCAAGATCCGTATGTGGGCAGGAACACCAGCTCGACCTGGTTGTCCGCGGCCCAGGCGCGGCCCTCGGCGTGCTTGTGCGGCGAATAGTTGTCGGCGATCACGTACAGCTTCTCGCCGGGCCAGCGAGCCCGCAGGCTCTTGAGGAACGAGAGGAACTCCCGCCACCGTTTACGCTTGCGGATCCGGTAGAACATCCGGCCGGTGGCCAGGTCCAGGGCGTCGAGCATATGCATCACCCCGTCGTGGCGGTTGTAGGTCGCGCGCAGCCGGGCGGGTCGGCCTGCCGGCCGCCAGCACTTGCCCTTGCGCGGCATCAGGTTTAACGGCCCGAACTCATCGACGCAGACCACCCGGCCGTCCGTAGGCGGCCGGTCGTACAGGTCCAGGACACGCTGCATCTTGGCGATGAAGTCCGGGTCGTTGGAGGACTTCCAGGTGGTGGTGGTCTGCCAGGACACCCCGCCTTTGCGCAGGATCCGGCGCAGGTGCTCCCGGCTTATCGAGGCCACGACGTTGCACTCGGCCAGATGGGCAGCCAGCGTTCTCAGGCTCCAGGTCGACATTCCGGTGATGCCCCACTCGGCGGGGACCGTCCGGGCGATCAGGCAGATCCGCTCACGCGTGTCCTGGCTGATCGTCGGCGGACGGCCCCCGCTCCATTTTGGGTCCAGCGCCTCGAACCCCCGCTCGTTGAACGCATGGACGACGCCCCGCACATAGTCGTCCGTGACCTGCATCAGCGAGGTGATGTCCGGGACCGACTGGCCCTGCGCGGACATCATCACCACGATCGCCCGCCGCAGCTTCACCGGATCCTTCGCGGTCCGGGCGATCCGCTGCAGCCTGCGCCCCTCCTCCATCGACAACACACGAACGAACACCTCGGGTCGACGAGCCACGACCACCTCCAAGAATCAGCTCTCGGAGACAGGCTGTCGAGGCGGCCGGGCCAGATCAACTACCCGAGCGACACGGTGTAGTCCTGGATCGTCACCGGCCAGGACCGCTCACCGACCTCACAGTGGTAGCACCGCGCGATGACACCGTCGTGGTTGTACCACTCGTGGCCACCACAATCCCCGACGCCCTTCCCAGCGACCCCGCGATCGACCAGGAACCACGGCAAGCGCCGCCGCAACCGGGTCCGCCATCGATACCTACCCCCACACCTCATGCCGCAAGGCTACGGAGTCAAGCAACGCGTTTACCCGACCAACGTTACGCGACAAGCCAATAGTCACGGGGTTACGCAGCCTCAAGCCCGTGATGACCGGCGCGGTCACACATACAACATCATCGCGGACGCGTTCGGTTTCTACACCACTGACGCGACGGGCACGGCGTTCACCGCGATGGCCCCGACGCGCATCCTCGACACCTCCAGCGGGCTCGGAGTCGCGCAGGGCAAGATCGGCGCGAACAGCTCGATCACGCTGAGAGTCGGCGGAGTCGGCGCGGTCCCGCTCAACGCGACGGCCGTCGTGCTTAGAGAACTCACTAGGGTGCGCGGGTAGGACTGCCGGATCAGGGCACGATCGGCAGCTCGGGCACCGTGCACGTGATCGCAGACCTCTTCGGTGCGTACGCTCAGTGAGGTAGTACCGAGGTAGTACAGAAGCGCGAGAAGCCGGGGCGCCCCCACCGAGATGGTGTGGGCGCCCCGGCTTTTCGACGCTTCCTTTGACGGCGACTCGCGCGGTTCAGGCGGCGCTGCAATTTCTCCGTTTATGGAACTTTCACCGGAAAGCGAGCGCGATCATGTCGCCGACGAGCGTGGATTCCCGGCGCCGCAGGACCAGCACTCGCGAG
>DASUAR010000152.1:0-3702 GCA_035763685.1 Actinocrinis sp. | reverse complement strand
GGTTCCGGCAACGGTCCGTGGATCATGGCGGACCTGGAGAACGGCCTGTTCTCCGGCGTCAACCAGCACCTCAACAGCAACGACCCGACGATCAGCGACCGCTACCTGACCGCGATGGTCGACGGCGGGCCGAACCACTGGGCCATCCTCGGCGGCAACGCGCAGTCCGGTTCGCTCTCGACCTTCTACGACGGCGTGCGACCGAACGTCTCGGGCTACAACCCGATGCGTAAGCAGGGCGCCATCATCCTGGGCACCGGCGGCGACAACAGCAAGGGCGCGCAGGGCACCTTCTACGAGGGCGTCATGACCTCCGGCTATCCGTCGGCTTCGACCAACGCCGCGGTTCAGGCGAACATCGTCGCGGCCGGCTACGGCCGCTGAGCACCACCCCAGCCTGAAAGGTCAAACGCACAGATGGATCGGCGCCGCACAACTCTCGGGTCGTGCGGCGCCGACGCCTCTAGTGTCAGTCCGGGGTTCCCAAGCGGATGACGTTCCAGGACAAGGGCGGCAGGGTCGCGCGCAGTACGCCGTCGACGATCTCAGTGCCCTTAGCTGACTGCGGGGTGACGCGCCGCGGATCGGCGAGCGTGTTCTTCGCGTCCGGGTCGTCGTCGGTCAGCACCGAATGCTCCAGCACGGCGGTCAGCCCAAGTCCGCGAAACTCGACTTGCAGAGGCAGCGCCTCGCTCTGGCCGCGGTTGACCGCGAAGATCGCGACCTCGCCGGTCGCGTCGTCGAGCACTGCGGTCGCGTGCAGCAGCGGCGCCGTTCCGTGTACCGATGTCGAGTAAGCCGGGCTGTCGACGTGGACTTGCAGCACGCGTCCACGGCCGTAGCGGGAAGCCTGCGCGAAGGGGAAGAACGTGGTCTGCCGCCAGGCCGGACCACCCGGCTCGGTCATGATCGGCGCGATGACGTTGACCAGCTGCGCCAGGCAGGCGATCGCGACCCGGTCGGCGTGCCGCAGCAGCGAGATCAGCATCGAGCCGAAGACCACGGCATCGGTGACCGAGTACACGTCCTCAAGCAGCCGCGGCGCTTCAGACCAGTCGCGCTCCCCCTGCGGCGAGGGCTTCGACATGTACCAGACGTTCCACTCGTCGAAGGAGAGCTTGATCCGCTTCGCGGACTTCAGCTTCGCGCCGACGTGGTCGCAGGTGGCCACCACGCCCTCGATCAGCGCGTCCATGTCCACCGCCGAGGCGAGGAACGAGTCGCGGTCGCCGTCGCGCTCCTCGTAGTAGGCGTGTACGGACACGTAGTTCGCCAGGTCGTAGGTGTGTGCCAGCACCTCGGCTTCCCACGCGCCGAAAGTCGGCATGCCGCGGCCCGAGCTGCCGCAGACCACGAACTCGGACTCCGCATCGACCTGGCGCATCGCGTGCGCGGCCGCCGCCGCGAGCCGCCCGTACTCCGTCGCGGTCTTGTGGCCGACCTGCCACGGGCCGTCCATCTCGTTGCCCAGCGCCCACAGCCGCACCCCGAACGGTGACGCGTCGCCGTTCGCTACGCGCAGATCGGAGAGGGCGGTGCCGGAAGGGTGGTTGGCGTACTCCATCAGGTCGATCGCCTCGGCCACCCCGCGCGTGCCCAGATTGACCGCCAGCATCGGCTCGCCGCCGGTCTTGCGCAGGTATCGCATGAACTCGGACAAGCCGAACCGGTTGGTCTCGATCGAGCGCCAGGCCAGATCGAGCCGGCGCGGCCGCTGCTGGACCGGGCCGACGCCATCCTGCCAACGATACGAGGACACGAAGTTGCCGCCCGGATAGCGCACCACGCTGACGCCGAGCTCCCGGATCAGCTCCAGGACATCGGTGCGCAAGCCGTCCTCGTCTGCGGCTGGATGCTCAGGCTCGTATACGCCGGTGTACACACAGCGTCCCAGATGCTCGATGAACGCGCCGAACAATCGGGGGTCGACCACCGCGACGTCGAAAGCGGGATCGAGCACGAAGCGTGCGGGCGTGGGCTGCATGCTGCTCCAATCGGCTGCGCAGAGGGGTAAACAACAGGTGAAGAACCACGGCGCCGACGCCGCGAGCAGCTACGCTACGCCTCGTGATCACCGCCGCGAACATTCTGGTCGGCCTCATGGCCGCGCTGCACGCCTACATCCTCGTCCTCGAGATGTTCCTGTGGACCACCGACCGTGCGCGCGGGGCCTTCGGCACCACGCCCGAGTTCGCCGAACAGACCCGTACCTTGGCCGCAAACCAGGGCCTTTACAACGGCTTCCTGGCGGCGGGCCTGGTCTGGGGCCTGATCGCCTCGGACCCGACCGGCTTCGCGGCCAAGGTCTTCTTCCTCGGCTGCATCGCCGTGGCGGGCCTGTACGGCGCGCTCACCGCGTCGCGCCGCATCCTGTTCGTGCAGGCGGTGCCCGCGCTGGTGACCCTGGTTGTAGTTCTGCTCGCGCGATAAGGCACCGCGGTCGCGCGGACCGCGGTGCCCGATCCTGCCGCCTACTGGTATCCGGCGGCGGTGATGTTCGCCTGTACCGCGGCGTCGGTCGCGTCGGAGGGGTATCCGGCGACGATCGCGCCCTCATAGAAGGTGCCGGCGCTCAGGTTCGTGTTGGTGGCGCAGCAGTCGCCACCGCTGCCCAGATCGATCGCGCCCTGCTGCTTCATCGGGTTGTAGCCCGGCGGCAGGCTCCCGTTCCACAGCGTCGTCAGGCTGCCTGACTGCGCGTTGCCGCCCTTGAGGGCCATCTGCGTGGTGCCGTTGTTCTTCAGCATCGCGGTCACGTACTTGTCCGGGAAGGCGACCTGGTTCGGGTTCCACTTGCTGCTGCCGCCGGGGAACAGGCCGTATTCGAGGTCCGCCTGCACCCAGGGCCCCGATCCCGTGCAGCCGCCGAACCAGCAACTGGTGCCGAAGTAGATGGCGTCCATGGCGCCCGCGCCGTCGGCCTTTCGGTCGGTCTCGCTGTTGCCGTAGTCGAAGCAGCAGCCGCCGTTCACGTGCGTGCCCGAGGTCACCATGTACGCGCCCTGCGGCTGGCTGCCCAGCGGCATCCCGGAGGAGGAGCCGTTGTGCCAGTAGGCGTTGCCGGGGTTGATGTACAGCGAGTACGCCTTGTGCCCGCCGGCCGTCAGCGACTCGCGGGTGGCGCTGGACGGGGAGTCGTTGCCGCCCGCTCCGCCCGCTGCCTCGTAGGCCACGCTGTTGCCGTGGCCGGACTGGTCATAAACGATCGTGATCACACACGAGGTGCCCGCGCAGAACGAGTCCTGCGCCGCCGCGTTGGCGTATCCGCCGGCAGTCAGCACGCCGATGTCCTTCGTCATGTTGTCCGAGGAACGCCGCACCTGATAGAGCGCCCCGCTATACGCCCCGTATAGCGCGCGGATCGTGCTGTGCGCCGCGACACACGGCGTGCCGCCCGCGGCGTAGATGTCGCATGGGCCGCGACCGGGCGGCGGCGGGGACGACGACGAGCTGGGCGACGAACTCGGGGTGGAGGAGGGCGACAAGCTCGGGGTGCCCAGCGGGGTCGGCGTCGGGGTCGGGGTGGGCGTGCCGCTGCTGACACTGCCGGTGCAGGTCGTCCCGTTCAGGCTGAACGAGGCCGGGATCGGGTTGGCGCTGTTGTTCCATGAGCCGTTGAACCCGAAGCTGGTGCTCGCTCCGGTGCCCAGCGATCCGTTGTACGACACGTTCGTGACGGTGACGTTCGCGCCGGACTGGGTG
>DASUAR010000151.1:0-13192 GCA_035763685.1 Actinocrinis sp. | reverse complement strand
TGACCTTGACGGGGCGCCATCCCGTCAAGGTCACCCGACGGTCACGCCGACCGCACCTTCGAACGGCGCCTTGAGTTTGAGACTTTGGTTTGGGACCAGTTCGGCGTCTGGTGTGGCTCCACCAGGCAGCGGGGATTCTTGCCGAACGCCTCGCCATCACGCCGACGGAAGCGTTGGCACGGTTGCGTGCGCGCGCATTCGCCGATGGAACTACCCTGACGGTGACCGCCCGGCGCCTCGTCGAGCATCGGCACTGGCCCGAGGAGTAATCGAATATCCGGGACGATCCGGCTCCAGCTGTAAGCCGACGATAGCGCTTCTCACGTGCGACGAGGTCGCCAAGCTCCCGTCATCTGGCCGATGCAGATTACCCATGCCACCGGTTCGCCGCATCGTGGGTACACGGCGATGTCGCGGGAGTTAGGGGCTGGTGAGCGGGTCACACGCCGAACACGGCAGCGTCGGGTCGCACTCGGCGCTCGTGCGTGGTGGCGCGGTCGCGGCTCACCCGTTGCGTAGCTCGCGCGCCACAGTCTCGCGGCGCCCGGTACTTGCTTACGCGCACAGGTGGCCCGCGACGGGCGGCCGGTCGCCACTACCGGGTCACCGGCCCGCTACTCTTGCAGCTTCTCGCTCGCCACCGTCGACCGCGCCCGGGCTGGCGTGTGCGCCCTGGCCGTGCCGCGGGTGCCACGGTGCTGTGTACGTCTGGGGGCTGACGTCGAAGAGGGGACTGGCAGGTTACTGTCGAGCGGTGCAGCTGCAGCCGCCGTGGATCCGACGTTTCTTGCGCCGTCAATTGCTGGCCGCGGACGCGCTTTCCGCGCTGATGCTTGCCGGGACGTTGGGTGCCGGGGTGCATGCTTCGCGCGGCCGCACTGCCGTTGCCGGTCGGCTGCGGGCTGGTCGTCGCTTACCTCGCAGCCGACAGTGGCCGGCGCGCCGACGTCTCCGTGCTGCTGGGCGAGGCCGAGTCGATCGCCATCGCGCCGGCCTTGCCTCAGACCCTTGATATGTGCGTGACGCGGCGGTGGTGGAGCCGGTCTGCTCTGGAGCGCCCGGACACTGGGTCGGTCCGCCCGGCGAGAGCCAGCCTTCCGCGCACGTCGGCCCCTTGCGGGTCACCGAGTTCGCCGAAGAGCCGCGCGGCACGCAGCCAATGCTCCCTGGCCTCGCGCCGGGCACCCGCCGCCGCCTCGGCGAGCCCCAGATAGTCAAGGGCCCAGGCTTCGACCTGCCGATCTCCGATCAGACCGGCCAGGTCGATCGCTTCGGCGAAATGACCGCGCGCATCGCGCATCCGGCCGGTTGCCGCCTCCGCCCGGGCGAGATGGCACAGTGAGAAAGCTTCCATACGCCGGAATCCGGTCTCGTGGTTGATCGCGACCGCGACCGACGCGTAATCGAGGGCGCGTTCGAATGCCCGCAGATCGCAGTGCGTTTCGGCGAGATTGTTCAGGACGACACCCTCGCCGTGCCGGTAGCCGACCGCCCGGTCGATCGCCAGAGCGTTGCCGTAGTGGTCGAGGGCCGCGCCGTAGGCCCGGCGCGCGAGATGCACGTTGCCGATGGCGTTGAGGATCGACGCCTCGCCGTGCCGGTCCCCGATCTCACGCCACAATCCACCCGCGTGCCGGTAGTACGCGAGGGCCTGCGCGAAACGGCGCGGGTAGTAGTGCAGGCGGCCCAGACCCGTCAGGATGGCCGCCTCGCCGAACCGATCGTGGCCGGCGCGCGCCGCCGCGAGGCCGATCCTGTACGTATCGAGCCAGTCATCCCAGCTTTTGCGCAGGTCGAAGTAGGACAGCAGGGCCCAGGGCAGTTGCCAGGCCGCCCGGTGCTCCCCGCGCGCCGCGGCGTGCCGCGCGCTCGCCACGAGATTGGCCGCCTCGCGGTCGCACCAGCCGGCCGCCTCCTGGTGCGATGCGAAGACCGGCAGTTCATGCTCGGAGCTGACCGACTCGAGCGGTCCGCGATGGCGGTGCGGGGCGATCGCGCGATCCGCCGCTACGCTCGCCGCCAGGTACCAGCGGATCATGCGTCCTGCCGAGAGCCGGCGCTCGGCCCTACCCTGTGCGTCCCGATCGTCGCAGCGCTCGAAGGCGTGCGCGCGCAGGAGATCGTGAAGGCGGTAGCGGCCGTCGGCGTCACCGTCGAGCAGGCCGCGTTCCACCAGCCCGTCGAGCAGACGGCGCGCCTGCCGCGCAGGCCGATCGGCCAGCGCGGCCGCGGCGCGAGGCGTGATGTCCAACGTCGGGGTGGTGGCCAGAGCCTGGAGGAAACGGGCCAGCGTCGGATCGAGTCCGTGTCCGGACCAGGCGATCGCCGAGCGTGCCGGGCCGATGCCGCCTCCAGGCCGCGATTCCGCTTGACTGGCCTGCGCGGAGAGTTCCGCGACTAGCACCCGCAGGTCCGTCTTGCTGTGCGCCAGCACGTGTTCGGCGGTGATTCGCAGCGCCAGCGGCAGATCGCCGCTCAATTCGGCCAGCGCGTCAGCGGCTGGCGGATCGTCCGCCACGCGGTCTCGGCCGATCGTGTTCGCCAGCAAGCCGATCGCCGCCTCGCGATCGAGCGGCTCGAGGGTGATCCGCACCGCTGCGTCGCGCGAGACGAGCCCCGCGAGCCTGCGGCGGCTGGTAACCAGCACCAGGCAGCCCGAGGCGCCGGGCAGCAGGGCTCTGACCTGGCTTGCCGAGGTGGCGTTGTCCAACACGATGAGCATGCGCCGGCCGGCCAGGACGCTGCGGAAAAGCGCCGACCGCTCGTCCGGATCGGTAGGCACCATCCCGGCCGGCACTCCGACGGAGCGCAGGAAGGCGCCCAGCACAGTGCTCGGAGCGACCGGGCGTTGGCCGACGTGGAATCCGCGCAGATCGGCGTAGAGCTGGCCGTCGGGGAAGCGGTTGACCGCGTGGTGGCCGAAGTGCACGGCGAGTGCGGTCTTGCCGATGCCACCGGGACCGTCGATGACGCAGACGCCGGCGGCCGGCCGCGCGCCGTCGGCGATCGCCTCCGCCAGCTCGTCCAAGCGCGCGATCTCGCGCTGACGGCCTACCAGATCGGTCACATCGTGAGGCAGTTGGGCCGGGCGGTAGCGAGGGGGCTGCGGGCGCGAGCCCGATTCGCCGGTTGAGGGGACCTGCACGAGCAATGCGTCAAGGTCGGCGTGTGACGCCTCGCCCTTGCGGCGTGCCCGGCCGGCGCGCACTAGGTCCTCGAAGCGGGAGGATTCCTCCCGGCCGAGACCCAGGACATCGGCCAGCAGGTCGACGGTGCGCCAGCGGGGGACGGCGCGCCCGGCTTCCAGATCGCGAATCGCGCGGACGCTGAGCCCCGTGTGGTCGGCCAGTTCCTCCTGAGTCAGGCCTCGATCGACGCGAGTCTGCCGCAACCAAGCACCGGACGCGGTAGCCGGGCGCGCTCGGTCCCCTGACGGGCCAACCACCGACTCCCCCGATGATCGTTCCTGGTTCCCTGATGTAGAGCCGACGGGCATCATCGTACAGCCCATCTCACCGTCGACGGCGGGCGCGGGAGGCTGAACCGTGACCGGCTTAGCGCGTCACCAGCGGCGCGGCGACCGGGGACCGCCGCCGCGCTCAGCACGCTGACTGAGACGCGGCGACGGTAGCCTTGCGGACCGGATCAGCAGCCGGCCGGGACGAACGAGATCGCGTCCGCGGCGGTGTAGGTGGCCGTGCTCGGGCCGGTGTCGTTGAGCGTGACCGTGATCTTCCCGTCGCTTCCGGTCTTGACCTTGGGGTTGTTCGCAAACGGCGTCCAGCCCGTGCTCGTGGACTGATTGATGGTGGTGTTCACGCTTCCGTTCCCCGTGCGCAGCGTGTACGCCGCGCTGGTGTTGTTCGCATAGTTGTTGGGGATGAAGGCACTGGCCGTGTAGCAGGCGTTCGCGGATCCGGTGAACGTCCAGGTGGCGGTGGATACCGCCTTGCTGCCGTTGGTGTGCGTCCACAGCTCGTGGTTCGCGTAGCCGTGGCCGATCTGGTAGTACCAATCGTTTGTCGTCGAGAACTGATTCGGCGACGAACCGGGACCTATGATCGTCGAGCTGTAGGTGCTGCCAAACGCGTTCACGCCGCCGTTCTGCGCCAGACACGAAGGATTGAGCACGAAGGCGATCGCGTCGGCGGCGACGAAGTCCCCGGACGGGCCGCTGTTGAAGATCTCGACCGGAAGAGTGCCGTCACTGTACGCCTGGAACGTGCCTATCCACGCGAACTGGTTGGTGTAGCCGTTCTCATCGACCTGTGGATAGAAGGGTCCATAGTAGGCGTCGTTGCTCCAGTAGGAGGCACCCGGGTTGTTGGAGTAGTTGTCCGGTACGTAGAGCGAGACGTCGTAGCAGCCGTACGAGAGCAGGTGCGCGGGGGTCCACATCGCGTTCTTCGCGGCGGTGGAGGTGCCGGTCGTCGCGGAGTACTTCTCGTTGCCGAAGAATCCGTGGCCGGAGTCGCCGGTCCAGGTGCCGTAGAACGAGGACGGCGCCATCACCGGAGACACGTCCCCTTCGGCGGAGCAGTTGGTCTGCCGCCAGAAGCGTATGGCGTCCGCGGCGACGTACAGCCCGGTGGTGCCGCGATCGTCGACCACGACGGAGAGTCCTCCTCCGCCGCTGTCAGTTTTGTAGACCCCTAACTCGGACCAGTCGTTCGTCTGGACGTTCTCGTTCACCGCGGCGTACGAGGTGCCGGTCGAGTCGCGAACGGTGTAGATCGCCGTCGGGTTGTCGGAGTAGTTGTCGGGGACGAAGGCGTCCACGCGGTAGCACGTGTTCGCTGCCAGGCCAGAGGGTGTCCAGGTGGCGGTCGACACTGCCGCCGCGCCGTTGGTGTGCGTGTACTGCTCGTTGCCGAGCATTCCATGCGCGGTGCGCAGGTACCACACGTTGCTGAGGCTGAACTGGCTGCTGGAGGACCCCGGGCCGATCACCTTGACGTTCTGCGGCGCACCCCACACCGGGGTGGCCGGCTTCGGGTCCGGGGGCAGCGGATTTCCGTTCGCGTCCAGAGCTGCCCCGTCGCCGATGTGCGCGAAGCCGTCGGGCCAGGGCAGCGTGATGCTCTGGTTGAAGCTGTTCACGGTTCCGCCGCCCGGCGGCAGGTTGAACTTCGAATACTGACCGTTGCCGAGCAGGTTGTAGTTCTCCAGCGTGATCGATCCGTCGCTGTAGACGTCGGTCACGTAGGCGACGTGGCCGACCGGTCCGATGTGACCGTTGTTCCACACCGCGATGGCTCCCGGTACCGCGATCGAGTCCACTGTCCAGCCGTGTTGCGGCGCTGTGCGCGACCAGTCCCCGGCGTTGCCCCACGTGTTCTGGTTGACGTTCAGGACGCCGGCATACGGTGGCGACCAGCCGGGGGCGGGGAAGATCGAGGGAAGCGGATGGGCTCCGGTGCCGTAAAGGTTCTCGTATGCCTTCCACGCGGCGAACGAGTCGCACTGGCCGTAGTATTCGGCCCACGGGTCGGTGCCCTCGGTCTGGTGGTCGAACAGGCCTATGGTCTCCCACGGGTAGTCGTTGCCCACGTGCTTGGCGTGGCCGACGGTGAAGAGGTTCGCCGGAGAAGGCGGCAGCAGCGCCACGATCTCGGCGAGCGAGGCCGGCTCGCTCTGCGGCGCGTTGTACAACACGTTGAGGTCGTTGATCCCGCCGCTGCACGAGTCCGTCTCCGTCGTGCACACGTGCGCCAGCGTCGTCGCGGAGGAGCCGTCGTTGAGGTAGTACGGCGAGGTCAGGCAGAACTCGGTCGGGATGGTGATGGTTCCGACGTTGCCGATGATCGGTACGTCGATGTTGAGTGTCCAGTTGCTCGAGTCGATGTCGAAGCAGGAGTTCGCCTCGTGCGCGTACACGTTGCCCTGTGCCGGCACCGAGGTGAACGCGGTGATGTTGTTCGGGTCCGTGTTCACGTCGAACCCGCCGTAGAGGATCTTGAAGTCGGCGGCCATGCCCATCTGAGAGTCGGTGTTCACGACCCCGTCGGTGTCGGGCAGATCGTACGTGGTCCCGCCGGAGGCGTAGGTGTTGAGCGCGCCGAGCTGGTTGAAGTTGATACAGGATGTCAGTGCCCGGCTTGCCGCCTGGCATTGGGTCGAGGAGCCCATCAGCGCCCAGTAGGCGTTGTCTCCGCCACGCGGCAGGCCGGCCGCCTTCAGCGCGATCATCAGGCTGCTGGTGTGCAGCGTCGCGGTGACGGTCGAGCCCGCCTGGTTGATCGCGGCCACGGCGCACGAACCCGCGAACTGCGCGCACGTGGTCATCTCGGTGATCTCCTCGCCCGGCTGCTGCACGTTGTACAGGGCAGCGTTCGTGCCGGTCAGCCCGAGGTGTGGAGTGGCGACCGTGATCACCCTGCGGATCTTCAGCCCCGCAGCCGGGTATCCGCGTGTGTTGCCGGCGCTCGAGAAGGCGAGTGCCGAGCGCACCACCAGACCGCCCATGCTGTGAGCCACCACGTCGACCGGCGTGCCCTCGGTGGTATTGACGTCGTAGACGTACCAGGCGAACAAGCAGCCGAGGTACTCGATGGGCGAGTTCACGAACCCGTCGTCGTAGGAGAAGCTCGGGCTGTTCAGATCGCTGGCTTTGGAGCAGTCGGAGGAGTGCTTCGTGGCCTCGGTGTCACGCACGTTCACGAAGCAGTCGCCACCGTTGGCGATGGGGGCGTCGTTCGTCGTGAGGTTCCCGCGCGTGTGGTACTGGGAGGTGTGGCCTCCGTCCGCGTAGTAGCCGACTGTGCGCACGTCGGTATACCCCTGCGAGTGCAGATAGTCGACGGTCGTCACGGCATTGCTACCTGGGTCGACATTGTCAACATCCGTAAACGCCTTGCATGAGTCACTCCATCCGTGCACCAGGAGCAGGGGCATGGTTGAGCGCACCGAGGCGGCAGCAGCCGGCGGCGAGGCGCTGATGGAGGCGGTCGCCAGGCCCAGCGTCAAAAGGCTGAACGCGACCAACCGCGCCATGAAGCGGCGTGGTAACCAGCTGAACCGGACTCCGGTGCGAACGATCACGGCGGCCCCCTCATAACGGCG
Organism: Actinocrinis sp.; assembly: GCA_035763685.1. Classification (GTDB taxonomy): domain Bacteria; phylum Actinomycetota; class Actinomycetes; order Streptomycetales; family Catenulisporaceae; genus Actinocrinis. The sequence continues at coordinate 6,130 of DASUAR010000151.1, read as the reverse complement.
ACGGCTGATATGCGCACGACCGTTCGCGATTGCGTGCGGAACGTTTGTGCGTTTCGCTGATTGAATCAAAGACCTACAATGGAGGCCAGGAAGGCGGACCGGCAGTAGTACCGGCAGTATTACGTCGGCCTCGGGGGGCCGCAGCGCGCGAAGGTGGAGCGGCTCGCGCGTCCGGAATAGGTCCCGACGAATGCGGACTTGGCCAGTGTGTGGCGCGCTATGAGGGCTCGACAGCGCCGCCGCCTCGCCGTGGTTGACGAGCGCGGTGTACTGCTCAGGAGAACGTCCTACTCTATAACGGACACTGGTGCCTCGCGGACTTCGGCATCTCACGGTACGCAGAAGCTACGACCGCATCAGACACCCGCAAGTTCTCCCACAGCCCGCCATACGACTTCGTCCCCGCGCTGGAGCAGTTCATGGGATCCAACGCCGGCCTCTCGCCGGCGACGGTGTCCCGGCTCACGTCACAGTGGACCGACGATCGCAAGGCGTTCCAGAAGCGGGACCTGTCGAAGACGGACTACGTCTACGCCTGGGCCGATGGTGTGCACCTGAAGGTCCGGCTGGAGCAGGCCAAGGCGTGTGTGCTGGTCATGGTAGGTGTCCGGGCCGATGGAAGCAAAGAGCTGATAGCCTGGAGGAGGGCTACCGGGAGTCCTCGGAGTCCTGGGCTAACCTGATGCGCGACTGTGCTCGGCGTGGGATGCGCGCTCCGGTGCTCGCGGTCGGCGACGGGGCGCTGGGGTTCTGAAAGGCGCTGCGCGAGGTGTTCCCCGAAACTGTCGAACAGAGATGCTGGGTCCACAAGACCGCCAACGTGCTCGATGCCCTGCCGAAGTCCGCGCAGCCCGCGGCGAAGGCGGCGATCGCAGAGATATGCAACGCCGAGGACAAGGAGCAGGCCGGCAAGGCGGTCAAGGCGTTCGCCAAGCAGTACGGGGCGAAGTACCCGAAAGCCGTGGCGAAGATCGTCGACGATGAGGAGCTGCTACTGGCGTTCTTCGACTACCCGGCGGAGCACTGGATTCATCTGCGGACCACGAATCCGATCGAGTCCACCTTCAGCACGGTGCGTCTGCGCACCAAGGTCACCCGCGGTGCCGGCTCGCGCACCGCCGCCCTCGCGATGACCTTCAAGCTCATCGAGTCGGCCCAGGCCCGCTGGCGCGCGGTCAACGCGCCCCACCTGGTCGCCCTCGTGCGCGCCGGGGCCCGCTTCGAGCGCGGCGTCCACTTCGAGCGCGAGCAGCGCAGCGCAGCATGAGCGAGACAGCGTCCGAACACACCCGCTTCCAACGGTACCTTCACAAGCTGGAGCAGGTGCCAGAGCACGGCGAGTCGGACCTCCTCGGCGCCGTCCTGCGCGACCCGGACCAGGCCATGGCCGTCTCGGCCGTGCTGCAACACATCGATCGCCGCGCCAGCGGCCTCGACGACGACCAATTCGCCCAGTGGGCGGCGCAAACGGCCACGCGGGTCGAAGGACACGCCCCGCTTGTGCGACGCCTCCGAGACTGGACAACGCTCAAGGCGATCAACGCCGGTCAGCCCATCGACGGCGCCGCCCTCGCGGACGCCACGGACTGGCTGCAGCGCACGCTCGCCGAGACGACAACCTCATCGGCGGCCCTGACGATCCTGGCCGAGTCCGGCCGCACGCGCCGGGTCCGCAACACCGCCAGCATCAGAGCCCGCAGGCCAGCTCACTGACGCCCGCCCTGACGCGCGCAAGCCCCACGATCCACAGGTATTGACAATCGCTCCTACCAGGGCGTACAGCGGAACTGACCGTCAGTCAACAAACTACCGCTAGCCGGCGAAGACTACCCGCTCGCCGACGTCCTCGAAGCATTGGAAGCCCTGATACTCCAGGCCTAACAGAACGCCGTCCCGGACACGGACTAACCGTCGCCAATCGCCGACAGCGGCATCCCGGACACTGCTCAAACCAAATCCACAGGTGCCGACCCAGAAGCCGCAAGCGCCGCCGCCGATGAAGAGGAGCCGCTGGATGGGATTGTCGGCAGGTGCAATGCCCTATCGGCGCGGTCCCAGGACGCTCGCGCGGACGCAGCTTTTGCATCGTCATGCAAAAGCCTAGTTGCGCGTTGGCCGCCTCCGTAGCGTTCAGCAGTGCAACAGGAGTCTTATGTAGACGGGGAAGGGAACACATGCGCAAGCGCATCATGCGCGTCGGGCTCACGGTTGCCGCACTGGCAGCTGCGACGGTAGGGACCGCGGGTACGGCTTCAGCCCGCCCGATTCCGCCGCCGACCGAGTCGTGGAACTTCATCAAGTGGTACTCAGGCGGCTACGGCAACTGCCAGTCCGCGGGCCAGTACTCCGGCTACCCGTGGGACTGCCGCGAAGACGACCACGACTTCGGTGGAGGCATCATTCGGGTCGGCTTTGATCTCTACGAGTATTACTGAGCCACTGAAGGTCGAAGCCCGCAAACGGCGTGGGCCCCGATACCGCAGGGTGTCGGGGCCCACGCCATCAGCGGCGCTCGAATCCTTCAACGATGCACTGCTCGACAGCAGGAGACGGCGATCTTCGGCTGCGTGTACATCGACCCGCCCGAGCGTTCCGGCTCCGACGGCGATGTCTCTTGGTGGGTGGTCGACGACCTCGTCGGCGGCGACGTGGAGGGTGCGTTAGACGTACTGGTGCCGCAGTGGGTTGCAGCCGACTGGCCGTTTCGCAGGCCCCGCTATCTGGGCCGTGACATCACCTGGCAGGACTGGCTCGCGCTGCTCCGGGCCCTGCGGGCAGGTCACGATCTGCCGGTCCCAGTCGACGGCGAAACTGCTGAGCGCGAATCCGCTCGAGTGCTTCTTCTGCCAGGAGTGCCCGACGGTGAGCGGGCCGACCAGATCGACGCCGTGGTCCTGCCGTGCGGCCAGGATCTGATCGGCGGCGACATACGCGGCGTCCACCAGATGCTCCGCGGGAGTCAGGCCGCGCTCGGCCAGCCGCTGGTGGACCCGGGAGGTGCTGGCGATATCCGGTTCGGTGGCCGGCACGGTGCCCACGTACGTGATCAGATGGGGCAGTTCGCTATCGCAGGACTCGCTGATCTGGACCTTGTACCCGTCCCAGCCCACGCCGCGCTTGACGCTGAAGCGGGCATCCAGATCGTACGGCGAGATGATCGCGCGGGCCCCCGGCGGGCGACCGTGGGTCTCGCGGTCCCGCCACACCAGAGCGCTCTCGTCCCGGTAGAACTGCTGGACCCAGATCGCGCGCAGCGCTTGGAGGGCCGGCAGGTCGCGCAGGAAGAGTGGAGCGTCGCCCTGCCGGCACCGCTCGAACAGTTCGACCCCGTCCCGGCCGACCTGTTCGGCCGGCGCCATGCGCTCGGACGCGGACTTCGGCAGCCGGTAGGCCTGCACCCGCGGACCGTAACGGGTGAACCACGCGGGCGGCGCGACCTGGCGCAACCAACCCGGGGCGCACGCGGCAACCGCCTCCAGCGCCGCGCGCAGCGTCTCACCCACCAACTCCAGCCGATGCAGGCTCCTGATCTGAGCGAGCACCATGGTCGAATCGGTACGCTGCCGCCCGCCCCGCGCCACCAGGTCGGCCTCGGCCAGCCGCGAGAGCACCGCGTCGAACAGCAACGCCTCCGCGGCACCCGACGCGGCCAGCCGAGCACGAAACTCGCACAACACCGAGGCGTCAAATCCCTGATCCTCAAGCTCCAGACCCAGCAGATACTTCCAATCCAGCCGAAGACGCACCGCATCAGCAGCCTGCCGGTCGGTGAGCCCCTCCACGAACTGCAGCACACTGACCAGCGCCAGCCTCCCTGGAGCCTCGGCCGGGCGCCCGCGCACGACGAACAGATCTGCGAACGCCTCATCACGGAACACCACCCCGAGCGTGTCGCGCAGCCGCAGACAGAACGAACCGCCCGGCACCACCGCCCGCGCCACCCGCGCCGTCTGCGCGGGCACTTCCCGGGGATCACGCGGCCACAGGGACATACCGCCACCAGCCCTCCAGCTCACCGCTCCCCATGATCAGCATGACAAACCTGATCAACCCGGCAAGGTGGCGAACCCTGGCAAATACGCCAGCAGAGTCCGGATCTTGATGAGAGGGATCACCAACACCGGGACCCTTCATCGCATCAACCGCCAGCGGACGACCAACCACTTCCCATGGGACCGCCACCGGCACGGATGGAATATTCGGCTCTGGCAAGCTTTTCGTGATGAGGTGACACTCCGTCACAGCCCTGTCAGGAGGACGCGTTTCCTGAGTAGCGCAAGGCCTGCCTTGCCGTAGGTCTGCCGCTTGAGCATCTTGATCTTATGTTGACAGCACCTTCGACGGCTCCTGAGCTCCAGGCGAGGGTCAGGCCGGCGGTGACGGCGTCCCAGTCCTTCTCCAGGCCGGATGCGAAGGCGCCGAGGGCGGGCAGGTTGTCGGTGCGCACCTGTTCGACCCAGGTATGCAGGTATTGGCCTTCACGCTTGGCCATGATCTCGGCGAAGGCCTGGACGTGGCGGTGTAGGGCGCCCAGTTCGGGGCAAGCCGCCAGCGCGGTGGACAGGTGCTGGCGCTCGTCGCTGTCCAGGGCTGTGGGATGCCGCATGATCCAGCCGACGAGTTTGCGGGTCTTGGGCGCAGCCGGTCCCGGGGCGGGCAGATGCCCGCCTACCTGCAGGGTGCGTAGATAACGGGTGATCAGCCGAATGTTGCACGTCACGCCTCGCTCGGCCATCTCCTGGTGCAGCACGGTCGGTGAATGGCACCCCTCGGCCCAGCGCGCGAGCAGGTACTGCCGCTGCGGGTCCAGCTTGCTCGGACGGCGTCCGGCGATGTGGCCGAGAACGTCCTGCACGGCCGGGGCGCGGGCGAAGGTCTTGACGGTCTTGAAGTTCAGGTGCAGTTCGCGGGCGACTTCCGCCATCGCCCAGCCCTGCTCCAGCAGCGCGTGGACCTCGCGGTAACGGCGGCGGGTGCGCGCCTCCAACACGCCCTGGGCCGAGAGGGCCTGCGCGGGCAGATCCTCGATCCCGGCGCCGCCGGTCGGCGCGTCGGCGGTTGCGGCCGCGCGATGCAGGCAGCCTTGGTGCTGGGCCACGTCCTTTTCCGCGTGTTGGCCAAGGTTGTGCCACAGATGCCAGCGATCTGCGACCTGCACTGCTTGCGGCGCGGCGCGGGTGGCGGCCTGGGTATAGGCGCCGGCCCGGTCCCGGCAGATGACCAGCACGCCTGGATGCCGCGTGAGCCAGGCCGCCAACGGATCAGCTTCTCGCCCCGGCAGTAGGTCAAGGACCTGGTGGGTGGCCATGTCCACCAGCACGGTCCCATAGGTTCCGCCGCGGCGCAGGGCGAAGTCGTCCACGCCCAACGCCTCGGGCATCTCCCAGGGCGGATCCGGCAGTGCCATGACCAGTGCCAGCAACGTCACCCGACTGACCACCGGGTGCATCACTGCCAGCAGCCGCGCCCCGGCTCGCCCGGCCAGCGCCACCCCGACGGCCTGCAAGAGCCTTAGCAGCAGCGGCGTATAGCGCCCATAGCGAATGGTCAGGCCCTCGACCTGCTCGACGAAGGTCTGCCGCGGGCACGAGTGCACGTCGCAGAACAGACGCCGAACCGACAAGTCGATCACGACATCCCGCCCGCCGACCGCCGCATCGGCGGGGTGTCGTCGATACCGACTATGCACACGCCCTGACGGCACACCACAGTCCGGGCACGGCAACACGACACCATCTCGGGTACGGGCCCGGATCCGAACAACCCCGCCCTCGATCCCGACCTGCTCCACAAACACCTTGTCCAGGCACGGGAACACGACATCCATCAGTTCGTTACGCACGAATGACCATGGCACTCCTGTGACGGAGTGTCACCTCATCACGAAAAGCTTGCCAGAGCCGAATTATCGGCACCCATAGGGCCTCTCGTGTTTCGCACTTTTCGGCGTGTCGGGTCGGGGTGTCCGGGCGTGTCGGTGGGGTGAATTCATGCTTCGAGGGTGAATGCGCGGAAGCATCGGTGGTGTCTGATTCACCCCTTGCGGAAGTGAGCCACCGATGCTTCCACGTGCGACGATACCCCGCTCCCTTGAGGTTCTGCTGGACGAGTTCCGGCCCTGTTTCACCGT
>DASUAR010000150.1:0-17284 GCA_035763685.1 Actinocrinis sp. | reverse complement strand
ACTCACACCCACGAAATCACACGGAACGGCGCGCCGAAGCAGCGTCCCCATCCACATCCACTATCCGCCACGCGCCGCGTGGAGGCACCGGATCGACGCCGCCGGCGCTCCACGGATTGCATCGCAGGATCCGCCACGCCGTCAGAATCGAGCCTTTGACCGATCCGTGTACCGCGATGGCCTCGTACCCATAGTGCGAGCAGCTCGGGTAGTAGCGACACACCGGTCCCAGCATCCGCGAGATCGTCAGCTGGTACAGCCGGATCAAACCCATCAGCACATACTTCATCGGCTTCCCCCGAGCCGCCCGAGCGCCGAGTCCAGGTCTCTGGCCAATTGCTCGCCAGGTGCCCCGGCGGCCGCAGGCAACGCCCGCACCACCAGCACCGCGCCCTCAGGCAGCCGATCGAGCCGTTCCGCGACCATATGCCGCAGCCGGCGCTTGACCCGGTTGCGAGTGACCGCAGGACCTACCGCCTTGCTCACGACGAAGCCCGCACGGGCAGGACCCGTACGGGCTTCGGCAACGCTCGGGTTCGACACGTCCAGCTCAGCCCGCCACAGGTGTGCGACGAGGGTCGGGCGCCCTGCCCGGCGCCCGCCGCGGATAGCGCGGGCGAACTCGTCGCCCCGCTTCACACGGCGGTCTGCGGGCAACACCTGAAGCTAGGCGGAAAGGTTGCGCCGGCCCTTGGCCCGGCGCGACGAGAGGATGGCCCGACCGGCGCGCGTACGCATGCGCAGCCGGAAGCCGTGGGTCTTTGCACGACGCCGGTTGTTCGGCTGGAAGGTGCGCTTGGTCACTGGGGCTCCAGACAGGTGCTGATTCGGTCCGCTACGCCTCGATGCCTAAAAGATGTTGTGTGGAGCGCTTGCTGCTCCGCGGCCCGCATTCGTCGCACTGGAGGCGCTTAATCCGCAGGCATGACACAACGCCGGTCGGCATCTCGACCTGCTTACGGTACGCGGACGATCGGCGACGGGTCAAACTGCCCGTTGCGATCACGCACCGGCGCTGCTACTAAGCCGGGCGCGACTGTCGTAACGCCTGGCGGCCGTCCTCACGCATTGGACCCCACATTAAGCACAGACCTGTGGACAACAAGTTGAACAGGGGGCGTCGGATGACTACCGTCATCCGAGTCGCCATTGCCGGTCGAGTCGCCCGAATCCAGGTCCGCACCATGTCTGAGCTGCATACTTCGCGGTCGCGGCGGATGCGGGCCAACCCGTGCGGCCGCCCCGGGGGAAACACCGGCGACCCCGCGCAGTCACACGCCAGGTTTTCCACAGGGCTTGTGGAAAACTTGTGGACGGGCGCGATCCCTGCCCAGACCCGACCCGTGAGTGGTAGCCGTGCCTGACGATCCTTCCCGTTCCGTTCCCACGGACGGCGGTCCGCTGGACTTCGCGTCGGTGTGGGCTGCATTCCTTTCCAGCGTCGACGCGGCTGACTCGGTCAGTCCGGGGGACCGGGCGTTCCTGCGGGTGATCGTGCCGATGGCGCTCGTCGGCGACACCGCGTTGCTGAGCGTCGGCGACGAGTTCTCCAAGGGCGTGCTGGAGACCAAGCTGCGGGATCTGATCACCTCCGGGCTCGGCCGCATCCTCGGCCAGGAGATGCGGATCGCGGTGACCGTCGCGGCGGCCAAGCCGACGCCGGCCCAAATGGCGCCGCGCCTTCCCTTTGCTCCTGCGCACGAGGACCGCCTGACCGCCGACCCCGAGGGCTCGGCGCAGCCGACCTCTGGGCAGCCCCCTATCCCGCCGCCCACGCGGAGCCCCGAGTTCGCCGACGGCGCGCGAGCCGATGAGGACTCCGTGGACCGTGCCGCCCCGCGGCCCTCGCTCGCGAGTCACGGAAAGCAGCAGGGGACGAAGGAGGGGGAGAACGCCCGGCTCAACCCGAAATACCTCTTCGAGACCTTCGTCATCGGTTCGAGCAACCGGTTCGCCCACGCGGCCGCGGTGGCTGTGGCCGAAGCGCCCGCGAAGGCGTACAACCCGCTGTTCATCTACGGCGACTCCGGGCTGGGTAAGACCCACCTGCTGCACGCGATCGGTCACTACACCCGCTCGCTGTACCCGGGCACGAAGGTGCGGTACGTCAGCACCGAGGAGTTCACCAACGACTTCATCAACGCGATCCGCGATGGCAAGCAGGACCTGCTGCGCCGCCGCTACCGCGACATCGACATCTTGATGATCGACGACATCCAGTTCCTCGAGAACAAGGAAGGCACCCAGGAGGAGTTCTTCCACACCTTCAACGCGCTGCATAACTCCAACAAGCAGATCGTCATCTCCAGTGACCGGCCGCCCAAGCAGCTGACCACGCTGGAGGACCGGCTGCGGTCCCGGTTCGAGTGGGGCCTGATCACCGACGTGCAGCCGCCGGAACTGGAGACGCGCATCGCGATCCTGCGCAAGAAGGCCGCGCAGGAGGGGTTGAACGCGCCGCCCGAGGTGCTCGAGTTCATCGCCAGCAAGATCTCCACCAACATCCGGGAGCTCGAGGGGGCGCTGATCCGGGTGACCGCCTTCGCCTCGCTCAACCGCGCGCCGGTGGACTTCCCGCTCGCCGAGGCGGTGCTGCGCGACCTCATCCCGGACAGCGGCGGATCCGAGATCACCACGGCGACGATCATGGCGCAGACCGCGACCTACTTCGGACTGTCGATGGAGGACCTCTGCGGCACCTCCCGCAGCCGGGTTCTGGTGACGGCCCGTCAGATCGCGATGTATCTGTGCCGGGAGCTGACCGACCTGTCGCTGCCGAAGATCGGCCAGCAGTTCGGCGGCCGGGACCACACCACAGTCATGCACGCCGACCGGAAGATCCGGCTGCTCATGGCCGAGCGCCGTTCGATCTACAACCAGGTCACCGAGCTGACGAACCGCATCAAGTCGATGCGCGGCTGACTGCGCCTCTTACCGCACTCGCTCTGCACCTAACGCATCGCTGTATCCACAGGCATGTGGAAAAGTCATCGCGCTGTCCACAGCTATGTGTGGATAACTACACGCCCGACGCCGCTGCCTTATCAAATACAGCTCTCGGATTACGCACATTGTCCACAGGCTATCCACAAAGCTGTCCACAGCCTCCTACCGCAAGCACACGAGCGAGTTCTTTTCGTCCGGAACCGGGCGTGTCATCTCACACCGCCCAGAATTAGTCGACTAATGTCCCCATCAACGCAGCGAAGTGAAGCTCTCTGCGAAAAACGACATACCGGACACCAGCCGAGCTCTAAGTGACGGTTCTCCACACCCTGTGGATGCCTGGGGATAACCTCTGTGCATAAACCACGCAGGTCGTGGCTGCTTCACTCATCCGAGTGAACGCGTTATCCCCAGCCCTGGTGATCAACTTGGGGACAGGCTGTGCAAAACCCGGCCTCGGCTGTGGAAACCGTGGGGATAACTTTTCTTCATCCACAGGTCACCCTGGATTATCCCCAGGTTGTGCACATGCCCCTGTGCATAAAATTTCTAAGCTGAGCTGCGAAAAGAGCCGTTTTCCACATATCCACAGCGCCTACTACTACGACTACAGAGATATAGAACGGGATCCCGAAACACAGTCGGCTCGGCCCGAATCTGTGGAAAACTCTCGCCGGTCGTCTGAGGTCCAACCTCTCCGAGCCCCGATAAGCTGGCGCCCACAGCAGCGCCGAGCCCCTCATTCACCGTTCTTCCATCCACCGCCTGTGGAAAAACCTCCGGCCTCCGCAACCGCTCCGGCAGCGGACGACCGGACTCCGTAACCGACTCGCACCGGTTCCATCGGCGGCGCACCTGATGTCGGAGGAAGGCGGCATGATGGTGACCGGCGCGGCCGCCCGACCCGTCGAGCCCCGCGCGGTGAAGCCAGCGCCGCGCGTCAGAATCCATACCCAGCCGTATCCGGCCGTCGAGGCCGGCGGCGCCCCCACTGCCAGGAGGCGGATACCGGTGAAGTTCCGAGTGGAACGCGACGTACTTGCCGACGCGGTCGCCTGGACCGCCCGTTCGCTGCCGGCCAGGCCGCCCGCCCCGGTGCTCGCCGGTCTGCTGCTGCGCGCCGAGGGCGGCCTGCTCACCGTCTCCGGCTTCGACTACGAGGTGTCGGCACGCTCCGAGGTGTCCACCGAGGTCGAGGAGGAGGGCACCGCGCTGGTCTCCGGCAAGCTGCTCGCCGAGATCACCAGGTCGCTGCCGAACCGGCCGGTGGAGATCGCCACCGAGGGCTCGAAGGTGATCCTCGTGTGCGGCACCTCCCGATTCACCCTGCAGACCATGCCGGTGGACGACTACCCCGAGCTGCCGCGGATGCCGGGGGCCAGCGGCGCCATCGCAGGCGCCACCTTCGCCGCCGCCGTGGCGCAGGTCGCCGTCGCCGCGGGCAAGGACGACACGCTGCCGTTCCTCACCGGCGTGCGCGTGGAGATCAACGGCGACACCCTTCGCCTCGCCGCCACCGACCGCTACCGCCTGGCCGTGCGCGAGATCCTGTGGAAGCCGGAGCGGGCCGACGCCGAGGCGGTCGCACTCGTCCCGGCCAAGACGCTCTACGACATCGCCAAGTCGCTCACCTCCGGCGAGTGGGTCACCATCGCGCTCTCCGGCGAGGACGGCTCCGCGGGCGAGGGCCTGATCGGTTTCGAGGCCGGCGGCCGCCGCACCACCACCCGGCTGCTCGAGGGCGAGTTCATCAAGTACAACGCGCTCTTCCCGGCCGAATACACCGGCGCCGCCGTCATCGAGACCGCCCAGTTGATCGAAGCGGTCAAGCGCGTCGCCCTGGTCGCCGAGCGCAACACGCCGATCCGGCTCAACTTCTCGGCGGGCCAGGTCACGCTGGAGGCCGGCTCCGGCGACGAGGCGCAGGCCTCGGAGACGATGGACGCAGTCTTCGACGAAGAGGACATCTCCGTCGCCTTCAACCCGGGTTACCTACTCGAAGGCCTCGGCGCGATCGACGCCCCCTACGCACAGCTGTCCTACACGACCTCCACGAAGCCGGCTGTGCTCACCGGTCGCCCCGCCGTGGACGCCGACCACGACCCGGCCTATCGCTACCTGATCATGCCGATCCGCCTGTCCGGCTGAGCCCGGCTCCGGACGGCTCAACAGCCTCCGGCCAACCCTGCTCGCGCCAGACACCGCGGCCTTAACCGGTGCCAGTTTCCAGACCGGCCCCAGGGACGAGGCGGCGCGGGTACCGGCCGCAGGCGAAGTGTGCGGCAACCGGGCGCGGGCGATACGGTCGGTCCCGGAAGCAACAGCGTCGTTGGGCGACAGGGTCGGACGGACCCGCGGAGCGGTCACAGCCTTGGCTCCGGGACAGCAGAGAGAAGGCGTCATGGAACTCGGACTCGTCGGTCTGGGCAAGATGGGCGGAAACATGCGCGAGCGCATCCGCCAGGCCGGGCACACGGTCGTCGGATACGACCGCAGCCCGGACCTGTCGGACGTGGGCTCGCTCAAGGATCTGGTCGGCTCGCTCTCCGCGCCGCGGGTGGTGTGGATCATGGTCCCGGCCGGCGGCCCCACCCAATCCACCGTCGAGGAACTCGGCGACCTGCTGTCCGAGGGCGACGTCGTGGTGGACGGCGGCAACTCGCGGTGGACCGATGACCAGAAGCACGCCGAGCACCTGGCGACCAAGGGCATCGGATTCGTGGACGCCGGAGTGTCCGGGGGAGTCTGGGGTCTGCAGAACGGCTATGGGCTGATGGTCGGCGGCGACGCGGCGAATGTCGCGAAGGTGCAGCCGATCTTCGACGCGCTCAAGCCGGAAGGCGAGTTCGGGTTCGTGCACTCCGGCGGGGTCGGCGCCGGGCACTTCTCCAAGATGGTGCACAACGGCATCGAGTACGCGATCATGCAGGCCTATGCCGAGGGCTGGGAACTGCTCGAGGCTGTGCCCGAGGTCACCGACGTACGCGAGGTCTTCCGGTCCTGGAAGGAAGGCACCGTCATCCGGTCCTGGCTGCTCGACCTGGCGGTCGCCGCGCTGGACCAGGACGAGCACCTGGAGAAGCTGCGCGGGTACGCCGAGGACTCCGGCGAGGGTCGCTGGACGGTCGAGGCGGCCATCGACCACGCCGTGCCGCTGCCCGCGATCACCGCCGCCCTGTTCGCCCGGTTCTCCTCCCGCCAGGAGGACTCACCTTCGATGAAGATGGTCGCCGCGCTGCGCAACCAGTTCGGCGGGCACGCGGTCACCGGCGTCGACGGCAAGGCCGCCGCCGAACACCGCACCCCCGGAGCCTGACGGATCGCCAGGAGCCGCCGGTTCTCGGCCGGCGCGCCCGGCGAACCGAGGCGGAATCTCGGCCTCACGCGGTACCACTACAGCGCAGCATGCGTCGGCGCCGCGCCAAACCAGCACCGTCACCTCAGGCAGCGTCGTATTAGCGCAGTGTCGTTTTAGGGCAGCGTCTCTTTAGGAACGTGGGCAGTGCGTCTCAGCCATCTGTCGTTGGCCGACTTCCGGTCCTATGCCGGTCTTGAGCTTCCGCTCGAGGCCGGCGTCGGCGTGTTCGTCGGCCGCAACGGGCAGGGCAAGACGAACGTGATCGAGGCGATCGGGTACCTGGCCAACCAGGGCAGTCACCGGGTCGCCCAAGATGCTCCGCTGGTGCGCGCCGGGGCCGAGCGCGCCGTGGTGCGTGGCGCGGTGCGGCATGAGGATCGCACCGCGCTGGTCGAACTGGAGATCAACCCGGGCCGGTCCAACCGTGCCCGGCTCAACCGTGCGCCGGTGAACCGGCCGCGCGACGTGCTCGGCTACCTGCGCACCGTGCTGTTCGCGCCGGAGGATCTGGCGCTGGTGAAGGGCGATCCCTCGGAACGGCGCCGGTTCATTGACGAACTCCTCGTCGCCCGCGCTCCGCGGTACGCGGCCGTTCGCGCGGATTACGAAAGGGCACTCAAGCAACGCAACGCACTGCTGCGTTCCGCGTCGATGATGCGCCGCGCAGCACGCGGAGGCCAGGCGGCTGATCTAAGCACCCTCGATGTCTGGGACGCACACCTGGCCAAGGCCGGAGCGCAACTGCTGGCCGCGAGGCTCGGACTGTTGCGCGCGTTGACGCCCTTGGTCGACAAGGCGTACGGAACCATCGCAGGTCACCCAGGCGCAACGATGGAGTACCGGCCGTCCTGTCCGCTGGACCCTGACGCACGCGTTGACGACCTGGCCCGCCAGCAGTCGACGGCTGACTCCGCGACCGCATCCAGCGCAACCGCCGCGAACCGTCCGCCGGACGCCTCCGAACTCGAAGCCGCGCTCGCCGCGGCCCTCGCCCGCTCGCGCCCCGACGAAGTGGACCGCGGGATCACCCTCGTCGGGCCGCACCGCGATGACGTGCTGTTCGCCATCGACTACGGCAATGGCCCACTTCCCGCGAAGGCCTACGCCAGCCACGGCGAGTCCTGGTCGTTCGCGCTCGCCGTGAAGCTGGCCTCGTACGAACTGCTGCGCGCTGACGGCATCGAGCCCGTACTGCTGCTCGACGACGTCTTCGCCGAGCTGGACTCTTCGCGCAGGGCGCACCTGGTCGCGGTCGCCGCATCCGCCGAACAGGTCCTGATCACTGCCGCCGTCGATGCGGACGTTCCGGCCGAACTGGGCGGTGTTCGCTACGACGTCACCAAGGGCGCGGTAATGCGTCGAGACACGCAAGATGAGCGCGAGCCGGCTGCCGACGGCGAAGCCACCGCGAGCGCTTCGGAGCACTCCACATGACCGAATCCGATAACGCCTCGGGCCTGCGCGGCGCCGACCTGGCCCGTGCTGCGCTCACCGCGGCGCGCAAGCGGGCACGCGAGATCGAGGAAGGCAGGTCGCTGCGACGCGGCTCTGCGCAGGCCAATGCCCGGCGGTCCAGCGCACGTCCCGATGAGCGCGATCCCCAGCCGCTGGAAGCCACGCTCGCCCGCCTGCTGGCCGAGGCCGGTTGGGAGGCCCCGGCCGCCGTGGGCGGGATCATCCATGGTTGGGCGGACATCGTCGGCCCGCGTATCGCCGCGCACTGTGCGCCGGTTTCGTACGAGGACGGCGTGCTCACGGTGCAGACCGACTCGTCGGCTTGGGCCACTGAGCTGCGTCATCTGTCGTCCACGCTGCTCTCCCGCCTCAACGCTGCGGTACCGCGCCGAGCGGTACCCGGAGGCACACCGCGTGATGCGATAGAGCACATTTCCGTGCTCGGGCCGAACCCGCCGACCTGGCGCCGCGGTCGGCTGTCCGCAAACGGCGGCGCTCGAACCCGGCGCGTGCCCTGACCGTGTAGTTCCACGAACGCGGTAGATCCGGCAACCACGCACTTCAGGGGCTAAACGCCCATACGGATCACGCGTGTTGCCGCCGACTATTCTGCGACAATCGGGTGTTATGGTTCGGCGCCGCGAACGACGCCGTCATCGCGCCGAGCGTTTATCGACCCCCCAGCGCGTGGGGGGACACTTAACTAAGGGTGGATCAGCTCAGAAGCGCTGTCAGGGCGCGTGTGCCGCATCTTGTCCCCGCGAACCGGTAGAATGGAACAGGTTCCAGGCGGTCGAGGAGTTCCGGCTGGCGGCAGCCCCGTCGCCGCTCCTTCCCATCCTTCGTCCGCCTGCCGCTGGTGCCGCGATGGCGCGCTCCAGTTCCTCGCCTTGTGGCCCCGGCGTCTTCCCCAGCCGGCCGGTGCCGCTGACGTTGAGAAAGGGTTTCGCGTCCGTGGTCGCTTCAGAGCAGTCCGTCCAGTCCGCCCCGGCGGTTGACCAGAACACCGCCGCGCCCGCGGCCGCCAAGAGCGGAAACGGCGACTACGACGCCAGTGCGATCAGCGTCCTCGAAGGCCTCGAGGCAGTCCGCAAGCGGCCCGGCATGTACATCGGGTCGACCGGCGAGCGCGGCCTGCACCACCTCGTCTACGAGGTGGTCGACAACGCCGTGGACGAGGCGCTGGCCGGCTACTGCGACACCATCGCGGTCACGCTGCTGGCCGACGGCGGCGTGTGCGTCGTCGACAACGGCCGCGGCATCCCGGTCGGCATCGTGCCCGGCCAGGACAAGCCGGCCGTCGAGGTCGTCCTCACCGTGCTGCACGCGGGCGGCAAGTTCGGCGGCGGCGGATACCAGGTTTCCGGCGGCCTGCACGGCGTCGGCGTCTCCGTGGTCAACGCGTTGTCGACCCGGCTGACCGTCGCGGTCAAGACCGAGGGCGCGCTGTGGACCCAGGAGTACCTGCGCGGCGCTCCCACCGCCGACTTGCACAAGGGCGAGGCCACCACCGAAACCGGCACCACGGTCTCCTTCTGGGCCGACGACGAGGTCTTCGAGACCACCACCTACAACTTCGAGACGCTCTCCCGCCGGTTCCAGGAGATGGCGTTCCTCAACCGCGGCCTGACCATCACGCTGACCGACGAGCGCCCCGAGTTCAAGGACGAAGAGGGTAACGGGCGGGCGGTGACCTTCCGCTACGACGGCGGCATCGCCGACTTCGTCCGGCACATCAACTCCGCCAAGGGCGAACTGGTGCACCCGCAGGTCATCGAGTTCCAGGCCGAGGACACCGACCGCAAGATCTCCGCCGAGATCGCGATGCAGTGGAACACCCAGTACTCCGAGGGCGTGTACACCTTCGCGAACACGATCAACACGCCGGACGGCGGCACGCACGAGGAGGGCTTCCGCTCCGCGCTGACGAACATCGTCAACCGGTACGCCAAGGACCAGAAGCTGCTCAAGGACAAGGACGACAACCTCGCCGGCGAGGACATCCGCGAAGGCCTGACCGCGATCATCTCGGTCAAGCTCGGCGAGCCGCAGTTCGAGGGCCAGACCAAGGCCAAGCTCGGCAACACCGAGGCGCGTACCTTCGTGCAGAAGATCACCTACGAGCAGCTGGCCGACTGGTTCGACCGCAATCCGAACGACGCCCGGGACATCGTGCGCAAGTCGATCCAGGCGGCCACCGCCCGGATCGCCGCCCGCAAGGCCCGCGAGCTGACCCGGCGCAAGGGCCTGCTGGAGTCCATGGCGCTGCCCGGCAAGCTGGCGGACTGTCAGTCCACCAATCCCGGCGAGTGCGAGATCTTCGTGGTCGAGGGGGACAGCGCCGGCGGCTCGGCCAAGTCCGGCCGCGACCCGCGGGTGCAGGCCATCCTGCCGATCCGCGGCAAGATCCTGAACGTGGAGAAGGCCCGGATCGACCGGGTGCTGCAGAACAACGAGGTCCAGGCGCTGATCTCGGCGCTGGGCACCGGCGTGCACGACGACTTCGATGTGTCCCGGCTGCGCTACTACAAGATCATCCTGATGGCGGACGCCGACGTGGACGGCCAGCACATCACCACGCTGCTGCTCACGCTGCTGTTCCGCTTCATGCGCCCGCTGATCGAGGCCGGGCACGTGTACCTGGCCGCCCCGCCGCTCTACAAGGTGAAGTGGACCAAGGACGACTTCTCGTACGCCTACTCGGACCGCGAGCGTGACGTGCTCCTCGCGGCCGGCGCCGCGGCCGGGCGCCGGCTGAAGGATGACACCGTGCAGCGGTTCAAGGGTCTGGGCGAGATGAACGCCGAAGAGCTGCGAATCACCACGATGGACCGCGAATCGCGCATCCTGCGCCAGGTCACGCTGGACGACGCGGCGCAGGCCGACGAGCTGTTCTCGACCCTGATGGGCGAGGACGTCGAGGCGCGCCGCTCGTTCATCCAGCGCAACGCCAAGGATGTGCGGTTCTTGGACATCTGACGCCCCGTCCGGCGCGCGGCTTGGCCTCCATACAGGCATTCGCCGCGCACCGCGACCGGACAGACCTTAAGCACTGCGCGTTCCAGGCAGTGTCTTCAAAAACCCCGCCTTCGTTGAGCAGAAGGAAAGACCCTCCGTGGCAGACGAGATCAACCCGACCGGCGGCCCCGCCGAGCCCGCCGCCCCCGCGACCGAAGGCACCGTCGCCGCTCCCGCGATCGAGGACACCGGCGACCGCATCGAGATGGTCGACCTGCTGACCGAGATGCAGCGGTCCTACCTCGACTACTCGATGGCAGTGATCGTCGGCCGGGCGCTGCCCGAAGTCCGCGACGGCCTCAAGCCGGTACACCGCCGCGTGCTCTACGCCATGTACGACGGCGGCTACCGGCCCGACCGCGGCTACTTCAAGTGCGCGCGCGTCGTCGGCGAGGTCATGGGTGTCTACCACCCGCACGGCGACTCCGCGATCTACGACACCCTTGTCCGTCTCGCCCAGCCCTGGGCGATGCGGATGCCGCTGGTGGACGGAAACGGGAACTTCGGCTCGCCGGGTAACGACCCCGCGGCCGCGATGCGGTACACCGAGTGCAAGCTCGCCCCGCTCGCCATGGAGATGCTGCGGGAGATCGACGAGGACACCGTCGACTTCAACCCGAACTACGACGGGCGCTCAAGCGAGCCGGTCGTGCTGCCCAGCCGCTTCCCCAACCTGCTGGTGAACGGCTCCTCCGGGATCGCGGTCGGCATGGCCACCAACATCCCGATGCACAACCTGCGCGAGATCAACGACGGCGTGCAGTGGTATCTCGCGCACCCCGAGGCCGCCCCGGCCGAACTGCTCGAAGCGCTCATCGAGCGGATCAAGGGCCCGGACTTCCCGACCGGCGCGAAGATCGTCGGCCGCCGCGGCATCGAGGACGCGTACCGCACCGGCCGCGGATCGATCATCATGCGCGCCGTGGTCGAGGTCGAGGAGATCAACGGTCGCACCTGCCTGGTGGTCACCGAGCTGCCGTACCAGGTGAACCCGGACAACCTGGCCTCGAAGATCGCCGAGCTGGTCAAGGACGGCAAGATCCAGGGCATCGCGGACGTGCGCGACGAGTCCTCGTCCCGTACCGGCCAGCGCTTGGTGATCGTGCTGCGCCGGGACGCCGTGGCGAAGGTCGTGCTCAACAACCTCTACAAGCACACCCAGCTGCAGGACACCTTCGGCGCCAACATGCTGGCGATGGTGGACGGCGTGCCGCGCACCCTCTCCCTGGATGCGTTCATCCGCTACTGGGTGGAGCACCAGGTCGAGGTCGTCGTCCGGCGCACCCGGTACCGGCTGCGCAAGGCCCAGGAACGCGACCACATCCTGCTGGCCCTCCTCAAGGCCCTCGACGCCATCGACGAGGTCATCGCGCTGATCCGGGCCAGCCAGACGGTGGACGTCGCGCGCACCGGCCTGATGAACCTGCTGGAGATCGACGAGGTCCAGGCCAACGCGATCCTGGAGATGCAGCTGCGCCGCCTGGCCGCCCTGGAGCGGCAGCGCATCGTTGACGAGCACGAGGACCTGCTCGTCAAGATCGCCGAGTACCGGGCGATCCTGGAATCCCCGGAGCGCCAGCGGCAGATCGTCTCCGAGGAGCTTCAGGCGATCGTCGACAAGTACGGCGACGAGCGGCGCTCGCAGCTGGTGCCCTATGAGGGCGACATGTCCATCGAGGACCTGATCCCCGAAGAGGACATCGTCATCACCATCACCCGCGGCGGCTACGCCAAGCGCACCAAGACCGACCTGTACCGCTCGCAGAAGCGCGGCGGCAAGGGGGTGCGCGGTGCCCAGCTCAAGCAGGACGACATCGTCGACCACTTCTTCACCACCACCACGCACCACTGGATCCTGTTCTTCACCAACAAGGGCCGGGTCTACCGGGCCAAGGCGTACGAGCTGCCGGACTCCGGACGTGACGCGCGCGGCCAGCACGTGGCCAACGTCCTGGCCTTCCAGCCGGACGAGACCATCGCCCAGGTGCTCGACCTGCGCGACTACGAGGTGGCGCCGTACCTGGTGCTGGCCACCAAACGCGGCCTGGTGAAGAAGACCGCGCTCAAGGACTACGACTCCCCGCGCTCCGGCGGCGTGATCGCGATCAACCTGCGCGAGGACGACGAGCTGATCGCGGCCGAGCTGGTCTCCCCGGAGAACGACCTGCTGCTGGTGAGCAAGAAGGCGCAGGCGATCCGCTTCCTGGCCTCGGACGAGTCGCTGCGCCCGATGGGCCGGGCCACCTCCGGTGTCATCGGCATGCGTTTCCGCGAGGACGACGAACTGCTGTCGATGAATGTGGTGAAGGAAGGCACGTTCGTCTTCACCGCCACCGATCGCGGCTTTGGCAAGCGCACCGCGGTCGAGCGGTACCCGGTGCGCGGCCGCGGCGGCCTGGGCGTGATCGCGGCGAAGACGGTGGACGAGCGCGGCGATCTGGTCGGTGCCCTCATCGTCGAGGAGAACGACGAGGTGCTGGCGATCACCGCGGGCGGCGGAGTCATCCGCACCGGCGTCGCCGGCCTGCGCGAAACCGGGCGCGACACGATGGGCGTGCAGCTCATTCACGTCGGCAAGAAGGACGCGGTCATCGGCATCGCGCGCAACGCCGACTCGGACGCCGCTGAAACCGAGATCGCGGAGTCGGACAACGGCGAGGTCGAGGCCGGCGAAGTCGAGCCGGGCGAGGCCACCGACGTGGATGAGACGTCGCTCGAACCCGAGGCCACGGCCGTGGACGACGCCGAGCAGGCGGCGGACGACCGGGGTACCGTATCCGGAGCGGAACCGACCACCCCCGACGAGGCGTAGTAACCAGGAGCGAGCCGGGACGGCGAATCGGACTCGCCGTCCCGGGTATAGAGCCGGGGGTTTGTGGCCTCTAACAGGGGCCACAGAGCAGCAGACGATGAGCAACTTCGATGCAGGGGCCCTGGAGACGACCGTGAGTGAGAGCTCGAACCCGATAGACGGGCGGCCCTCGGGCAGCCGCAGCTACGGCAACAGCCCGGCCGCTGTGCACTCGGCCGCGCCACAGGCCCACGCCGCAGCTACGGCCGCTCCCCCGTTCCCCGCCGCGGCCCCCGCGTCGACGCCAGTCGCCGCCGGCGTTGGCGCCGGTGTCGGCAGCAGCTCCGGTTCGAGCGGCGCGACCAGCCAGTTCCAGCCTGCTGCCGACGGCCCGGACAGCCGTCGCCCCGGCGGTCTCACCGGCTCGACCGACGGCGTCCGCGGCGCGCTCTCCGGCGCCGGCCGCTCATTCGCCCGCGTCGGTGCGGCGATCGGCAACGCCACCCAGGAATCGCGGCAGAATCGCACCGCCGACGGCCCCGGCGGGCCGGTTTCCCCGCAGGCGCGCGTCCGCAAGGCCCGGCTGCGCGTGGCCCGCGTCGACCCGTGGTCGGTCATGAAGGTCTCGTTCGTGCTGTCCATCGCGATGGGCATCGTCACCATCGTCGGCACGGCGGTCGTGTGGAACGTGCTCAACGCCCTCGGCGTCTTCAGCTCGCTGAACAAGACCGTCGGCGACCTGACCAGCAGCGGCACCACCACCGGCACGAGTTCGTTCAGCCTGTCCAGCTTCCTGTCCTTCGGCCATGTCGAGGGCTACATGATGATCATCGCGCTGGTGGACGTGGTGCTGGCCACCGCGCTGGCCACGCTCGGCGCGTATCTCTACAACCTCGCGGCCGGCTTCGTCGGCGGCTTCGAGGTCACCCTCGCGGAGGACCAGTGACCGGCCTCGGCCGTGGCTAATCCCGTTTTGGGGCGGCCCGCTCGATGCGGTAACCTGCTCTAGCGCCCGCGCTACATCGCGGTAGGGCGCGATGGACCTATAGCTCAGTCGGTTAGAGCGCTTCCCTGATAAGGAAGAGGTCGGAGGTTCAAGTCCTCCTAGGTCCACCCCTTAATTCAGCAGGTCAGGCCGCCGGTTCATCGGTGGCCTGAGTCGTTTCCGGCCCCTCTCTTTCTCGGCCGAGTCAGCGGAAAGTCAGCAAACACGTCCCGGACGCGGTTCACGTAGGCGGGTGACGGGTGGGTGCAGCGGTTGAGTGTGATCGAGGTCTGCTCATGTCCCATGACCTTGGACACGTCGTTGATCGGCACGGCGTCCGATACGAGCCAGGTCGCGAACGAGTACCGGGCACGCCTCGGAATGCCGGTCAGCCACGCGCCCGACATCGACATCGACATCGATCTCGACGAGACCGCTCCGCTAGCTCCGCCGATCTTCCGGTGGGCGAATCCGTGGTGACCGGTCAGCCGGCAGCAAGGGCGGCCTAAGGTCGATTCCCGCCGACTTGACCACACGTCACGCCGTTTGCCGAGACGACCTGCCCGACTCCTTCCTCAGGAACGTCCGAAGGTCCCGCAGCGGCCACGTGTTGATCACGTCCGCCCGCGTGAGCCAGCCGCGCTGTGCGGTGCCGACGCCGTAGCGGATAAGGCCGAGGTTCGCGGTCGAGTGCGCATCGCTGTCGATGGCGAACTTCACTCCGAAGCGCCGCGCGGCCAGGATGTCCTCGTCACGCAGGTCGATCCGATCCGGCAGACCGTTCACCTCCAGCGCCGTGCCGGTGCGCGCGGCGGCGCGGAACACCTCGTCCCAGTCCGCATCCACGCCGGCCCGGTGTCCCAGCATCCGCGTCGTCGGGTGACCGATCACGTTGACCTGCGGGTTCTCGCAGGCGCGCACCAGCCGCCGGGTCATCTGCGCGCGCGACAGGTTGAAATGCGAGTGCACGGAAGCGACGCACACGTCGAAGCCGGCCAGGAAGTCTTCCGGCCAGTCCACCTCGCCATCCGGGTCGATGTTGAGCTCGGCGCCGTGCAGCAGAGTCATCCGCCGGTACTTGCTGTCCAATTGCCGTACCTGCCCCCGCTGGGCAAGGATCTTCTCATCCGTCATGCGCTGCATTACCAGGTTCGGCGCGTGATCGGTGATCGCATAGTACGAATAGCCACGCGCGGCTGCGGCCCTGACCATGTCCTCCAATGACGAGACGCCGTCGGTGAGGTTGGTGTGAGTGTGTAGGTCGCCGCGAATATCCGCCTCCGTCACAAGATCGGGCAGCGTTCCGTCGCGGGCTGCCTCGATCTCGCCGCGGTCCTCGCGCAGCGGCGGGGGAACCCAAGCCATGCCGAGCCGCGGGTAAAGCTCCTCCTCGGTCTCGGACACGATCAGCTTCCCGCTCTCGGCCTCGAACAGGCCGTATTCGGAGAGCTTGAACCCGGCGCGCACGGCGATCTCGCGAACTCGGACGTTGTGCGCTTTCGAGCCGGTGAAGTACTGCAGCGCCGCGCCCCACAACTGGGGCGGGATGACGCGCAGATCAACCTGCAAGCCGGAAGCGGTGCGGATGGACGTCTTCTTCTCGCCGCGCGCGATCACCTCGGCGGCGTCGGGCAGCTTGGTCAGGGCACGCATGATCGGTACCGGGTCCGACGACGCGGCCAGGATGTCGATGTCGCCGACGGTCTCCCGGAAGCGGCGCAGCGAACCAGCGTACGTACAGCGCTCGCAGCCGACCACTGCAGACAGCTCGCCGAGGATCCGCTCAGCCACCGCGGCGGCCACGTCGAGCTGCACGCGCCCCTCGGACTGTTGCAGCAAAGCGACGCCGCGCAGGATGTTCTCACCGGTCTTCGGCCCGAACCCGCGCAGCCCATCGAGTCGGCCGGCCTGGATCGCGTCGACCAGTTCCTCGATCGAGGCGACGCCGAGCTCCCGATGCAGCGCCAGAGCCTTCTTCGGCCCGAGCGTCGGAATATCGACCATCTGCCGCACCCCGGCGGGGATCTCCGCGCGCTGCTCCTCCAGTGCCTGGATGGTGCCCGTGTGACAGAACTCGACGATCTTCTCCGCGATCGACCGCCCGATGCCGGGCAGCTTCTGCAGGCTCTTGGCGTCCAGCGAGCCCACGTCCCCGCGGTAGCCGGCCACAGCTCGCGCCGCCCTCTCGTAGGCGCGGATCTTGAAGAGGTCGCCGCCGGTGATCGTCAGCAGGTCGGCGTACTCCACGAGCGCGGCCTCGACCTCGTCGTTCGACCGGGCCACCGCAATCACCGCCTCGTCCTAGCACCGCCTCCCGGCAGTGCACCAGTCCGGCTGCTCAGCTGATACCCGAACGCGCATCACACACGCGGAACCGGCGCCCGCGCTGCTCCACCGTGCTGATAGCACCGATGGGCGACCCGTCGCCGCGCGGCTGTTATCCTCAATTCGCACGGGAACTGTCGGGAACGGACAGGCCGTTTCGAACTCCAATGAGAGGGCCGGTTGCCATGAAGAAGCTGCTCCTGCTCACCCTGGTCGCCGCGGGCGGTCTCCTGGTCTACCGGCAGGTCCAGGCCGACAAGGCGGAGCAGGACCTGTGGACCGAGGCCACCGACCCGGTCCCGGCCAGCGCCAAGAACTGACCCGGCGCGGCCTGACCCGACCCGACGGCGCCCAGGCGTCCCGGAGACGCCGTCCAGGGCCGAGGCTGAGGCGAAGCGGCGGTCCG
>DASUAR010000149.1:0-28537 GCA_035763685.1 Actinocrinis sp. | reverse complement strand
ACAGTAACCAGACCACGGCTAGCACACCAGCCCCTACAGCTGCCCTTTTCGATGTTTCATTTTGAGCAAGAACCCTTGACATGCCTCCCGTTCCGGCGGTTTGCTCTGCGCCAGATTGTTTGTTCACGTTCGATTGGGGTCAGTTCGCGTTCCAGTTCGCTCGCTAACCCCCAACCAGCACGGTCCTCTGCCCCCTGCTCCACTGGCGTCTCACATGGAGGTGCGATGTCCCCGCAGTCCCCCAGGGTGTACCAAGGCCCTACCGTCGACCGGCGGATCATGCTCAAGGGCCTGCTCGGAGCAGCCGGCGTCGCCGCGCTGCCCACCCTTGCGGCATGCAGCTCGTCAAGTAAGGCGTCGTCGTCCTCGTCGAGCGGCGCCGCGTCCGGTACTGTCAGCCTCGGCTCCAACGCCTCGGACGCCGTGCCGAAGAAGGCCTTCCAGGCCGTCTACGACGCGTTCCAGGCCAAGAACCCGAGCATCAAGGTGCAGGTCAACACCAAGGACCACGACACCTTCCAGGAGCAGATCAACAGCTACCTGCAGGCCACCCCGGACGACGTGTTCACCTGGTTCGCCGGCTACCGCATGCAGTTCTTCGCGGCCAAGGGCCTGTCGAACCAGATCGACGATGTGTGGAACACGATCGGCAACAACTTCCCGCAGTCGGTGCACGACCTGTCCAAGGGGCAGGACGGCCACTACTACTTCGTCCCGATCTACTACTACCCGTGGGCTGTCTTCTACCGGAAGAGCGTGTTCGCGGCGCACAACTACACGGTGCCCACGGACTGGAACGGCTTCGTCTCGCTGTGCGAGAAGATGAAGTCCGACGGTCTGAACCCGATCGCCTTCGCCGACGCCGACAAGTGGCCGGCCATGGGCACCTTCGACCAGCTGAACATGCGCACCAACGGCTACCAGTTCCACATGGACCTGATGCACGGCAAGGCCGCCTGGACCGACGCGAAGGTCAAGAAGGCCTTCGACTACTGGACCCAGATCCTGCCCTACCACCAGGCCGGATACATCGGCCGTAAGTGGCAGGACGCCGCGCAGTCGCTGCTGCAGAAGAAGTCGGGCATGTACCTGCTCGGCACCTTCGTCGCCCAGCAGTTCACCAACCCGGACGACCTGGCCGACCTCGACTTCTTCGCCTTCCCCGCGATCGACTCGCAGTGGGGCCAGGACAGCATCGAGGCCCCGGTCGACGGCTTCATGCTCAGCAAGAGCCCGAAGAACCGCGCCGCCGCGGCCAAGCTGCTCGAGTTCATCGGGTCGGCTGACGGCGAAGGCGCGTACCTGAAGGTGGACAACAGCTACGACGCGCTGGTCAATGGATACGACACCTCCGGGTACAACGCGATCCAGAAGAAGTCCGCGCAGTTGTTCGCCTCGGCTCAGCACGTCTCGCAGTTCATGGACCGCGACGCCAACCCGGCGTTCACGTCCACGGTGATGCAGCCGCAGCTTCAGGCGTACCTGCAGAACCCGGGCAGCATCAGCAGCATCCTCAGCTCCATCGAGCAGCAGAAGCAGTCCATCTACAACTCCTGACCGGCCACGCCGGAGACGGCGAAGCCACCGGAACGAGGAACCCGATGACCGTCGGAACCAGCGCCGACGCCGTCGAGACCGGGCGCGCGGCGGATCTTCCCCGCGCGCCCGGGCGGCTGCGACGGCTGACCGGACGAGACAGAACTGTCCTGACCCTGATGACCGGGGTGCCCACGGCACTGATGGTGGTGTTCGTCTGGGTCCCGGCGCTGGCCTCGATCCTGCTGTCCTTCACCTCATGGGACGGGATCGGCCTGGACTCGATCAAGTGGATCGGGCTGCGCAACTACCAGCAGATCTTCACCATCTACCCGTCCTTCTGGCCGGCCGTGGAGCACAACGTGCTCTGGCTGGTCGTGCTCGCGGCCATCCCGACGCCGTTCGGCCTGTTCCTGGCCTACCAACTGGACAAGAAGATCAGGTTCAGCCGGTTCTACCAGGGCGCGTTCTTCCTGCCGGTCATGGTGTCCAGCGCCGTGATCGGATTCGTTTGGGAACTGATCTACAACCCGGACCACGGCCTGATCAACAGCCTGTTCCACACCAACAACCCGAACGGCACCTACCTGGACTGGGTCGGCAACCCGAAGCTGAACATCTGGGCCGTGCTGGTCGCCGCGTCCTGGCGGCACGCGGGATACATGATGATCCTCTACCTGGCCGGCCTCAAGAGCGTCGATCCCTCGCTCAAGGACGCCGCCGCGGTCGACGGCGCGAACGAGTGGCAGGCGTTCCGGCACGTGGTCTTCCCCGCGCTGCGGCCGATCAACGTCGTCGTCGCGGTGGTCACGGTCATCGAGGCGCTGCGTGCCTTCGACATCGTCTACGTGTTCAACAAGGGCGAGCACGGCACGGAACTGCTCTCCATCCTGATCACCCAGAACATCATCGGTGAGGCGAGCCGGATCGGTTACGGCTCGGCCCTCGCGGTGATCCTGCTGGTCGTCTCGCTCGCGGCGATCATCCCGTACCTGATCGTCACCTTCCGGAAGGAGCGAAGCGCGTGACCGCCACGGCCCTCGCCTCAGACACCGCGCGGCCGAGCGGCGCCCATCCGGCCCCCGGCAAGCGCCGGGTTCGACCCGCGCGCGTCGTGCTGCACGTCTTCCTGGCGGGCACCGCGCTCGCCTGGCTCGTGCCGATGCTGTGGGCGATCTACACCTCGCTGCGGCCGTACTCGGAGACCCAGTCGAAGGGCTACCTGTCCCTGCCGAGCACGCTGAACCTCCAGAACTACCTCGACGCCTGGAACCAGTCCGGGATGCCGCACTACTTCTGGAACACGGTCATGATCGCGGTCCCGGCCGTGCTGCTCACGCTGCTGCTCTCCTCGTTCGTGGCGTTCACGGTCACCCAGTACAACTTGAAGATCAATCTGCTACTGCTGATGATCTTCACGGCCGGTAACCTGCTCCCGCAGCAGGTCATCATCACCCCGCTGTACCGGCTCTACCTGCTGATCAGCCTGCCGTCGCAGGTCAGCGACTCGGGCAAGATGTACGACACGATCATCGGACTGGTCGTGATCCACGTGGCCTTCCAGTCGGGCTTCTGCACCTTCGTGCTGTCCAACTACATGAAGACCATCCCGACCGGCCTGCGCGAGGCCGCGGTCGTGGACGGCGCCACGGTCTGGCAGATCTACAGCCGGATCATCCTGCCGCTGCTCAAGCCCGCGGTCGCCGCGCTGGCCACGTTGCTGTCGATCTGGATCTACAACGACTTCTTCTGGGCCATCGTGCTGATCTCCGACGGCAACAAGATGCCCATCACCTCGGCGCTGGCGAATCTGTCCGGCACGTTCTTCACGAACGACAACCTGGTCGCGGCGGGGGCGCTGCTGACCGCCGTCCCGACGCTGATCGTCTACTTCCTGCTCCAGCGTCAGTTCGTCTCCGGCCTCACCTTGGGCGCGGAGAAGGGCTGAGCCGGGCACGGGTCAGACGACCGGAGCCGCCGCTACTGGTCCGGCGGCGGCTCCGGCCATCGCGTCCGCGGCACTGTCCCGCCGGCAAGATTGGCCTATACCAATTTCGCGGTTCTGATTCCCCCGGCGCCACCGGTGCAGTAGCGTGCGTGCGATCACCGCACCCGGCCCCAGTGGAGTCTTCGTGTCCGTCGATACCGCCACTTTCCTCGGCAAGGTCCGTGAGCAGCTCGACCGCATCGAGTCGACTCAGGGGCCGGCGATCGATCGCGCCGCGCACCTGGTCGCCGCGTCGCTGCGCAAGGACGGCATGCTCCAGGTGTTCGGAACCGGCCACTCCGAGGCGCTGGCGATGGAGCTGTCCGGCCGGGCCGGGGGCCTGATCCCGACGAACAAGCTGGCGCTGCGCGACCTGATCACCCTCGGCGGGGAGGACCCGAGCGTCCTGGCGGATCCGAGGGCGGAGCGCGACCCGCAACTGGCCCGCCGCGTGTGGGACCTCGCCCCGATCGGCCCGGCGGACGTGATGGTCATCGTGTCCCAGTCCGGCGGCAACGGCTCGACGGTCGAGATGGCGCACATCGCCCGCGAAAACGGGCACCCGCTGATCGCGATCACCTCGCTGGAGCACTCGCAGCGCATCACTTCGCGGCATCCGTCCGGCAAGCGCCTCTTCGAACTCGCGGACATCGTGATCGACAACGCGGCGCCCTATGGTGACGCCGTGCTCGACCTGCCGGGCGGAGGGAAGGCCTGCGCGATCTCTTCGATCGGTAACGCCGTCATCGCGCAGCTCATCGTGGCGGGCGTCACGGCGCGGCTGCTCGCGGAGGGTGTCGAGCCGCCGATCTACCTGTCGGCGAACATCGCCGAGGGGGATTCGCACAACGACGCGTGGGAGGCGCGCTACGAGGGTCGTATCCGCCGCAGCGCCTACTAACGCTTGCGCGCCGCCACCCGCACCGCTGGTCCTACATCCCTTCGCGCCCCGCCCTTACCACTGCACCTGTCCCGGCGCGTCTCCTGCGGCGCCACGGTGCCGCGAGACCTGGCGTGGAACGCCGTTGGCGCGCCGCGCGTACGGCAAGGCGGCGTCGAGTTGGTGCGGAAAGCCGGGCGCCGCGGGAATCGGCGGCGCGGCGATGGAAGCGGGGCCAGGAGGCGCCGAGGGGGCGAGACGGCTTTCGTGGCCATGTTCGCCAGGAACACAGCGCAACGCCTGCCGGTACTCAAGCACTAAAGCGTCGTAGAGCGGAGTCGCTGTCGAGCGCGCTTCAACCGGGCGCGAACCCGGATGCGAGGCCCGAATGGCGGAGAGTTGTGGTGCAGTCACAACCGGTATAACGCACCGTCAATGCTTCAGGATGTTCGGCCGATCGAGTGATCGGCCGAATTAATCATCCCTTCGGCCTAAAGCCGCAGCTCAGCCTACTTCGGTGATCAGTTCCGCGATGGACTTCACGATCCGCGACGGCCGGTACGGGAACCGCTCCACGTCGGCGAGCTGGGTGATCCCGGTCATCACCAGGATGGTTTCCAGCCCGGCCTCGATGCCGCACTTGATGTCGGTGTCCATCCGGTCGCCGATCATCGCGGTGGTCTCCGAATGCGCGGCGATCTTGTTGAGGCCCTCGCGCATCATCACCGGATTCGGCTTGCCCACGAAGTAGGGCTCGACGCCGGTGGCCCGCGTGATCAGTGCCGCGACCGAGCCGCAGGCGGGCAGGGCGCCCTCGAGCGAGGGGCCGGTGGCGTCCGGGTTGGTGGCGATGAAGCGGGAACCGCCGTCGATGAGCCGGATCGCGCGAGTGATCGCCTCAAAGCTGTAGGTCCGGGTCTCGCCGAGCACCACGTAATCCGGCTCGCTCTCGGAGAGCGTGTACCCGGCTTCATGCAGCGCAGTGGTCAGCCCGGCCTCGCCGATCACGTACGCGGAACCGCCGGGCCGCTGCGAGCGCAGGAAGTTCGCGGTGGCCAAGGCGGAGGTCCAGATCGACTCCTCGGGCAGGTCGATGCCGGTGGACAGCAGCCTGGCCCGCAGGTCCCGCGGGGTGTAGATGGAGTTGTTGGTCAGCACCAGGAACGGCGCGCCGCAGTCGCGCAGCCTGCGGATGAAGTCGTCCGCGCCGGGGATCATGTTGCCCTCGTGGATGAGGACGCCGTCCATGTCCGTCAGCCAGGTGGTCACTGGCTTGCGGTCGTTCACGTTCCAGCTCCTTCCGGGCCGCCGAGTGGGTCCCGGCGGGCTGGTGCACGACACGCGAGGGAGCGTGTTGCTCAGGCCATCATCTCGTGTCCGGGCATGTCGGCGAGGAGAGCCGTTCGCATGCCGGAACGCGAGTGTCGAGCGGTCGAGGGGTCGAGGGGCGGCGAAGACCGTGACCGAATATCGCCGATCGCAGCGCATCGTGTCGTCGCCATTGCGGACGTAGTCACTGCGATTGGGCTGTGTCGATGCGGGGCGCCCACGGCCGTGCCGCCGAACAACTGTGTCCAAGCGGCATTCTTCAGAATGTGGGCACCGGTGCCCGTGAGAAATATCTAACGCCTAGCGCCGGTACGCGTGTCGCCTCTCGGCGAGTGGCACAGCGCGGCTCCAGCCAAACGGTATTCCGCGCCGGCTATAGGTGAGGCCCGGGGACATCGTACGTACCGGCGGATCGAGGCTAACACACGCTGCCGGTCACGCGCCGCATCCGCTGTCTCACCAGCACTCTCACATACCGTGAGATTCCCTCGATCCGCAGCCCGCCGAACCATTGCGTGGTCACGCGGCCAGTCGCAAGACCCCAGACCCCAGACCCGCTACCGGGACCCGCTCCGTGTCACCGAGGCCGCCGCTTCCATGATCTGATCCGCCACGATGTCTGCTTCCACCGCCTGCTCGACCTCGGCAGACAGCGCCGCCGTCGCGGGTTTCGGCGCAGTCTCAGCACACTCATCGCACACCGCATCAATGCGCACCACCGACAACGCACCGTCATGCTGATCGACGGCAGTTCCAGTGGAAAGAGCCTGCGATGGTACTCCATGGCCACAAGCGGCGAGCGACATCCGCTTCACTTCGACCGCCTCGCCTTCGATCTCGTGCACGATCGCCTTCTCGATCCCGCGCAGCGTGAAGTGAGCATGGTCGTCGTGGTGGAAGTAGGGCGCCCACCGCCGGGCGTCCAACAGCCGGAACAGTGGCAGATGCCTGATCTCAAGGCTCAGGAACACCGCACCGGCCGCGATGGCGGCGAGCCACAGGTGTCCCACCCCGGCGGCCGCGCCGATCGCCGCCGCGCAGAATATGGATGCCGCGGTGGTGACCCCGTGCAGGATCTCCTTGTCTTGAGCCGCCTGCCGAAAGCACAGCCCGCCGCCGATGAAGCCGATCCCGGTCACCGCGCCGCCGAGTACCGAGGGGGAGGAGAGAGACAGGGCACCGATCAGCGCCGTACCCGCGCCGATCAGAGAGAAGGTGCGATCGCCGGCCGGTGCGCCGCGCACCGCCCGCTCGAAACCGAGCACGAAGGTCAGCCCCCAGCCGACCAGCACTCGGGTCACCAACTCCAGCTCACCGATATGCACCGCGTCTCGCCTCCCCATGCCACCTGGCGCAGCCGACCGGCAAGCTCGTTCGACGTCGGTCGCCGAAACTGAGTCTCCAACCGCGCCGTCGCGTCGGGCCCGCCGGTCTTTCGGTGCAGCAGTCTAGGGTCTGTGGACGTCTGATAACCCCCACTCGCTATGAAAGCCTGTTGCCACTTCCTCGCGACCAAGCCCTCGGCTGTATCGATGCGCCTTGTCCGTCGCCGCGCGCTCCGAAGCGCGGCGGCCGACTGCTCGCCACCGCGGCAGCCGGTCAAACTCGCACCCGCCTCCTCCTCCGCAGTGCGCCATCGCCTACGGTGTCAGCCATGGCGAAGCAACGATGGTGGTCTGAACTCGGCAACCGGGCCGTGCTGGCAGCCTGGCGCCGGGTCGGCGAGGCGGGCCGGATCACCGCCGCCACCGCGGCCGGCCGACGTTTCGCCGCGTTCGGCGAGGGCTCGGCGATCGCATTCCCGCAGGGCACCCTCCTCGGCGAACGCTGGATCTCGGTCGGGCACTTCACCCTCGTCGGACCGCACGTCACGCTCAGCGCCGGCTTCGTCCCTGAGCGCGACCTCGGGCCCGAGCCCATCGTGCGCATCGGCAGCGGCGTCGTACTCGGGCGCGGCAGCCACGTCATCGGGCACCAGTCCATTGAGATCGGCGACGACGTGTATACCGGCCCGTATGTGTACATCACCGACCAGAACCACGGCTACGCCGACCCGCAGGTGCCGATCGGAAAGCAGTGGCCGGTGAACGCCCCGGTTCGCATCGGCGCGGGTTCCTGGCTGGGCACCGGGTCCATCGTGCTGCCCGGCGCCACGATCGGCCGCAACGTCGTTGTCGCGGCCGGTTCCGTGGTGCGCGGCGAGGTTCCAGACCACAGCGTCGTGGCTGGAGTCCCGGCCCGGGTGATCCGCCGCTACAGCGGCGACGGCGCCTGGGTCGCCGCCGACGAGGCAGCGCGCCTTGAAGCCGGTTCCACCGCCGACCGGTAGACTGCCGTCACGTGCGCTTCCTGAATGATTCGACTCCTCAGCACGACCTCACCTACGACGACGTCTTCATGGTCCCCGCGCGGTCCGACGTCGGATCGAGACTCGGCGTCGATCTCAGGACGCCTGATGACAGCGGCACCACCATTCCCTTGGTCGTCGCCAACATGACCGCGGTTGCCGGCCGCCGGATGGCCGAGACCGTCGCGCGTCGGGGCGGCATCGCGGTCATCCCGCAGGACATCCCGATCGACGTGGTCGCGAATGTCCTCGACTGGGTCAAGGCCCGGCACACGATCTACGACACGCCCATCACGGTCCGTCCTACCGACACTGTCGGCGATCTGCTCAACCTGTTGCCGAAGCGAGCGCACGGCGCGGCCGTGGTCGTCGCGGACGGCCGACCGATCGGCGTCGTCACCGAGGCGGACTGCGCCGCGGTCGACCGCTTCACCCAGCTGAGCCAGGTCATGTCCCGTGACCCGCTGACTGTTCCGGACGGCATCGAGCCGGAGGAAGCATTCAACCGCCTCAGCCAAGGCCACCACCGGCTCGCGCCTGTGGTGGACGAGCACGGCCGGCTCACCGGCATGCTCACCCGACGGGCCGCACTTCGCGCGACTCTCTACGATCCCGCGGTCGACGCGGCCGGCCGGCTGCGCGTCGCCGCGGCGATCGGGATCAACGGTGACGCCGTCGGCCGGGCCAAGGCACTGCTCGACGCCGGAGCCGACGCTCTGGTCGTGGACACCGCGCACGGGCACCAGGAGAAGATGATCTCGGTTCTCTCCGCGGTGCGGGCTTTGCGCCCCGGCGTCCCGATCGTCGCCGGCAATGTCGTTTCCGCGGAAGGGGTCCGCGACCTGGTCGCCGCGGGAGCGGACATCGTCAAGGTCGGCGTCGGTCCCGGAGCCATGTGCACGACCCGGATGATGACCGGTGTCGGCCGGCCACAGTTCTCCGCCGTACTTGAATGCGCGGTTCAGGCTCGTGCCCTCGGCAAGCACGTCTGGGCCGACGGCGGCGTCCGCCATCCTCGTGATGTCGCGCTCGCCTTGGCGGCCGGTGCCGCCAACGTGATGGTCGGCTCCTGGTTCGCCGGCACCTACGAGTCCCCGGGCGACCTCCAGCACGATGGCGACGGCAGGCCGTACAAGGTCAACTTCGGCATGGCGTCTGCACGCGCGGTGCGTCTTCGTACCGCAGATGACTCTCCTTTCGAGCAAGCGCGCAAGGCGATCTTTGAGGAAGGCATCTCAGCCTCCCGGATGTATCTCGACCCGCAGCGGCCCGGAGTCGAGGACCTGATCGACGTGATCATCGCTGGAGTACGCTCCGCCTGCACCTACGCCGGAGCGCGGTCGCTCGACGAGTTCCACGAGCGGGCGGTGATCGGCGTCCAGAGCGCCGCCGGCTACAGCGAGGGCAAGCCGCTGCACACCAGTTGGTGACGGCGCGCATCGCGTCACCCCTGGCTGAGGTGCTCGGCTTCCCCGGCGTTGCGGAAGTCTTGGCTCGTGACAGGTGGAATGTGTCGGTGTCCTTCTGAGGCTCGGTTTCGCAGGAGCGGAGTCGGCCTGCGCGTAGCTGTGCACCGGAGCAGATACGACACGACGTAAGGCGCCCGCGAAGTGTGGGCGTCGGGGCGGGGCGGGCGGCCGTCCCGCCCCGCACCGACGCTTGACCGCGGCCCGCAGCGGATCCGTGCGACTCGGAGGCTGTGCGGCGCGATCTCGGCGACGGCTGCTAGCTCACCGCGAACGTGACAGGAGTCGACTCGCTCGCGCTGTAGTTGTCGTCGCCGCTATAGGAGGCGGAAGCCGTGTGATTGCCCGGCGGCAACGTCAGCTTCTCAAGTGCGCGGCCGTGCGAGATCCGCACCGGCGCCAGAGCCTTGCCGTCGACCGTGAAGATGATCGACCCCGTCTCAGACGCTCGGCGATGACCGTGGCCCTTCCCGCCCTTCCCCTTCTTGACGGTGCCCTTGCCTCCCTTGCCCTTTCCGCCCTTCGAACCCTTGCGCTCCGGCTCTGCATCCGTCGTGGGCGCCGTGGGCTTCTTGGCCAGGCTCACCCGGGCAGAGAGCAGCACGTCCTCACCGCCGTGCGCGTGCTTGGGCGCGAGCACCCGAGTCACGGTCGGCGCGTGCGGGTTCGATCCGCCGCCAGCGGCATAGGCGAGAGACGGCGCGACGGCCAGGCCGCCGATCGTCGACAGGACCAGGGCACGAGTGAACGCTCGGGACATAGTGGACCTCCTCGTTTTCGTCGCTACTGTCGCGGGCGGCTCCCGCGAGATTCAGCGCGACGTGATCAACGATGTCAGGAGATCGGTGAAAGCGAATCGTCAAAAGGGCGTATTTTTTCTACGCTCTACTGACGACGCTTTTCGGGTGAATCGTTGGATGAGATTACTATTTAGGGATGGGGAATTCGGCGAATTTGACCGGTGAGGTCCGCAGCGGGCGCGAGCGGAAGGGCTGCTGCGGTCAGTTTTCGGTCTCGGGGGAGGAGGTGCCGAAGCGGTGGGCGAACCGCGGATCCGTCTCCCACCAAGGCCGCAGGTGCCCCTCCGGCAGCGCCTCTTCGTCGGGACGCTCCGCCGCCTCGGCATGTTGCACCACTTCAAGCGCGTCAAGCAGCGTGTCGACGACCACTGCTTCCTGCTCGTCCTCGCGGAACATGCGTCGCCACAGGGCCCCGATGAACGGCAGTCCGGCCATGTCGCCGACGACCCAGATCGCCCCGCCACCGATAAGCTGATCATCATGGAGCGTCATGCCCCAAGGACGCTTTAACGCCGTGTAATAGTCCCCGGCGACCTTGTAGCTACCCCACATTAAAATGATGCCGAGGGCGCCGTCCGTCACTGCTTCGGCGAATGTGATCCAGACCGAAACCATATGCGGGTATTCGTGCGGTACCGGGTCAACGCGTAGCCGCATCCAGTAGTAGTAATAACCGACCACGAGCAGTATGAACCGCAGTACTTCATTCTGGAAATCGCTGCGCATCGCCGCCTCGAACCATGGCGTGAGATACACCAGGAACGGCGTGCTGAGAAAGACTACGGAGACGGTGGCCGGGAACCCGAGGAGATACGCCGGTCGGCTGCGTAGCACGCGGGTGAGCCGCTCGCGACCACGCTCGGAGCAGTTCTGCATGATCAGCGTCAGTGGCGCGCCGAGGGCCAAGAGCATCGGCACCACCATGAGGATCAGGGTATTCTGCACCGCCCGCGGCCAGAACAGCGTCCGCTCGTACGCGCCGAGGAACGACATGCACACGAACGCGAACAGGCCCTGGCCCGAAAGGAACAGGACCGTGCGCCCGCGCTGCCAAGTCCCACCGCGCGCCCTGAGACGGCTGACGCCCACGACGTAAAGCGCTGCCCCGACGACGACTACGCCGAGCACCCACGGATTGAGCGTCCACTGGGTCACATACGCGCTGTTCTGCAGGAGAGGCGGCCCTGAATAGGCACTGGCCATCGAATGCGAGCCCGCTCCGGGCAGTCCGGTCGTCATGCGCACATCACCTCGTGGCTTCGCCTGTACCCGCACATCGTAGGCAGCCGAGCGAATCGGCCCAGACACCGGGGCCGCCGGATCCGCTCGGCGCGGCGTGGCTCGTACACATGGTCGATCCGCGGATGGCCGGCGCGATCAAGAATGCTGGACACGCCATGCCGAGGTGTTGCGGCAGATGTCAGCGCCGCCGGATAGACTTCGAACTATAGTTCTAGATCGAACGGACGTCCCCGGTGCCGTGCAGACTGGTTTGCCTGGATTTTTGGCATTTCCGCACCCACGGCCCCGGCGGCGTGAAACAGTGACCACTGAACGGTGCTCGCGGAATCCGGGAGCCACCGGGACGGGTGCGCTCCACGGAGGCGGCGTTGTTGTCGGCGGTGGCCGGTAGCGTTCTCGTCGCAACTGGCTAACCGGCGGCCCCAGACCGCGGTACCAACACACGGAGGCGAGAGAACCATGGCGGCGTCAACCGATCGGGAGAAGGCGATCGACGCGGCCCTCGCGCAGATCGAGCGGCAGTTCGGCAAGGGCTCGCTGATGCGCATGGGTGACCAGACGCGTGCACCGATCGACGTCATCCCGACCGGGGCGATCGCGCTCGACGTGGCCCTGGGCGTAGGCGGGCTGCCGCGCGGGCGCGTCGTCGAGATCTACGGCCCGGAATCGAGCGGAAAGACGACCGTGGCCCTGCATGCGGTCGCCAACGCGCAGCGGGCCGGCGGCCTGGCCGCGTTCATCGACGCCGAACACGCCCTCGACCCGGTCTACGCGAAGGCACTCGGCGTCGACACCGAGAACCTGTACATCTCGCAGCCGGACAACGGCGAGCAGGCCCTGGAGATCGCGGACACGCTGATCCGCTCCGGCGCGCTCGACATCATCGTGATCGACTCGGTGGCCGCGCTGGTGCCGCGCGCCGAGATCGAGGGCGAGATGGGCGACTCGCACGTGGGTCTGCAAGCCCGGCTGATGAGCCAGGCGCTGCGCAAGATCACCGGCGCGCTGAGCCACTCGAAGACCACCGCGGTCTTCATCAACCAGCTGCGCGAGAAGGTCGGCGTGATGTTCGGCTCGCCGGAGACGACGACCGGTGGGCGGGCGCTCAAGTTCTACGCCTCGGTACGGCTGGACGTGCGCCGCATCGAGACGCTGAAGGACGGTCAGGACGCGGTGGCCAACCGCACCCGGGTCAAGGTCGTGAAGAACAAGGTGGCCCCGCCCTTCCGGCAGGCCGAGTTCGACATCGTCTACGGCCACGGCATCAGCCGCGAGGGCGGCCTGATCGACCTCGGCGTAGAGCACGGTTTCGTGCGCAAGTCCGGGGCCTGGTACACCTACGAGAACGGGCAGCTCGGGCAGGGCAAGGAGAACGCGCGCACCTACCTGAAGGACAACCCGGACATCGCCAACGAGATCGAGAAGAAGATCAAGGAGAAGCTCGGCGTCGGCCCGCAGTTGGACGCGCCCGCGGTGGACGCCAAGCCGGCTGCCGCGGTCGAGGCGGAGGCTCCGGCGAAGCCCACCCGATCGCGGGCCAAGGCGGCGAGCACTGACGCAGCCGGGCTGTGACCGGCCGAGCCGACGACGGTTACCGGCCCGGAATTGAGCGCGACGACCGTCACCGGCCGGACGCCGGCCCGAGCTTCGCGGGTGCCGGCGGTGGCGGTCAGCGCGAGCGGCGTGGTCGGCGGCGGTCGCCGAGTAGTGGCGGCCAGTTCCGACAGGGTGATGACGATGGCCAGGACACCGCGCCGGCTTGGGCTGGTGGCGTAAGCCGGGGCGCGGCGCCGGAGTGGGCCAGCGGCGGCGCCGGTCGGGATGCGGCACCGGCTTGGGCTGGTGGCAGTAGTCGCGATGCCGCGCCGGAGTGGGTCGATGGGCACGATGCGGATGAGGCATCGCAATCGGCGGGCGGCGGGGAAGCGGCTGCCCGCCGGATCGCCTTGGACGCCCTCTCCAGAGCAGCCAGGACCCGAGGCCAGCTGGCCGCACTCCTGCAACGCAAGGGCATCGCGCCCGAAGCGGCCGAAGCGGTGCTGGACCGGTTCGAAGAGGTCGGCTTGATCGACGACGTCGGCTACTCGGAAGCCTTCGTCGAATCCAGGCACCGAATCCGCGGACAAGGCGGCCGGGCCCTCTCCGCGGAGCTGCGCCGCCGCGGCGTTGCGGACGACGTCGTCGCGGACGCGGTTGGCGCGCTCGATCCCGAGCAGGAATTCGAAACCGCCTGCCGGATCGCCCGCGCCAGGTACGACCGGATGCCTGCCGTGCCCGCCGAAGTAAAGCTTCGCCGCTTAGCCGGATTCCTCGCGCGCAAAGGCTATTCGGGCGCGATCGTGTCCCGTGCGGTGCGCCACGTGGTCCAGGAAGCCGCCGAAGCCGCCGCGGATGCTTTCAGCGAGTTCGAGGCCGACGACGCCGCGTACGGACCGGGCTGAGCGCGGTCGCGCCGGCCGGACCTGCGGCCAGTGCGGCTGCCGGCTCAGGACTTCGGCGTCCACACACCATCCGGCGGCGCGATCGGCTGAATGCCTGACGGCGCCAACGTGGCGTTGAAAATCGCCTGCCAGGTGCCGTCATCCTCGGCGGCCACCAGGATGCTGTCGATCTTCCGGCGCAGCAGATCATCGCCGAGCGGCAGGCCGATGCCATACAGCTGCGGCGGCGCGGCCTGAGGGATCGCGATCAACCGCAGATGCTCGGGATCCTGGGCCGCGTACCCGGCCAGCACCGCGAGATCGGTGAACACCCCGTCCACCGCGTGCTGCTTCAGCGCACTCACGCACTCGGAGAAGGTGCTGCGGGGCACCAGCTGAGCATTGGTCAGCGACTTCAGCGGACTGATCGAGTTCGAGCCCGAGGTCGAGCAGACGTTGTCGCTCGCCGTCAGCGAACCAAGGCTCGTCATGTTCTCGTCCGACCGCACCAGCAGACCGTCGATCGTCTCGAAATAGGGGCCGGCGAACGAGACGACCTGCGCGCGGTCCGCCGTATACGAGTACGACGCCACCACCAGGTCGACCGAGCCGTTCTGCAGCGCGTTCTCCCGGTTCGCCGAGGTCACCGGCAGGAACTGGATCTGCGAGCGGCTGAAGCCGAGCCCGGCGGCGATCAGTTCGGCGATCTCGATGTCGAAGCCGGTGTAGGCCTTGCTGTTCTCGTCGTAGTAACCGAGCCCGGGCTGGTCGTTCTTCACCCCGATGACGATGCGGCCCTTGCCCTGATCGCGCGCCGCCATCCGCTGGAAGGTCGACGAGTTGTCCAGCTTCACCCCGCTGGCCACCGGAAAGTCACCGGTCGCCGCGATGGGGGAGATGGTTACGCACCCCGCCGTACCCGCCGTGAGCCCCATCGCGAGCAGCAATCCCAGCAATCCCCGTCGTCGCACAGTTCCGCCCCTCACACCGGTGCCGCCCCGACTGCGTTTCCCGGTGTGGAAAGGTAGCGCCTGTCAGGCTTATTCGTCACAACGGTCGATAACGGTCGGGTAACGAGGCTGCGATTGGCGCCCGGAGCGGGCCCACGGCCTGCGCGAAGGACGGTTTCGCGGCTCGACATGGCAAAATGCGTCAGGTGGCCGTCACACGGCTCACGCGTCGCGGATGAGAGTGGTTCGGCTGGGATGTCCTCCTCCAGGAAGTACGAGATCGTCACGTACGGCTGCCAGATGAACGTGCACGACTCTGAGCGGCTCTCCGGTCTGCTGGAGAGCGCCGGCTACGAGCGCGCCGATCACGGCGAGACGGCCGACGTGGTGGTCTTCAACACCTGCGCCGTGCGCGAGAACGCCGATAACCGGCTGTACGGCAACCTCGGGCACCTCGCCTCGGTTAAGGCACAGCGGCCCGGTATGCAGATCGCGGTCGGCGGCTGTCTCGCGCAGAAGGACCGCGGCGAGGTGGTACGCCGTGCGCCCTACGTCGACGTCGTCTTCGGTACGCACAACCTCTCTGCCCTACCGGTGCTGCTCGAACGCGCGCGCGTGCAGGAGGAGGCGCAGGTCGAGATCGCCGAGGCGCTGGAAGTCTTCCCCTCGACGCTGCCGACCCGCCGCGAGTCCGCCTACGCGGCGTGGGTCTCGGTGTCGGTCGGCTGCAACAACAAGTGCACCTTCTGCATCGTGCCGTCGCTGCGAGGCACCGAGCGGGACCGGCGGCCGGGCGAGATCCTGGCCGAGATCGAGGCGCTCGTCGCTGAGGGCGTCGTGGAGATCACGCTGCTCGGGCAGAACGTGAACTCTTACGGCGCAGAATTCGGGGACCGCGAGGCGTTTTCCAAGCTGCTGCGGGCTTGC
This sequence comes from Actinocrinis sp., assembly GCA_035763685.1. Lineage (GTDB taxonomy): Bacteria > Actinomycetota > Actinomycetes > Streptomycetales > Catenulisporaceae > Actinocrinis. The sequence continues at coordinate 12,653 of DASUAR010000149.1, read as the reverse complement.
GGCCGGATCGAGGGCTTGGAGCGGGTCCGCTTCACCTCCCCGCATCCGCGTGATTTCACCGATGATGTGATCGCGGCCATGGCGGAGACGCCGAACGTGATGCCGTCGCTGCACATGCCGCTTCAGTCCGGCTCGGACTCCGTGCTACGCGCCATGCGTCGCTCCTACCGGCAGGAGCGGTACCTGGGCATCATCGAGCGAGTGCGTAAGGCCATCCCGCACGCGGCGATCACGACTGACGTCATCATCGGCTTCCCGGGCGAGACCGAGGCCGATTTCGAGCAGACGCTGCATGTCGTGCGCGAGTCCCGATTCGCGTCGGCGTTCACGTTCCAGTACTCGAAGCGCCCCGGCACCCCCGCCGCCGAGATGGACGGCCAGGTGCCGAAGCAGGTCGTGCAGGAGCGCTACCAGCGGCTCGTCGACCTGCAGGAGGAGATCTCCTGGGCGGAGAACCGCAAGCTCATCGGCACCGAGGTCGAACTCCTGGTGGCTGAGGGCGAAGGCCGTAAGGACGGCTCGACCCACCGCATGTCCGGCCGGGCTCGCGACAACCGACTCGTCCACTTCGCGGTCGGAGACGCGACGACGGGTGCGCTGGATGACGCGCAACGGCCTCGCCCCGGTGACCTGGTGACGGCCCGGATCACGTACGCCGCGCCGCACCACCTCGTCGCCGACGGGGAGGACGGCGGCAGCGCGGTACGCACACTGCGGCGCATGCGCTCGGGCGACGCTTGGGAGATGCGTAACGCGGCCAAGGACGACAAGCCGGTCGTCTCACTCGGGATGCCCGGCGTCGGCATTCCTGCGCCGCTGCCCGCCGCTCCGGTGTGCGGCTGAGCCGGGGGATAGCAGCATGCTGGTTGCGGCCGCAGTGTGCCCGCAGACGCCGCTGCTTGTCCCCGAAGTCGCCAGCGGTGCGGCAGACGAACTAGCGGACGTGCGTAAGGCGTGCCTGACGGCCGTAACGCGCGTGGGAACGTGCAAGCCGGATTTGCTCGTCGTGATCGCGCCTGGCGCTGGATCAGGCGCGCGCGTAGGGCGGCTTGAGGGCACGTTCCGCCGCTTCGGCGTGGACCTCGTGGTCGGGGCCGCCACGGACGGCGAGGACGCGGCCGTCGAGCCGTGCTGCGGCCTGCTGGTTGGTCGCTGGCTGCTCGACGCAGCCGCGTCATCGGCCGATTTCGCATGCGAGGCATGGGAGATCGGCGAGGACACCGAGCCAGAAGAGTGCGCGAGGTTGGGGCGGGAGTTGGCCGGGCGCAGCGAGCGGGTGGCGTTCCTGGTCATGGCTGACGGCTCCGCGCGCCGGACGCTCAAGGCTCCCGGCTACCTCGACGACCGCGCCGAGCCCTTCGATGACGAGATCGCTCGCGCCCTTGCGACTGTGGACACGAAGTCGCTCGCAGCCATCGATCCGACGGCTGCGAGCGACTTGATGGCGGCCGGACGCGCGCCCTGGCAGGTACTCGCCGGGGCCGCCGAGACCGGCGAGTCCGACCCAGGTGAGCGGCAGTGGCACGGCGAATTGCTCTCCTGCTGCGCGCCTTACGGCGTCGGCTACTTCGCGGCGCTGTGGATGTCGGGACGCCCGGCGGCGGTCGGCGCGTGACCGCCGCGCGCTGGGCGTAGTGTCCCGGTCCGGCTCAGCTCGGCGGCTGCTGCGGGGCGTCGCCCCCGGGCATGCCGCCCATCTCGGGGTGCGTCATGTCGGCGCCGGTGGCGGGATCTTGTGTCATCCCCGAACCCGGTTCCTCCTCGGCGAGCATCTCCTTGGCCTTGCCCGTGCCCATGTTGATCTGATCGGTGTACCGGTTGCCGGTGCGCTCGTCGACCATCTGCCCGGCCTTGTCGACGCCCTTGTCGACCTGGTCGCCGTGGCCGTGCAGCATCCCGCGCGCGCGGTCCATCAGCGCGGTGGACGAGCCGCCGTCCTGATTCCTGCTGTGCTTGAACCTGTCGAAGATGCCCATCGTCGTGGCCCTCCGGTCGTGAGGCCGCCGTATTCCGGCGGCCCGATCTATCGAGCATATGTGACACAACAGGACATCGCGCGGTGAAGAGTGCAGCTCGGAACTGGGAGAATGTGCCCGTGACAGGGCCACTGGCGGAACATGCGCAGACACAAACGCGGTACTTGGAAGCGGGGCCGTCTGACCAGGCGGGACACGGACGTCCGACAGTCATCGCCGTGGTCGGTCCCACCGCCGTCGGAAAGTCCGACCTGGCCGTTGCGCTAGCTCGGGAAGTAGGCGGCGAGGTGGTCAATGCCGACTCCATGCAGCTGTACCGCGGCATGGACATCGGCACCGCGAAGCTGACTGAAGCCGAACGGCAGGGCGTACCGCATCATCTGCTCGACATCTGGCCGGTCACCGAACGCGCTGCGGTAGCCGAATACCAGCGCCTCGCGCGCTCGGTTATCGATCGGCTGCTGGCGGAGAGCCGGCCAGCGATCCTGGTAGGCGGCTCCGGACTCTACGTACACGCCACGCTGGACGACTTCGAGTTCCCGGGCACCGATCCAGAGCTGCGTGCCGAGCTTGAGGCGCAGCTCGCGGAGGTCGGTTCCGCCGCAATGCACGCGCGGCTAGCCGCCGCCGACCCGGGCGCAGCGGCGGCAATCCTGCCGTCGAATGGTCGACGGATCGTGCGCGCGCTCGAGGTGATCGAGCTGACCGGCGGCCGGTTCACCGCGACATTGCCCGGCCACAGCCCGCACTACCCGCACACGCTCCGCCTCGGCCTCACCGCCGACCGCGCCGTGCTCGACGAGCGCATTACGCGCCGCGTCGATGTGATGTGGGAGCGAGGGCTTATCGACGAGGTGCGTGCGTTAGAGCGCGTCGGGCTGCGTGAGGGTGTCACGGCAAGCCGGGCCCTCGGCTACAAGCAGGTGCTTGCCTTCCTCGCTGGAGAAGTCTCCGAGGAGGAGGCGCGCGAGCAGACTGTGAAAGAGACCAAGCGATTCGCGCGGCGCCAGGAATCCTGGTTCCGCCGCGACCCGCACGTGCACTGGCTCGAACAGACCGGCTCAGGGCTGTACGAGGCGGCGCTCGAACTCGCCGGTGGGTGACTGACCGTTCGCCCGCGGGGAGGCGGCCTCAGGCGCCGAAGATGCGCCTGGTGTAGTCGTTGGCGAATGCACGCTGCGGGTCTGCCTTATCCCGCACCGCGAGGAAGTCCTCGAAGCGCGGGTACGCCGACGCCAGGTACTCGCGGTCGCGCGTGTGCAGCTTCCCCCAATGCGGGCGGCCGTCGTACGCGACCATGATCGACTCGGCGTTCTCGAAGTACTCCGCCGGATTCACGCCCTCGGTCATGTGGAACGCCAGGTAGGCGGTGTCGCGGCCGTATGCCGTGGACAGCCACAACTCGTCCGCCGGCGCGGTGCGCACCTCGATCGGAATCGCGATGCGCAGCCCCGCGTCTTGGAGCATCCGCTGGATCTCGCGCAGCGCGGGCACGGTGGCCTCACGCGGCAGCGCGTACTCCATCTCCAGGAACTTGAAGCGGCGCGGCGAGGTGAACACCTTGTCCGAGCGGTCGGTGTAGCTGCGCGCGGACAGTGCCTTCGCCGCCAGCTTGTTGATGGCCGGCACGGCGCGTGGCGCGCTGCGGCCCGCCTTGAGCAGCCCGGAGAAGAAGGTGTTGGACAGGAATTCGTCCTCCAACCAGGCCCGGCTGCGCGAGAGCGGGGCCGCCGGACCTTCCGTGCGGTTGTTGCGTTTGAGCATCGTGGCGTCGGTGTGCGGGAACCACCAGAACTCGAAATGCTCGTTGTCCTGCCAGAGCTCGTCGAAGGATTCGAACACCGCGTCGAGGCGCATCGGCTCCTCCCGCGCCGCCAGCAGGAACGCGGGCTCGGTGCGGAAGGTGACCGCGGTGATCACGCCGATCGCGCCGACGCCGATGCGCGCCGCCTCGAACAGCTCAGGACGCTCGGTGGCGGAACAGGACACGATCGAACCGTCGGCAAGCACCACTTCGAGCCCTGCGACCTGCGCGGCGATCGACGCGCTCGACCGGCCGGTGCCGTGCGTGCCGGTGCCGATCGCGCCGGAGACCGTCTGCGCCTGGATATCGCCCATGTTGGTCAGTGCGAGGCCCTGCTCCGCCAGCAGTTCGTTGAATCGCCACAGGCCCATGCCCGCCTCGACGGTGACCAGCCCGGATGACTTATCCGCAGACCGCAGCCTGGTCAGATTGTCCAGTCGGATGAGCACGCCGTCGGTGACTGCCACGGGTGTGAACGAGTGGCCGCTGCCGACCGGTTTGACGGCGAGGCCCTGGGCCGTGGCCTCGCGCACGGTCTGCGCCACCTCGGCGGCGCTTGACGGAGTGGCTATGCGTCTGACCCGGGCCTTCTGGTTTCCGGCCCAGTTGGTCCACGTGCGGGTCGGCGTGGAGGTCGCCTCAGTGCTCACAGCCTCGATTGCCCATCTCATAAGTCAGCGGGGTGGCGTGCGGTCTCGCGCGGGCCTGCCGTGCAAGGCGCTCTTGCGCGGAATTGTGCCGCCCGGGTTGGTTCTGCGGTGCGTAGCCAACGCGACATGTGGCCGGGCGTCAAGGGACTTCAGGCAATTTTGATGTTGCTCGCCATGCTGCGCCCCCCTTGCGCCTCCTTTGCCGTGTGCCAGCCGACCGAGGCGCTTGCGCTCGAGCCGGGCGTGCGAGGATGGCGTCATGTCTTTGGCCAGCCCGTACGACGCCCTGCTGCTGCTTTCCTTCGGCGGGCCCGAAGGTCCGGACGACGTCGTCCCCTTCCTGGAGAACGTCACCTGCGGCCGGGGTATCCCCAAGGAGCGGCTGGTCGAGGTCGGCGCGCACTACTTCCAGTTCGGCGGGGTCAGCCCGATCAACGGGCAGAACCGCGCGTTGGTCGCCGCCCTTGAGCAGGACTTCGCGCAGCACGGGCTCGACCTGCCGATCTACTGGGGCAACCGGAACTGGGACCCGTACGTCGCCGACACGCTCGCCCGGATGGCTGAGGACGGCGTACAGCGCGCCGTGGTGTTCGTCACGTCGGCGTATTCGTCGTACTCGGGTTGCCGGCAATATCGCGAGGACCTGGCCGCGGCGGTGGAAGCGGGCGGAGCGACAACTGCGGATCTGCGGCTGGACCGCATCCGCGCGTATTACGACCACCCCGGCTTCGTGGGGCCCATGGTCCGCTCGACCGTCGATGCGTTGGCAACGCTCGACGAGTCGGTTCGCGATGCCGCGGAGTTGGTGTTCGTTACGCACTCGCTGCCGCTCGTCCTGGCAGAGTCGAGCCCTTACGTCGAACAGCACCAGGCCGTCGCGGACCTCGTCGCAGAGGGCGTAGAACGGGCTACCGGCGTCGTAGGCAGGCCGCGGTCGCTCACCTATTGCAGCCGCAGCGGTCCGCCAAGCCAGCCGTGGCTTGAGCCGGACATCGGCGACTACCTGCGTGAGCGCTCTGCTCAAGGATTGACCGCGGCGGTGGCGGTCCCGATCGGCTTCGTCTCGGATCACATGGAGGTCGTCTACGACCTCGACACCGAGGCCGCCGCGACGGCCGCCAAGCTCGGCCTCCCGTTCGCTCGGGCGGCGACCGTCGGGACGGATGCGGACTTCGTCGCCGCGATCCGCGACCTCGTGCTCGAACGCGCCGCGCGTGCGCGCGGCGAGCAGCCGGAGCCGAAGGCACTCAGCCCCCTGGGCATCATGCCGGACGTGTGTCGCGCCGGATGCTGCCCTAACCCGCGTGTCCAAAGAGCCGCGCTGTGCGGGTCGGACTGATGCGCGCGGCCGCCCAAACCGACGTCGACTGAACGGACTGACGTGTCGCCAGATCCCTGGAAGCTGCTGGAGTTGGCTCGCGCCGCCGCCACTGAGGCGGCCAGGCTCGCTGTGGAGCGACGGCCGGCGGACCTCGGCGTCGCGGACACCAAGTCGAGCCCGACGGACGTCGTGACCGAGATGGACACCGCGGCCGAAGCGCTCATTCGCAAGCTGATCCTCGAGCAGCGGCCTGATGATGCGTTTCTCGGCGAGGAGGGCGGAGCCGATTCTGGGCGCGCCGAGCCGGGGCAGGGAGCGGTGCGTTGGGTGATCGACCCCATCGACGGAACGGTGAATTACCTCTACGACCTACCGCACTGGTCGGTGTCCGTGGGCGTAGAGGTCGACGGCGTGACGGTTGCTGGAGTCGTGGCGGCTCCGCGGTTGGGTGAGGTCTACACGGCTGTGCGCGGCGCCGGGGCGTGGTGTAACGACACGAAGCTGCGTGTAAGGCCTGCGACGGATCTCGGCTCGGCGCTCGTTGCTACCGGCTTCGGCTACCGCGCGGAGCGGCGGGAGCGCCAGGGAGCGATCGCGGGGGCACTGCTGCCGCGGGTGCGTGACATCCGCCGCAACGGGTCGGCGGCGCTGGATCTTTGCGCCGTGGCCGCAGGGCGGATGGACGGGTACTACGAGCGCGGGACGCATCACTGGGACCGCTGCGCCGGGACGCTCATCGCCACCGAGGCGGGAGCGATCGTCGAGGGCTTCCACGGTGCCGAGTCGAGCGAGCAGATGTCCATCGCGGCTCCGCCCGGCACCTTCGCCGAGTTGCACGGAGCGTTGGTCGAGCTCGGTGCGGATGATGATTATTAACAGGCCCGCTCCCTGTCGGGCGGCGGTACTGGGTCTGGGTGGTGCTGAGGTGTCGGCCCGGAGCGCCGCGCGCATTACTGTCCCGGTGGAGTTTCTCGTGCAGTGGGACGATGAGCGAGTGCCACGGACCCAGAGCCTGGCACTGTTCGACGCCTTCGCCTCAACCGAGAAGACGCTGCATGCCAACCCCGGCAAGCACGGGGAGATCCCGGCGTTCGAGATGGACAGCACGCTGCGGTTCTTCGCCCGGCACCTCGGCTGATACCGCCGCCTATGCGAACGTTGCCCGACGCTACTTCTTACACACGGCCTAGTGCGGGATTGGCACGCGCGTCTAGCGGGGGCGATCACTGCGGCAGGGGCTGAACGTGAATCGCCCCGCGCCATTGTCGGCGCGGGGCGAGCGGTGAAGTCCTGACGGTGGAGTCTGGGCTGTCCTGAATCCGGATCAGGCCGCGGCGGACGGCGCCACGTCAACGCCGTGTTCGGCCGCGATCCGCAGCAGGGAGTCCAGTTCGCCCTGCTCCACTTGGACCGCATACGGGTCCTTGGCGTACATCGCACGGCGAAGAGCCGTCTCCGTTTCGAAGATGCGCTGACGCAGACGAATGGAGAACTCTCCCATAGGTTCGCTCCTTGCGCGGGGGAGGGGCGGGAGCCGGATGAGGGACCGGGTGCCGCCGAAAGCCGTGGAGGTCGAGGCCGATCGGCCGCTGGATGAGGGGTCGCCTTCCTGAGGTGTCGAATGAGGGTGGTTACTGCTCAGAGGTCTTGCTGGAGGTACTGCCGCACTCACGAGTTCGTGCCCACGCCGCCTGTTCGGCGGGTTGAGCCATCTGGCTCAGGCGTTCCCGAACCCGCTTGCCGCCAAACCACTCTCGGGCGCGCCGGCTTTTCTTGACCCGGTCTTTACGCCTGGTGCGCCAGCCTGTTCTCGCCGGGCCGGGCCGCACTATGAATTTGACAAGAACACAGAGCTGGCTGGAGGCGTACGGATCATGCGGGTGCTGGTCGCCGAGGATGAGCAGTTGCTGGCCGATGCGATCGCGACCGGGCTGCGCCGCGAGGCCATGGCCGTGGACGTGGTCTACGACGGGGCCTCGGCGTGGGAGCGCACGAGCGTCAACGACTACGACGTAGTGGTGCTCGACCGAGATCTGCCCGCTATGTCCGGGGACGAGGTCTGCCGCCTGATCGCCTCCTCGGGTTCGCCGACTCGTGTGATCATGCTCACGGCCGCCTCGGACGTGTCCGACCGGGTGGCCGGACTCTCCCTAGGCGCCGACGACTACTTGGGCAAGCCTTTCGCGTTCGCCGAACTGGTGGCTCGGGTGCGCGCATTAGGTCGCCGGTCGGTCGCCCCGGTTCCGCCCGTGCTAGAGCGAGCGGGATTGCGCGTAGACCCCGCGCGCCGTGAGGTGACCCGAGACGGCCATCTGGTCACTCTCTCGCCCAAGGAGTTCGCTGTGTTGGAGGTGCTGATGCGCGCGGACGGCACCGCAGTGACTGCCGAGCGGCTCTTGGAGAAGGCGTGGGACGAGAACGCAGACCCGTTCACCAACGTGGTGCGCGTTACCGTCATGACCCTGCGCAAGCGCCTCGGCGACCCGCCGGTCGTGCTTACCGTGCCCGGCGCTGGTTACCGCATCGCGTAAGCAGGTGACGATGAACATCGACCCGAATGCGCCGTCCGTCGATCCGATGGCCTCACGCAGCGGCCAGACCGGCCCGCCAGACCCCCTCGCCCGAACCGTCGTGCCGCTGACAGCCTCCGGCCACTACACGGCCGTGAGCGAGGCCGCTCCGCCCTTTGGTCGCCGCTCTGTGACGGCGGGAGGCCGCCGCGGGCTCACGGTGCGCGCTCGCCTGACGCTGATCTACGGCTCGCTGTTCGTCGGCGCGGGGATCATTTTGATCGTCGTCATCTACCTGCTCGTGCTCTGGCGCCTCAACCACCCACGCGCCGACCTGCCCGCGTGGTGCACCCTGACCCAAGCGGACCGAGCCGCCGGCCTGAGACTGACGGCGGGTCAAACGGCCCAGTGCAACCACCTCCAGCGCTCCGAAACGCTGCACGGCATCGTCGTCTCCTCGTTGCTCGGCCTCGCCGCGACCAGCATCGTCGCCTTCGGTGCCGGCTACTGGATCGCGGGGCGCGTGCTGCGGCCGCTGAGCCGCGTCACCGCCGCCGCCCGCCGTATCGCGCATCGGCCGGACGCCGCCTCACGCACGCGGATCTCGCTCGACGGCCCGAGCGACGAGCTGCGCGAGCTCGCCGACACCTTCGACGAGATGCTCGACCGCCTCGATCTCGCCTTCCAGAGCCAGCGTCGCTTCACCGGCAATGCCTCGCACGAGTTGCGGACGCCGCTCGCGATCAACCGCACGCTGCTAGAGGTCGCTCTCGCCGACCCGGATGTGCCCCCGCAGACTGAGCAGCTTGCCAAGGCACTGCTGATGACGAACGAACGCTCGGAGCGCATGATCGAAGGGCTGCTCGCTCTCGCCCGTGCCGATAACGCACTCGTCGATCCGTCCCCCGTAGATCTCGCCGCGGTAGCGCAACGCGCCGCTGCCCAATGCGAAGCCGAAGCGACGGAACGCGAAGTCGTCGTACGTACGGACCTAGGGCGCGCCTCGGCGTTCGGCGATGGGCCACTCCTGGAGCGCGTGGTAACGAACCTGATCCAGAACGGACTGCGGTACAACGTGCCCGGCGGCTGGGTCGACGTGGTCACCTACGACCAACGGACGCACGGCCTGCTCGTCGTGGCCAACAGCGGGCCGGTCGTGCCCGAAGCGGCGGCAGAGGGCCTTTTCGAGCCCTTCCGCAGGCTTCAGGCCAACGGCAAGGCTTCTAAAGATCCCGCGGACCGCGGCGCGGGACTCGGCTTATCGATCGTTCGCGCCATCGTCTCCGCACACGGCGGCCGCATCGCCGTGCAGCCGCGCACCGAGGGCGGCTTGATCGTCCGTGTCTGGATCCCGGCGCTGAGCCGCGCGGGCTGACTGGCCGGACCGGTCAGCCGATCCGCCGTAGTTCTTTTGCGTAGTGAGCGCCGTTGGCCACGTACCGCGCGACCGCGTCGTCGAAAGCGCCCGGCGGTACCGCATCGGTCCGGATCTTGGCCGGGACGCCCAAGGCCATCGCCCCGCCTGGAACCTCCGTCCCAGGGGACACCACCGCCCCCGCACCCACCAGCGCTCCGCTGCGGATCACTGCTCGGTGCAGCACTACCGAACCCGAGCCGATGAGGCAGCGATCTTCGACCAAGCACCCCTCGAGGTGCGCGATGTGACCGATTACACATTCGGAGCCGATTACGGTGGCGAGTTCCTCCGTGGCGTGCACCACTGCGCCGTCCTGAACCGATGTGCGCTCCCCGACCGTGATGGTTCCATAGTCCCCACGCAGCACCGCGCCGGGCCACACGGTGCTCCCCGCCCCCACGCTGACCTGCCCGATCACCACGGCGTCCGGGTGGATGAAAGCGTCTGGATGAAGGGTGGGAACATGGTCGCCCAAAGCGTAGATCGGCATGGGGAAAACCTTCTGTGACGGGTAGGCGGCGGACAGCGGAGGTCGGCCAATCCTGCCAGATCACCCTTTTGGCGGACGGCAGAGGGTGTCGGTTGCGTAACACCCCTTGAAGTACGGCAAAATCTGCGCCTCGGATCGGGCACAAGTCCGGCTCCCGAAACGTTACGTGCCCAGAACGAGCAGAACCGCCTGAAGGGGGAGAGGGAGAAATGGCCACCGATTACGACACGCCACGCAAGACCGACGACGAGCTCAGCGAGGACTCGCTGGAGGAGTTGAAGGCCCGCCGGGTCGACAAGACCGCGGCCGTCGTGGACCTGGACGAGGGCGACGCCGAGTCGCTGGAGCTACCCGGCGCCGACCTGTCCAATGAAGAGCTCAGCGTCCGGGTGCTGCCGCGCCAGGCCGACGAGTTCACCTGCGCCAAGTGCTTTCTGGTGCACCACCAGTCGCAGTTGGCGTACGAGCGCAACGGGCAGAGCATCTGCCGCGACTGCGCGTAACCCGGGTCGCCGCCGGCGGGTGGGCGGCGTCTCCGGGCGTCCGGGCCGTCGGCGGTGGTCAGCGTGGGAGCGCGTTGACCACCGCCGCGAGTTGCTTCGGGCGGCGGCTGGAGAGGTAAAGGTAGGGAGTCGGATCCGACGGGTCGGTGATCTCCACGCGCACCGCAGTCGGAATGTAGCTGCGTAGCAGGAGGAACGCCCGCGGATCCGCCTCGTACGTACGCAGCGCGCGGGCGCGCTCGTCGTCGAGGGCGACCGCCGCGCCCAGCGCCGATGCCGGCAGGGTGGCGGTTCCGGCGGTGAGTGTGCCGTCCGCGGAGACCTCGATCACTTGGTTGCCGTAGGCCACCACCGCGTACTCGCTCAGCGCTGTCCCCACGAGCAAGGCGCCGAGTGACCACCACGGGCCGATCACGAGCATGATGATCGCCAAGCTCAGCCCGAACAGGAAGCCGATGAACCAGTAGGAGAGCGGCGCGCGCAGCTTCTCCCGATAACGCGTGCCAGCGCCGCCCGTGGCGGGCTCGCCGCTCCCGCCTTGGTTCGGCACAGACTGTTCGAGCTGTGAGTTCATGTGGCCTAGCGTCACACACCGTGCGCGGGCCGAAGAACCCGCCCCTGCCGGAGACAGACACAAGGTGACTCGCGAGTAATGTCTGCGGCGTGAGCAGATCCGACCTGAGCGAGCCGCCCGCACCCAACGCCGTACCGGACGCCGCTGCCGCGGGCATCTCAGGGCCGGTCACGCCGACCACACCGACCACGCCGCCGCCGGACGCCGAGTCCCCGCAGCGCCACGAGCAGGCGCCTGCTCCGGGCACCGAACTCGGGCAGCACTATCCGATGTGCTTCGCCTGCGGCGAGGAGCAGCCAAACGGCCTGCACCTGCGCATGTTCGCCGACGAGGGCGTCGCGGTGCGGGCGCAGTTCGAAGTCGGTCCGCCGCACCAGGGCGCGCCAGGGCTCATCCACGGCGGCCTGCTCTCGCTCGCCTTCGACGAGGTCATCGGCGCTCTGCACTGGATGATGCGGGTCCCCGCGGTCACCGGCCGCCTGGAGACCGACTTCATCAGGCCGGTTCCGCTCGGCAGTACCGTGCACTTCTCCGCGCGCTGCGTGGGCGTGCACGGCCGAAAGCTCTACCACCGAGCCGAAGGCCGGCTCGACAGTCCGGACGGCGAACTCGCGGCGCAAGCGACCGCGCTGTTCGTCGAGGTGCGGCTTGGCCATTTCGCCAAGCACGGCCGCGCCGAGGAGGTCCAAGCGGTCTTGGACAATCCAGACGACTATCGGATGCTGCGGGCCTTCGAGGTGAACCCGTGACGGATCAGCTGGAGCACGCGCAGCCGCAGGCCGTTTCTGCCGCTGACCCGGACGGTGTGGGCGGCGGGATGGTGGTCGCCGGGGAGGTGCCGGGCGCGGACGTGGATGTCCTGGTCACCCGCCTCGATCCAGGCCTTCCCTTGCCCACTTACGCCCATATGGGTGACGCCGGAGCGGACTTGCGCACCGCGGTGGACGCCGTTGTCGAGCCGGGCGAGCGGGCCGTGCTGCCCACCGGTCTCGCGCTCGCGCTGCCGGAGGGTTACGCAGCGTTCGTGCATCCCCGCTCCGGGCTCGCCGCCCGCTACGGAGTGGGCTTGGTCAACTCCCCCGGAACGGTGGACGCGGGGTACCGTGGCGAAGTCAAGGTGATCGTGGTCAATCTGGATCGGAATGCCCCCGTGGTGTTCCACCGGGGGGACCGGATCGCCCAACTCGTGGTGCAGCGGGTCGAGCGGGCCCGCTTCCGCGAGGTCGCGCAGCTGCCGGATACGGCGCGCGGCACGGGCGGGTTCGGATCCACCGGCCGGTAGGCGCGGCGCGGCGATCTACAGTCGGACGCGGACAGCCGCGGACAGTGGTTACAGGATGGGGAGACGAGACGATGTTCCGACGGCGAGGGCGCGACGCGGAGCCGGACGACGGCTTCGACGAGTCGG
>DASUAR010000148.1:0-10017 GCA_035763685.1 Actinocrinis sp. | reverse complement strand
ATCGCCGTCGACCCCGCCGAGGTGCTGCTGCCGAGCGACACCGTCACGTCGTAATTGCCCGGCGAAACCGCGTAGTGACAGGTGACCGGCGAGGAACCGGAACAGCCCGCCGGCAACGCCCGCGGCGCAGCCGCGGCCGCGCTGACGGCACCGACGCCGGCCAAGGCGCCGAGCATCAGCGCGGCCGCACCAGCACCAGCCGTCGCCACCTGCAACAGTCTCCGTCGATGCCTCAACACGTCACTCATCACTGCTCCTTTGCTGTGAACGCTCCCGGAGTACAGCAAGATGCGCGCGGTTCAGCCATGGTCAAGGTTCTGAGTAACTGCCCTGCGTTCGACAGGCGACAGGCTCGTGATACGTTTCAACTGCACAGATAGCGACGCGCTCGCGCCCAGGAGAGTACAGTGGCTGCTGAAAGTTACAGAATCGCTCACTGAAAGGTTCTGGGAGCGATCCCAGTTCGTGTGCATTTGACTGGGTTTCGTGTTGCGTTCATGAAATTTCCACGTGGGCGTTCGATAGATCCTGGTGTCGCTTCGTGTTCGAATCCGTCGTGCGCCGCGCCGTTCCGCACAGCCGGGCGATGCGCCCGGGCAGGATCATTCGGGTCCTGACGAGCAGCGACGGCGAGGTTCCTGAGCGGTCAACCGCTCGGCATCTGCCGATGGTTTTACAAAGCACCCGCACAACGCCGACGAGTCCGTCCGCGGACCGTGTTCGTCGCGATTGACGATCCCGGCGAAGTCCGGCACCGTCCCGGCGCGGCCTCGGGGACACGCGCCAGTCTCCGAGATCGCCAAGCACCTCGCCCGGATCGCCGTGTTCCGGTTGCGGCCGATCGCGGGCTGACCTGGGCCGGTGTGCCGCGCTCGGTAGCATGCGGCGCATGGCTATCAAACTCGAGAACGTCGGCATCGCCGTCCGGGACCTCGAAGCGACGATCTCCTTTTTCACCGACCTCGGCCTGACGGTCCTGGGCCGTGACACGGTCAGCGGCGAGTGGACCGACACGGCCGTCGGCCTCGACGGCAACCACGCCAACATCGCGATGTTGCAGACACCGGACGGCACCGGTCGGCTCGAGCTGTTCGAATACATCCACCCTGAAGCGATCGAGACGCAGCCCACCCGCCCCAACGAGATCGGCATGCACCGCGTCGCCTTCTCAGTCGACGACCTCGACGAAGCCCTCGAGATCGCGGCGAAGCACGGCTGCCATCCGCTGCGCGGCGTGGCCACCTACGAGGACATCTACAAGCTCACCTACGTCCGCGGCCCCAGCGGCATCCTCGTGATGCTCGCCCAGGAGCTGAAGAAGAACTGACACCCCGGCCGGTCCCCGTTGGATGCCTGGCACAGCAGGTCCCGCTGCTGGCCTTCCACCCGGCTCACGTCGGCGAAGCGCCGCCACGAGCCGGCTAGACGGCCGTCACCGGATGCGTCGCGCGAGGGTCGCGGCGCCCCCGCCGCTGAGCCTGCGCGCTCCTTCGCCGCGACCGGTGATCGCGAGGAGCAGGTCTTCTGCCGATCCGCATACCAGCGTGCCGTGCCCCCAGCCGAAATCGATGTCGTCGGCTTCCAGGCGCAGTCCGTCCAGGCAACCACGGGGTACGAGCGTCGGTCCGGGAGCGCCCGGCGGCAGCTTGAGCGTCACAAGGAAGTTCAGCGCGGCGCGAAGACGATCCGGCTCCGTGGTGCGGGCGATGCCGAGCGGTCGGCGTATGTCGAGGTCGTGCACGAGCAAATCGGCCAGGGGAGCCTCCGGGCCGTGACCGGGCGGTGTGAAACGCGACTGCGCCAGGCCGCGTAGTCGCACGGCCAGTTCGGTTGCCGGCTGCTCGGCCCAGCGCGCGGTGAGTTTGCCATTCGCCCGGTCGAAGCTGCCGCGCGAGAGCATCAGAGTCCGTAGAAACTCCGCCGCCGTGACCTCAAGGGCCATCACCACGTGTGCGGCCACGTCATGGACCCGCCAGCGATGACACAGGCTCGGGGTGGCGAGTTGCGCCGCGCTGAGCTGATCGAGCAGGTCGGCCAGAGCCCGACGTTCATCGGCGAGCAGCTCGAAGACGTCCACCCGCAAAGCCTGACGCGGTGCGCTGATCGATTGCTGATGAGGCGCTGACGAGCTTGGCATGAGGCGTGGGCGTGCGCCGCCGTTCTCGATCTTCAGACGGCCAGCGTCGTCGAGGCGCCTGACCGATCGCTGACCTGTTGCTGACCGGCTTGCGGAACGCGGCGGGCATCTTGGCGCGGCAAACGTGAAGATCCATTAAAGATGATCTTCGGAAAGTGATTGTGCAACGGGACTGCGGGTGCTTCGATTCTCGTTAAGAAATTTTACTAATCGGATGGAGGCACCCACCCCCCATGTCACCGATCCGCGTGCGCTTCACTGTGGCAGGCGCCGCAGCTCTCGCGCTCACCACCGCGTTCGCCATGACGAACGCCCACGCCGTCACCCCGCCCCACGCCGCGACGACTCCCCACGCCGCCGCGGCAGGTTCGGCTGCCGCACCAGACGGCGCCACGTACACGGCCGCCGAGGTACTGGCCGGTGTCCGTAAGAACTCGACGGCCGCCAACCAGGTCAACACCAAGCCCCACATCAACACCATGACTCGGGCGATGAACGTGAACGTGTACCAGGTCGCCACCGGCGTCTACGCCTACACCTCGAGCATGGCCATCGACGACGACGGCAGCGACCCCGACCCCGATCCCGACCACCAGGGCGACACGACCTGGCACGACAGCAACGGCAAGGCTCTGGCCGCGCACCACGTGCCGTTCTACGTGCTGGGCGACGACTGCTGGGACCGCAAGACCCCCTGCCCGCACTTCTTCTACAAGGAACACGGCATGTCGGGCCGGCAGTTCGCGCTGATGTTCTACAAGGGCAAGGTCATCGGCTCGATCTTCGGCGACACCCAGACCGCGAACAACCAGACCACCTCGGACAACGACTCCCGCGAGCTGGGCGAGGCCTCGGTCAAAGCGGCCCAGTTGCTCGGCATCCCCAGCAGTGGCACCACCGGCGGCGTGGACAACGGCGTGACCGTCGTGATGTTCTCCGGTCCGTCCTGGGTCGTGAACGGCACCAACGCCAACCTGAACGCCAACGCCCAGGCCAAGGTCCAGCAGGCCCTTGACAGCCTCGGCGCGGCCATGGCGGGCGGGACCCCGCCGCCGAACGGCACCGTGTTCGAGGCGGAGACCGGCACCCTGTCCGCCGGCGGCACGTTCGACTCCAACCACTCCGGCTTCACCGGCACCGGTTTCGCCAACCTGGCCAACGCGGTCGGCGCGTACGTCGACATCCCGGTCACCGCGGCCGCCGCCGGCACCAAGACCCTCAGCTTCCGGTACTGCGACGGCACCGCCTCGGCGCGGCCCGCGACCATCTCGGTCAACGGCGCCGCACAGGGCACGCTGAACTTCCCGGCCACCGCCAACTGGGACACCTGGGCCGACGTGTCCGTCGCGGTGCCCCTGAAGGCAGGTGCCAACACCATCCGGGTCGCCGGCACCACCGCGGCCGGCGGCGCCAACATCGACTCGGTAACCGTCTCCCCGTAGATCCACCCTTCAGACGACTCCCCCGGGCGCCGACCGGCGGGCCATCTCCACGTAGCAACGGCAGCAGAAGCCAGACTCGATCGAAGCTGACTAGCGCGGGTTCCGGAGCCAATCGCGGCTCCGGAACCCGCCGCGCTCGCGCCGCACGCGTGACGCTGGCGTCGAGGATTACCGGGTGTTCTGGGCGTGGCCACGCGCGGAGTCTGTTGCGCGGGAAAGGGTGGCGGGCAGGGTCGTCAGGGCGTGCTGGCGGTGGTCGCTCTTCCACTGCAGGTCTGCGTACGGGACGCAGAGCGTCAGGTCAGGCAGGCGATGCAGCGCGGTCCACACGGCGATGCGCGCCTCCAGCCGGGCGAGCGGCGCGCCGAGGCAATAGTGGGCGCCGTGGCCGAAGGTGAGATGCCCTCCTTCGGACGCGGGGTCGTGGTTCGCGGCGGCGGCGGCCAGCAGAACCGTGTCACCGGCAGGGATGACCGTGTCGCCGACCTTGATGTCCTCGGTGGGGAAGCGGCGGATCGCGGTGGTCCCGGGTTGGTCGTACTTCAAGAACTGTTCGGTGATCCGGTTCATGGCTTCGGTGTGCGGATCGGGCTCGGCGCGGATCGCGGCGGCCAGCTGCGGCTCGGCGAGCGCGCGGGCGATGGCGGCGGAGATCAGGTGGACGGAGTTCTCGTAGCCGGCGAACAGGATGAGGAAGGCCAGCGAGAGCAGTTCGTCCTGCGAGAGCCGGTCTTCCCCGTCGTGTGCCGCGATCATCGCGGTGAGCAGGTCGTCGGTCGGCTCGGTGCGCTTGGCCGCGATGAGGTCGGTCAGCAGCGTGAGGATCCGTCCGAGGGTCGCTGCCAGCTCAGCCGGGCCGTATTTGCCGGGGGCGAGCAGGACCTGAGTGCACTCGCGCAGGGTCGAGCCCTGATCCGCCGGCACGCCGAGCAGGTCGCAGATCACGGCGACCGGCAGGGGTGCGGCGTAGGCGGCTACGAGGTCGAGCGCGCCGGTCGGGGGCAGTGCGTCGATCAGGGTGTTGCTGGTGGTCTGGATGCGGTCGCGCAGTTGGTCGACGCGACGGGCGGTGAACGCGGCGGTCACCAGGCGGCGCAGTCGGGCATGGTCGGCGCCGTCAAGGTTGAGCAGATTGGCGTCTAGCGCCGGCGGCAGGCCAAAGCCCTGATAGCCGGTGCGCGAGCTGCGCTTGTTCAATGCCAGCCGCGGATCGGCCAGCAGACGCTTGACGTCGTCGTAGCGGCTGACGACCCACACGTGCGCGCCGCCGGACAGGGTCGCGCGGTACACGCCATCGGGTTCCTCGCGCAGCCGCTGGCCCACTGCCGACGGGTCTCCAGAGAGGATCGGGATAAGGGCGCGGGCGATGTCGGCGTCCTTGACGGTCATGACGGTCGCTGCCTCTCTACGAATGACTGGGATGCATCCACAAAGCTCTGATTATCGTGGATCTTGGGGCACGGCACGTGGTGGGGCACCCCGGAAGACTCCCGATGAATGAAGACCTCTGGTTTGCTGCGCCTCGTCGTCGAGGCGGGAACCAGCGCGGCCGCACCCGGGCGGACTCAAGCAGTCGAAGCCGCCGGAATACGCTCCGGCCTGGTCAGCCGATGGCGACTACGCGGGCCCAGTGCGGTGCTGCGCTTGGCGACCTCCAGCAGTGCGAGGCGCAGTTCGTTGTAGCGCTGATGCGGCGTGGTGATGTCGGTGGCGGTCTGTAGCGTGTCGTCATGATCCGTAGCCTGTTTGAGCAGCGTCCGCTTGACGCTGCCGTCGCGGATGCCGAGGCCGCGATGCTCGAGTTCGACCAGGCGAGGGCCTGGTTGCGCTCTGCGCTGGTCGGCGCCGTGGAGCCGTTGGGGGCGGAGGTATGGGTCCTGGACCCGGCCCTGGAGCAGATCGTGCTGGTCAGGCATCCGTGGCGCGGGCTGGTCCCGCCGGGCGGCAAGGTTGAGCCCGGAGAGTGTCCGCGTGATGGCGCGGCCCGGGAACTGGCCGAGGAGACCGGGCTGCGGCCGCGGTTGTTGGAGCGGCCTGCCGCGGCGGCGGTGCGGTCGTTCGGTCCGGGGTTGCCGGCGGCGCTGTCCCTGTCCTATGCGGCGATCGGCGATCCACAACAGCCGCTGGTACCGGAGGACGGACAGCCCGCGGCCTGGATGCGGCTGGACCAGGGCTGGGACAGCTGCTTCCCCGATGACGTGCTACGCATCCGCCAGTACGTGAAGCTTCTGAGATCGGATTCCGCCGCGTGGTGAGTGTGGCCGCGTGTGGCTGTGTGATCTCGTCTCTCAGGCGACGGCCGCAGCCAGCAGGGCGAAGGCCGCGATGATGATGGCGACGCGGAGGTAGTGGTAGCGGTCCCAGCGGTTCGCCTGCTGCTTCCAGTCCTCGGGCCGGTTCTCGCGGGTCCACGTCTTGCTCCGGTTGTTGATCGGGACGAGCACCAGGAGCGACATGATCACGCTGACGATCAGCAGCGCGGCGGCGATCACGACGAGCCCGGCGCCGTGGTGATGCCATCCGGCGATGGCCCACAGCGCGCTGAGAACGAGCGAGCCGATGTACCAGAACGGCATCACGGCGCCGAGCATCCGGCCCCCGTGGGCGCGGCCGAGCTGGCCACTGTCGCCGGGCAGCGCGTTGAAGATCGGGTTGAGGACGAAGGCGACGGCGAACTCCACCCCCACCATCACGCCGGTGACCACGATGGTGATGGCCTCGAGCGCGTGGAGCATGATGTTCCTCCTACAATCTAGCGTTGCTAGCCAATGAGGCAACGCTAGTACTGCTGCCGCTCGATTGTCTAGCAGTGCTAGGATCGAAGCATGTCGGTACAGGAACGCAAGCAGCGTGAACGGGCGGACCGCGAACGCCTCATCGTGACGACGGCTCGCGAACTCGCCGAACAGCAGGGCTGGGACGCGGTCACCACCCGCCAGCTCTCCGAGCGCATCGAATACAGCCAGCCCGTCCTTTACAGCCACTTCCGCGGCAAACGGGAGATCATCGGCGCCGTCGCCCTGCAAGGCGCCACCGAGCTGGCCGCGGCGCTTCGGGCCGCGACCGCCGCCGCGCACGGCCCGCGCGCCCGGGTCATCGCCCTCGCCCGCGCCTACCTCGACTTCGCCGCACACAACCCGGCGGTCTACGACGCCATTTTCCAGCTCGACGGCGGCCTGGCGTTCGCGGTCGAGGACACCCCGGAGCCGCTGAAGGACGCCTTCGCCGCGCTCCTGGAAAGCCTCGAACAGGTCGCCGGCGACGGCGTGCATCCGGGGCTGTTCACCGAGCTGTTCTGGGCGGCCCTGCACGGACTGGCCACCCTGACCCGAGCGGGACGGCTACCGCCGCAGGACGCCGATCGCAGAGTAGAGCTTCTGGTGAACCGGCTCGCCATTCTCTGAGCCACCGCCTCAGCGGTGGGTACGCGCAGGGCGTCTCCTCGGGATTCAGCGGCGATCACTTCGCCCTCGGAGTTCGGTGCTCCAGGAGGGCACGCTGACGGCAAGCCGGTTTGCGCCCTAAGCAGGTTCCGCGACCATTTCACTGCTCGGTGCGGACGCGGCGAGTGGCGCGTAGAGAGCGGAGTGCCGGTTGAAGAGCCCTGTCGCGAAGTAGTAGATGTTGGCGATGACGACGAGGACGGCCGAGGTTCCGACATAGAGCGCGGTGCCGAGTGCCGGCACCGAGTCAACCGGCAGCGTGTAGGCCATCAACACGCGAAGCGCGGAGTCGGCCAGCAGTCCGACGCCCCAGGCCGCGCTCGTCACCTTCCAGATTCGGCGGAACTTCGGCAGTCGTTCCCAGAGCTCGTCCCAGGTGTACCCGGCCGGGCCGGTTCTTCGTTCGATCAGCGGCCGGCTGTAAAGGTACGCGAGCGGACGGCCGGCCCAGATGGACGCGATGAACCAGAGCCCGGTCACGCCGGTGAGCCAGCCCTCGCGGGCGAGCAGGAATCGCACGCTGCCGGAGATGAAGGAGATCATCAAGCTGAGCAGCAGCATCGTGGTCATGTAGACCGAGAG
The DNA here is from genome assembly GCA_035763685.1 of Actinocrinis sp. Classification (GTDB taxonomy): domain Bacteria; phylum Actinomycetota; class Actinomycetes; order Streptomycetales; family Catenulisporaceae; genus Actinocrinis. The sequence continues at coordinate 2,413 of DASUAR010000148.1, read as the reverse complement.
GCCGTCCGCATGCCGGTTGCGGATCAGGCCGCGCAGCGCGAGGGCGGCGGGAACGACGGTGCAGATGATCTGCGCCATGTACACGCTCACGCCCAGGGCGCGCAGTCCGTAGTAGAGCGCGAGCGGGACGCCTATGTTCGCGACGATCCGCAGCGCCGTCAGAGCGCTGCCATCGCGGCTGCGCTTCGGAGCGTGCTCGGCCGTGTTCATGCTTCGGCCCGAGTGGCGTGGTCGAAGAGTGTCGCCAGTTCCCGCGCGGTCAGGTCGAGGTCGAGGTCCGGCCGGGTATGCAGGAGGAACGGCAGCCCGTCGATCGACCGCTGGATCGCCGCCGCCATGACGAAGGTGTCGAAGGCCCGGAACTCGCCGCTGCGCTGCCCGCCGCGCAGGATCGCCTCGATGTGCCCGAGCACGTCGCGCTCGTCGGAGGAGTCGTACGAGCTGCCGCCGTCCTCGAACCGGTGCTCCAGGAAGATCGAGCTCAGCGCCATCATGGGGGCCCGATTGGCGGCGATGAACCCGACCAGGCTGGTGATGTAGGTGCGCAGGGCGGTACGCGCGTCCCGGCAGCCGGCCATCCGCTCCGTCATGAAGCCGCCGATCCGCGAGTACACGTCCGCGACGACGGCACGGATCAGGTCGTCCTTGCCGTCGAAGTGATACGAGATCAGCCGGGTGCTGCTGAGGCCGGCCCGTTCCGCGATGCGCGCGAACGAGGCCTGCCGGTATCCGAGGTCGGCGATGGCCTCGATCGTGGCGCTGACGATCTGGGACCGCCGCGCCTCCGTGGTGACGGAGCGGTCTTCGTTTACTCGCATGAGTAAAATCTACGTCGGTCAAGTAATACAAGCAAGCCCAGGCGCACCGGGCTCGGCATCGCCGGTCCGGGAGCAGGTGGAAGAAACCTGCCGCCCAGGTTCACGACGGCGTGTCGCGTGACCCTGATCTGCGCGTTCGTTGCTGTCTCGCCGGAGTTTCTCCCGGATACGCGTGCAGGTGCCGGCGGGGGCAGGCGGCCGCGCCGGGGGTTTACAGACGCCGGGCCAAGCGCGGCGCGGCGGCCGGCTGGATCTCCAGGGTGCCGGCTTCGAGCAGATCCTCGAGGGCCGCGGCCAGGGCGGCCAGGTCCGCGCCGGGCAGCGCGGCCAGGGCGGGCAGCAGGACGGTGCGCTCAACCGCGAGGTGCACGGCGAGCACCGCGTCGATCGACTCGGCCAGCGAGGTCACGCCGGGCGCCTCGTCGGCGTTGGGCAGCGCGTCCAGGTGCCGGCTCAGCACCGTGGCGCTGGTGCGCAGGGCCCGGGCCAGCAGCCGGGTCTCGCTCGCGCCGTCGGCGGCCGCGTACAGCGTCCGGTCGCACGCGTCCAGGTAGCCGCGCAGCGGCCCGTCGCAGAACGCCGCCAGGTCCGCCTGCGCCCGCTCGCGGGCCTGCGGGCCGAGCTCCAGCTCGGTGAGCAGCGCGACCTTCGGCCGCAGCGCCCCGGTCAGCCGCCGCTGGGCCTGCCGCACGGCGCCCTGGGCCTGGATGGCGGGGTCGGTCTCGGTCCCCTCGATGTACGCCTCGGCCGTGATCGTCACGATGCGCTCCCCTTCCTCACCCGCCTGGAATTTTTACTACTCTCATTAGTAGAAACTATAGGGCGCGGTGCGCGGCGGGGGAAGGGCCAGGCTTTGCGTACCTGATCGCATGGGAGCGTGCCGGGTCGTGGCTCTCGCACCGTGAAGCGGCACCCCTTCCCAGGCGCCCGCGCGTCAGACGAGTGAATGTGAGTCGGCTCACAGCGGCCCGCGCCGACCTCTGTCCCTGCCTTACCGGCGCGTCGACCAACGCGGCGAACGATCGCCGCTACGTCGGCGTCCCCGCCCAGGTCCGGGCCAGCACCGGCGGCGCGACGCGGTGGCCGCCGAGAGCCGCACAACTGTGCGCACCGCCCCCGCTCCGCGCGGCGAACGGAGGCATCCGCGTGATCATCTGATCAATCCGCGCGCCGCACCTGCGCACCTGCGCCCGTGATGAAATCATGGCCCGTCAGATGCGTAGCCGAGCACGGTCCCCGCCGCTCCGCCCGGTGCGCGGAAAGGTGCACGGTGCGTACATGCCCCAGATGCGCGAATCAGGTCCCCGCGACGGCGGCGAGACGTCCCGCGAGCGGCTGGCGCCGCTGCTGCCGCACGGCGAGCCGGTCGAGTCGCTGCTGCGCGGCGCACAGTTCTTCACTCCGGGAACACCGTCGGGCGACTACCGGTCGGTGCACCGGTCGGGCGGACGGGCGGCGGAGGAGTTCTACCGGGAGCGGTGGCGCCACGACAAGGAGGTGCGCTCCACCCACGGGGTCAACTGCACCGGGTCCTGCTCCTGGAAGATCTACGTCAAGGACGGGATCATCACCTGGGAGACGCAGCAGACCGACTA
>DASUAR010000147.1:0-3374 GCA_035763685.1 Actinocrinis sp. | reverse complement strand
GCGTAGCAGTCGCGGACCGACTCGACCAGGACCCGGATGCCGACCAGGTCGTAGATCTCGGTGAAGTCGCGGCCGCGCACGATCATCTTCTGATAGACCGAGTAGTAGTGCTTCGGCCGGCCGGTGACCGTGGCCTTGATGCGGGCGCCGTGCAGGTCGCCCTGCACCATGTCGATGACCTGCGCCAGGAACTCCTCGCGCTTGGGCGCGCGCTCGGCGACCAGATGCACGATCTCGTCGTACATCTTCGGGTAGAGGATCGCGAAGGCGAGGTCCTCGAGCTCCCACTTGATCGTGTTCATGCCGAGCCGGTGCGCCAGCGGGGCGTAGATCTCCAGGGTCTCGCGGGACTTCTGCTCCTGCTTCTCCCGGCGCATGTAACGCATGGTGCGCATGTTGTGCAGCCGGTCGGCGAGCTTGATGACCAGGACCCTGATGTCGCGGGCCATCGCCACGACCATCTTGCGCACGGTCTCCGCCTGCGCGGCCTCGCCGAGCTTGACCTTGTCCAGCTTGGTCACGCCGTCGACGAGCAGCGCCACCGCGTCGCCGAAGTCCCGGCGCAGCATCTCAAGGCTGTAGTCGGTGTCCTCGACGGTGTCGTGCAGCAGGCCCGCGCACAGGGTCGGGATGTCCATGCCGAGTTCGGCGAGGATCGTGGTGACCGCGACGGGGTGGGTGATGTAAGGATCGCCGCTCTTGCGCCGCTGGCCGCGGTGGTACTTCTCCGCGATCTGGTAGGCCCGCTCCAGGGTGCGCAGGTCGGCCTTGGGGTCGCTGGCCCGCACGATGCGGAACAGCGGCTCCAGGACCGGGCTGGGGCCGCCTGGGCGTGGCCCGCCGAGACGCGCCAGCCGGGCGCGAACCCGGCTGGAAGTGGCAGGCGCGGCGGGGCGTGGAGAGGGCTGCTGCGGGGACTGCTGGCCGGGCTGCGCCTCGGCCTCGCCGGTGCCGGCGGGTGCGGGGACTGGGACGGCGGCGATCGCGGAAGCGCCGGCAGCGGCGCCAGGAGCGGGAGCCGATTCGATTGACGAGGGCGCGGGGGCGTGTGCGGACTCCGGGCCTGCGGGCTCGGCGGACGGTGCGGGCGCTGTCGTCCCGGTCCGCTCATCCTGCTCGGCTCGTACCGCTGCCTCCGGCGTGGTCGTCAAGCGACTACCTCCCTGTCCCGGTCTAGTCATGGGGTCAACGCGATGCGCCGCCTCACGGCTGTGTTAACTCAAAGAATGCCGGGCCTCTTCCCCATCCTAGCGGTGTCAAGGGGCGGTGAGGACAGAGATGGATCAAGTACCTCGGACTAGACCGTCAGCAGCGCGGTAACTGGCAGCTTCGGGCTTTCCGCGGCGAGGCGGTCGCGGCCGCCCAGGAAGCCGAGTTCCATCAGCACGGAGACGCCGACCGGCTCCGCGCCGCACTGCCGGATCGCCTCGACCGCGGCCGCCGCGGTGCCGCCGGTGGCCAGCACGTCGTCCACGATCAGCACCCGGTCGCCGGGCTGGAAGGAATCCCGATGGATCTCCAGCGTCGCCTCGCCGTACTCCAGCGCGTAGGAGACCGCGAAGACCGCGCCCGGCAGTTTGCCCGCCTTGCGCACCGGGATGAAACCGATCTCGGCCTCCACGGCCACCGGCGCGGCCAGGATGAAGCCGCGCGCCTCAAGGCCGACCACCTTGGTCGCCCCGGCATCGCGCGCCTGCCGGGCGAATTCACCGGTCATCGCGCGGAATGCCGCGGGATCGGCGAGCAGCGGGGTGATGTCCTTGAAGAGGATCCCGGGTTTCGGGTAGTCGGGCACATCCCTGATGCGTGAGGCGAGCAGGTCAGCTATCACGGGGCAACTGTAGTGGCAGCGGGAAAAGCAGATCGCCCGGGTTACCGCGCCATCGTCGGACGATGGCGCGGTAACCCGGGTGAGGGCCTGTTAGCTAGACGGCCTACCCGCGCTCAGCGGCGCTTGGACCGCGGCTGGTTACGCACCGGCTGGTTGCGCGGACCGCGCGGACCGGCGGCCGGCGCCGCAGCAGCGGGCTTCGCGGCCTGCGGGTCGTCGGACTGCGCGACGGCCACCGCCGCGGGCACCTTGCCGGCCTTGAGGTCCGCCGCGGCCTTCGCCGCGAGCCGCTGCTCCTGCGCGCGCACCGCGGGCTCCAGCTCCTTGAGCCACACCAGCATCGGGGTGGCCACCAGGATCGAGGAGACGGTACCGGCGCCGATGCCGACCAGCAGCGCGAGCGCGAGGTCCTCGAGCACCGCGGCCTGCGAGACCGTGCCGCCGAGCAGCAGCGAGGCGACCGGGATGAGCGCGATCAGCGAGGTGTTGACCGAACGCACCAGGGTCTGGTTGACCGCGAGGTTCGCCGCGGGGCCGTAACCCATCTTGTTCTGGTCGACCAGCTGCCGCTTGTTCTCCTTGACCTTGTCGAACACCACGACCGCGTCGTACATCGCGTAACCGAGGATGGTCAGGAAGCCGACCACCGTGGACGGCGAGACCTCCAGGCCGGACCACGCGTACACGCCCACGGTGATCACGATGACGTTGATCAGCGAGGTCAGCGCCGCGACGGCCATCTTCCACTCGAAGAAGATCGCCAGGTAGATCGCCAGCAGCACCAGGAAGATGATCAGGGCTTGCAGCGCGGCCGTGGAGATCTCGTGGCCCCAGCTCGCACCGACCTGCTCGACGGTCACCTTGGTCGGGTCGATGCCAGCTTCCCTGGCCAGATCGGCGGTGAGCTTCTGCTGCGTCGCGGAGGGGATCGTGACGGTGGTCACCGTGACCTGACGGCCGCCACCCACGATCTGCTGCACCTGCACGGTCGGCGCGGGCACGCCGTCGGCCTGCGCGATCGAGGCGACGCGGTCGGTGCTCAGCGTGGCGCTCGGCACGGTGATCACCGAGCCGCCCTTGAAGTCGACGCTGAAGTGCAGGCCGCGCACCCCGAGGCCGAGGGCCGAGAGCAGCAGCAAGAGCCCGAAGATCGCGCCCCAGCGCCGGCGCCGTCCGACGATCTGGAAGGAGACCTCGCCCCGGTAGAGGCGGTTTCCGAGGGAGTCGCGCCCGGCCATCAGACATCCACCCGCTTCGTCTCGTCGCTCTCAACGCCGTTCGCGTCGGCGGCGGCCTGCTCGGCGGCCCGGCGCCGCTCGGCGATGGTCATCCGCCGGCCGCCGGCACCCGCCGGGGCGCCGCGAACCGCGACCCTGGTGCCGCCGAGCCGTTCCGGGTCGAAGCCGGACCACTTGTGCCCGCCGCCGAAGAACTCGCTCCTGGCCGCCAGGGTGATCAGCGGCTTGGTGAACAGGAACACCACGACGATGTCGATCACCGTGGTCAGGCCCAGGGTGAAGGCGAAGCCCTTCACCGAGCCGAT
>DASUAR010000146.1:0-3117 GCA_035763685.1 Actinocrinis sp. | reverse complement strand
GGACATCGCCGACGCCCTCGGCATGGACCAGGCGCCGCTGCGCATCGAGTGCTACGACATCTCCAACCTCCAGGGCACCAACGTGGTCGCCTCGATGGTGGTCTTCGAGGACGGGCTGCCGCGCAAGTCCGAGTACCGCCGCTTCACCATCAAGAGCTTCGAGGGCCAGGACGACGTCCGCTCGATGCACGAGGTGCTGACCCGTCGCTTCCGCCGATACCTCGCCGAGACGGCCAAGCGTGGCGAGGCCCTGCTGCCCGAGGAAGGCGAGGGCGCCACCGAGGAGACGGTCGACGACGGCGAGAAACTCAGCCGCAGCGCATACCCGCCACAACTGGTCCTGGTCGACGGCGGCCCGCCGCAGGTCGCCGCCGCGGCCCGCGCCCTCGGCGAACTGGGCATCGACGAGATCGCGGTAGCCGGCCTGGCCAAGCGGATGGAGGAGATCTGGCTGCCCAGCGAGGAGGACCCGGTCATCCTGCCGCGCGCCAGTGAGGCCCTGTACCTGCTGCAACGGGTGCGCGACGAGGCGCACCGCTTCGCGATCACCTTCCACCGGCAGAAGCGCTCGAAGACCATGACCGTCAGCGCTCTCGACCAGATCCCAGGCCTCGGCGAGGTGCGGCGCAAGGCGCTGGTGAAACACTTCGGCTCGGTCAAGGCGCTGCGGACAGCCACGGCGGAGCAGTTGGCCGAGGTGCCGGGCATCGGCCCGGCGACCGCTGCCTCGATCGCCGCGGCCCTGGCCGAGCAGAAGGGCACGGCGACTGCGCAACGCTCGTATGCGATCAATACCGCGACAGGTGAGATCATCGAAGAGGGTGACAATTAGGGCTGTTCGGTCCGCGTTCGGGGGCGGATCACCGGCCGGCCGTGGCAGGCTCAGCACAGACGGCTCCGACACAACTGAATACTTCAGCACCACCGGCAACGCCGAGTCCAAGGGGGACTGAGAGACGATGGTGAGCGCCGCAGCGAGCGCGACGGAATCCGAGCAGAACGGCGGCGAGCCGCCGGAGCTCGTCGTGATCTCGGGCATGTCCGGGGCCGGCCGGTCCACCGCCGCCAAGGTACTCGAGGACCTCGGCTGGTTCGTCGTGGACAACCTCCCGCCGAGCCTGATCCCCACCATGGTGGACCTGGCCGCGCGCACCCAGGGGAGCGTGCCGCGCATCGCGGTCGTGGTCGACGTGCGCGGCCGCTCCTTCTTCGAGCACCTGCACGAGGCGCTTGAGCAGATGGACTCCGGCGGGCTGCGTCACCGCATCGTATTCCTCGAATCCGCCGACGATGTGCTGGTGCGCCGATTCGAGAACGTGCGCAGGCCGCATCCGCTCCAGGGCGAGGGCCGGATCACCGACGGGATCGCCCGCGAGCGCGAGCTGCTGCGCGAACTGCGCGGCGAGGCCGACCTCGTGCTCGACACCTCCAGCCGCAACGTGCACGAACTGCGCGCCGTGCTGGAGAGCGTGTTCTCCGGCTCCGCGGAGACCGAACTGCGCGCGACCGTCATGTCCTTCGGCTTCAAATACGGCCTGCCGGTCGACGCGGACCTCGTGGTGGACTGCCGGTTCCTGCCCAACCCGCACTGGATCGCGGAGCTGCGGCCCAAGACAGGGCTCGACCACGACGTGAGCGAATACGTGCTCGCACAGGCCGGCGCGAAAGACCTGCTCGAGTCCTACAGCGAAGTGTTGCGCACCATCACCGCCGGGTATCGAAGGGAGGGAAAGCGTTATCTGACCCTTGCGGTAGGGTGCACCGGCGGGAAACACCGCAGTGTCGCGATGGCTGAACAGATCGCGGCGCGCCTGATCGACGACGGTGTGGATACCACGGTGGTCCACCGGGACATGGGACGCGAGTGATCGAACCCGAAGACAGCGCGCAGCGCCCTCCCCGGTCACAGACCCCTGCGAAGAAGCGGGTAGCCCGGTCGCTGCGCTATGGCACGGGCGCTGCCGATGGGCAGCTCACCCCCGCTGTCGTCGCGTTCGGCGGAGGCCACGGCATGTATGCCTGCCTCTCCGCGCTGCGCCGGGTCACCAACCGGCTCACCGCCGTGGTGACGGTAGCCGACGACGGCGGCTCCAGCGGCCGCATCCGCCGCGAACTGGCCGTGCTGCCGCCCGGCGATCTGCGGATGGCGCTCGCCGCGCTCTGCGGCGACGACGAGTGGGGCCGCACCTGGGCCAACGCCTTGCAGCACCGCTTCTCCGGCGACGGACAACTGGCCGGACACGCTCTCGGCAACCTGCTCATCGTCGCGCTGTGGGAACAGCTCGGCGATCCGGTCGGCGCGCTCGACTGGGTCGGCCGGCTGCTCGGCGCGCAGGGCCGGGTGCTGCCGATGTCCGCGGTGCCGCTGGAGATCGAGGCGACGGTGCGCGGCGCCGACCCGCGGCACCCCGACTCGATCACCACCGTGCGCGGACAGCACGCCCTGGCCAAGACCCCCGGCGAAGTGCTGGCCGTGCGGCTGCTGCCGGAGAATCCGCCGGCCGTGCCCGAGGCGGTGGCCGCGATCCACGAGGCGGACTGGGCGATTCTCGGCCCCGGCTCCTGGTTCACCAGCGTGTTGCCGCACCTGCTGGTGCCGGAACTGGCCGAGGCGCTGACCACCACCCGCGCGCGCCGGATGCTGGTGCTCAACCTGGTGCCGCAAAAGGGCGAGACCGACGGCTACACCGCCGCCGACCATGTCGAGGTGCTCGCCGCGCACTCCCCGGCGCTGCGGCTGGACGCGATCGTGGTCGACCCCGGCTCGATACGCGGCCACGACGAGGCGCTCCAGCTGGCCAAGGCCGCGGCCTCGCTCGGCGCGCACGTGCACACCGCCGCGGTCGCGGCGGAGGGCGGAATGCCGTACCACGACCCGCAACGGCTCGCGACCGTACTGCGTCCACTTCTGGTGTAGTCGGCATCTGGTAGTCGGCGCGTCGTCAGGCGTCGGTCCGGAGTCCTTTCGGTCACGGGGCTGCGGGTTGCGCCGTCCGAGTGTCATCCTGACCAGTGACGTGCACGCGGATAGGGAAGGTCCGCGGCGCACGGGCCGTTACGCTACAGCGGTGCCCGGCCGGACGGATCTTCGTCGGCGGCGGGCGCCCCGGCAGTGCA
>DASUAR010000145.1:0-28172 GCA_035763685.1 Actinocrinis sp. | reverse complement strand
CAGCTTGCTGCTGATCGTCTTCGTGCTGCTGCACAAGGGCAAGGGCGGCGGCCTGTCCGACATGTTCGGCGGCGGCTTCACCTCGCAGCACGGCGGCTCCTCGGTGGTGGAGAAGAACCTGGACCGGATCACCATCGTGCTGGCCGTGATCTGGCTCGCCGCGATCATCGCGCTGGGGATCACTTACAAGCCGTAGCACGCCGCAACCGGCCGGGACGCAGTACGTTGACGCGCCGTCATCCCATTCACGAGGATGACGGCGCGTTATATTGTCTGACATATCCAGATCCCCGCCGGCTGGAACCGGGACGAGCGCCACACACGTCTCCGTTTTCACTCGTACACTGGTGCATCGCGCACCGTACGGGGGCGAGGATCGATCCTGTCAGGGAGAGCAACAGTGGCTAGTGGCAACGCGATTCGCGGAAGTAGGGTCGGCGCCGGACCCATGGGGGAAGCCGAGCGCGGCGAGACGGCCCCCCGGATCTGGATAAGCTTCTACTGCTGCAACGGCCACGAAACCAAGCCGAGCTTCGCCTCCGAGGCCCAGATCCCGGAGACCTGGGACTGCCCGCGCTGCGGCTTCCCGGCCGGTCCCGACCAGGACAACCCGCCGGCCCCGCCGCGTACCGAGCCGTACAAGACGCACCTGGCTTACGTGCGCGAGCGGCGTTCCGACGAAGACGGCGAGGCGATCCTGGCCGAGGCGCTGGCCAAGCTGCGCGGCGAGGCCTGAGCCCGTACCCCCGGCCGCGGCGCAGCGGTTAAGATCGGCGCGTGTCTGAGGCTCTGCGCAACTTCCAGCTGTTCCTGGTCGAAGAGGCGGCCAAATCCTCGCCGCTGTACACCGCGCTGACCATGCTCGTCTCCCAGGATCTGCAGGACGGCGGCCCGATCGGGGACGTTCTCGCCGCCGCTCCGGAACGGCAGCGGATCCCCAACCTGCTCTTCGCGGCCGTGCAACGGACGCTGTTCGATGAGCCCGACAGCGAACTGGCCGCGTACTACCCGTCGCTGGGCGGCACCCGAACGCCGGATGACGCGCTGGCCGGGACGTTCACCAGGTTCGTACTGACGCACCGCGAGCAGATCGAGCGCGTGCTGGCCACCGGCGAGACCCAGACCAATGAGGCGCTGCGCGCGGCTCAACTCTTTCCCGCCCTCGGCTGGGCGCAGGCGTGCACGCGCCGTCCGCTCGGCCTGATCGAGGTCGGAGCCAGCGCCGGGCTGTTGCTGCACGCCGACCGATACGCATACGTATACGAGTTCGAAGACGGTAGCGAGCTGGCGGCGGGGGAGGGCAGCGCCGACGGCGTTCCCGACTTCCACTGCGCGGTCCGCGGCCCCGCGGCCGCGGCGACCAAGGCACTCGCCCCGTTCGTCTCCAAGAACGTCCGAATCGCCTCGCGGGTCGGCCTGGACATCAATCCGCTCGACCCGGCCGACCCCGACGCCCGCGCCTGGCTCGATGCGCTGATCTGGCCGGAACACGCCGACCGCCGCGAGCGCCTGCGCGCGGCGCTCGCCCACGCGGCCCGCCGACCGGTCCGGTTGCGCAAGGGTGATGCGCTGCGCACCCTGCCCGATGCAGTAGACGGCGTGCCCGGCACCGCGATCCCGTGCGTGTTCACGTCCAATTCCCTGGGCCATTGGACCCGGGAGGGCCGCGCCGCGTTCGTCGACCTGATTCGGCGGCTCGGCGCGCAACGAGACCTCGTCTGCATCATCAAGGACCAGTACCAGGTCGGCTTCGGCAAGTTCACCGGCAAGCCCGACGAGCCGACCGACGGCGCGCCGGCCTCCTACTACGAAGTGCTCGGCGCGGCCGTGTTCCTCGGCGGCCGCGAGCAGCTGTTCCGGCTCGCTACCTGCGAACTGCACGGCGTCGGCCTGACCTGGTCCCCGAAGCCGGTCGGCTGAACTGTCACGCGGGAGCCGCCACCGGTAGTTCGGCGGCCGATGCGGCAGACGCGAGCCTCTTGTCGTACGTCACGAACGCGGTGAGTGTTGACCGCATCGCTAGTGCCGTGGCCACGTGGATCGCGTCGAGGCTGCGTAGCAGTGGTTCCCCGACCGTCTCCGCCGTGCTCGCGGCATCGTCGATGCTGGCGAGCGCGACAGCGGACAGCACAACGTGCGCGCGTTCGGCTCGCGCCGGTGCGTACCGCCTTACCGCGCGCAACAACTCGATTCGCAACAGTCGGGACGAGACTCTGGGAAGGCCGATTCGCTCGGCCAGCCAGAGTTCGAGCGCCGCGGTTTCGGCTTCCGGGAGGACGAGTTTCAGGACCGCTGAGGTGTCAAGGTAGATCATCAGTATCGTTCTTCTTCGCGGTCGCGAATGAGTTGCTCAGACAGGCTTACGTCGCTGTCCGAGTCCGTTCGCGGTGGCGTCGGCGGGATCGGGCCCGGGTTTGCGGCCGGAATCAGCCGGCCTTGTGCGATCAGCGCGTCGAGCAGCGGGTCACCGGTCGATGGTGCGTCCGGCACGATCCGGGCGATAGCCCGCCCATACTCCGTCACCGTGATGGGTTCGCCGTTCTTGACGCGCTCAAGTACGCGGGCTGTCTGCTGGTTGAGTTCGCTGACGGTGACTGTTGCCATGAGGCGATTCTACTACTTCCTAGTAGAACGGGCCCTTCGGTCAATCTCAGAAGTAACCACAGGCGCCGCGTGACCGAACGAGTCGGGCACGCGGCGCCTGTTGTCGCTGTCGCGCTTCTGTCGCGCTCCCCGCGTTACGGCGAGGCGAGCCGGTTCAGGCCCGGCGGCAGATCGGCGGCGCAGGCGCGGTCGATCAGCCACAGCGTCCTGACATGGCCCCGGGCGCCGGCCGCGGGGACCTGCACCCGGCCACCGCCGGACAGCGCCATGTGCGCGGCTGCGGCCTTCTCGCCGCCCGCCGCCACGATCCACACCTCGCGGGCGCTGCGGATCGTGCGGAAGGTGAACGAGAGCCGGTTCGGCGGCGGCTTCGGCGAGTTGTGCACCGCGATGACCGCGGGCTCCTCCTCGTAGACGCCGGGGTGTTCCGGGAACAGCGACGCGACGTGGCCGTCCGGGCCCATGCCGAACAGTTCGACGTCGAACTGCGGCACGTCGCTGTCCGGCCCGGCGTAGCGGGCCAGTTCCGCCGCGTAGCGCTCGGCCGCCGCTTCCGCGTCGTCGCCGTCCGGACCGTCAGTGGACGGCATCTCGTGCACGAATGCCGGGTCGAGGTCCAGCTTGTGGAGCAGGGCGTCACGCGCCTGGGTGGCGTTGCGCTCCGGGTCGCCTTCCGGCAGGAAGCGCTCGTCGCTCCACCACAGGTGTACACGCTTCCAGTCGACCGCGACGCGCGCCGGCAGCTCGGCGACCGCGGCCAGCGAGCCGATGCCGACCGATCCGCCGGTCAGCACCAGGTGCGCTTCGTCCTTGGCGGCCAGCACGTCCACCAGCTTGGTCACCAGCCGCGCCGCCACCGCCTGGGCCAGAAGCGGCGCGTCCCGGTGGATGATGAGCTCCGGTGTCGCTCCGGCAGTCAAGACGCCCCCTTGGCCGCCGCGTCGTCCGCGGCGCCGCTCTGTGCCGTATCCACCTGGGCCGCGTCCACCTGGACCGGCTTGGGCTCGCCGAGCCTGGCCGCCTCCTTCGCCGCCTTCTCCGCGGTCGGCCCGGCGACCTTCAGCGGCTCGGTGAACGGGACGTCGACCTCGTGCAGCAGCTTCGCGTAGACGTCGTCCGGGTCGAGCCGGCGAAGTTCCTCGGCGATCAGCTCGGCGGTCTCGCGGCGCTTGAGCGCTACCGGCCGGTCCGGCTGGCCGGGCACCGAGAGCGTGGCCAGTTCACCGTCCGGGCGGGTCAGCGCGATCGGGCCGTCCGGCGTCATCAGTTCGGCACCGGTGATTCCGGGGCCCTCGTCCGCGGTCCGGCTCACCGGGACACCGAGCCGCTGACGCAGCCACACCGCGAGCACGCGTGCCGAAGGGTTGCCTTCCTCGCCGGAGACCGCCGCGCTGGTGATCTCGCGCGGGAACTGGTCCAGCGCGGCCGCCAGCATCGAGCGCCACGGAGTGATCCGGGTCCAGGCCAGGTCGGTGTCGCCGGGGGTGTAGCCGGCGGCGCGGGCGCGCAGCTTGGCCATCGGCTTGTGGTACTCGGCCGCGTCGGTGATGCGGCGCTGCGCGAACCGGCCGAGCGGGTCGTTCTTGGGCACGTCCGGGCCCTCGTCCGGCCACCAGGTCACCACCGGTACGTCCGGCAACAGCAGCGGCATCACGACCGCGTCGGCGTGCGCGGAGAGCTCGCCGTAAAGCCGCAGCACGATGACTTCACCAGGTCCGGTGTCGTCACCGACCCGCACCTCCGCGTCGAGCCGGGTGCGCGCCACCTCGGGCCGCGCCACCGCGACGATGATGCGTGCCGGGTGCTCGCGCGCTGCCGCGCTGGCCGCCTTCATCGCGTCGTAGTGGTGCCGCTCCTCGGTGGAGATGATGAGCGTCAGCACGGCCCCGGTGGTCGGCGAACCGGCCCGGCGGCGCGCCTGCACCAGGGTCGCGCCGATCTTGCTCGCGCTGGTGTCCGTCAGGTCGATGATCATGGTTGCGGCTCCGCGCCGGGACGGACGTGCGTCAGGTCGATACTGCGCTTGCCAAGAATCATGGCCTTCTCCAGGAGCGTCCATCGCGGGCCAGCATCTCGTCGGCCTCGGCCGGGCCCCAGGTTCCGGCCTCGTACTGGGCGGGCTTGCCGTTCTGCGCCCAGTAGTCCTCGATCGGGTCGAGGATCTCCCAGCCGAGTTCGACCTCTTCGAGCCGCGGGAACAGCGGCGGGTCGCCCAGCAGGACGTCCAGGATCAGCCGCTCGTACGCCTCGGGGGAGGACTCGGTGAACGCCTCGCCGTACTGGAAGTCCATCGACACGTCACGCACCTCCATCGAGGTGCCCGGGACCTTCGAGCCGAACCGCACGGTCACGCCCTCGTCCGGCTGGACCCGGATGACCAGCGCATTCTGCCCCAGCTCCTCGGTCATCGTCGCCGTGAAGGGCAGGTGCGGCGCGCGCTGGAAGACCACCGCGATCTCGGTGACCCGGCGGCCGAGCCGCTTTCCGGTGCGCAGGTAGAACGGCACGCCGGCCCAGCGCCTGGTGTCGATCTCCAGCTTGATCGCGGCGTACGTGTCCGTGATCGAGTCCTGGGCGATGCCGTCCTCGTCGAGGAAGCCGATCACCTTCTCGCCGCCCTGCCAGCCCTTGGCGTACTGGCCGCGCACCGTGTGCGAACCCAGATCCTCCGGCAGCTGCACCGCCGAGAGCACCTTGACCTTCTCGGCGAAGATCGCGTCCGCGTCGAAGGAGGTGGGCTCCTCCATCGCGGTCAGCGCCATGAGTTGCAGCAGGTGGTTCTGGATCACGTCGCGGGCCGCGCCGATGCCGTCGTAGTAGCCCGCGCGACCGCCGATGCCGATGTCCTCGGCCATGGTGATCTGCACGTGGTCGACGTAGTTGCGGTTCCAGATCGGCTCGAACATCTCGTTGGCGAAGCGCAGCGCCAGGATGTTCTGCACCGTCTCCTTGCCGAGATAGTGATCGATGCGGAAGACCGACTTGGGCGGGAAGACGTCGTTGACGACCCTGTTGAGCTCCTTGGCGCTGGCCAGGTCGTGTCCGAACGGCTTCTCGATGATGACTCGGCGCCAGGTGTTCTTGCCGCCTTCGGCCAGGCCGGACTCCTTGAGCTGCTTGACCACGCCGGGGAAGAACTTCGGCGGGACCGAGAGGTAGAAGGCGTGATTGCCGTTCGTCCCGCGCAGCCGGTCGAGTTCCTCGATGGTCTCCTTGAGCTTCTCGAAGGCGGCCTGGTCGCCGAACTCGCCGGGCACGAAGCGGAAGCCCTCGGACAGCTGCTTCCAGACCTCGTCGCGAAACGGTGTGCGCGCGTGCTCCTTGACCGCGTCGTGGACGACCTGCGCGAAGTCCTGGTTCTCCCAGTCCCGGCGGGCGAAGCCGACCAGGGCGAAGCCCGGCGGCAGCAGACCGCGGTTGGCCAGGTCGTAGATGGCCGGCATCAGCTTCTTGCGGGACAGGTCACCGGTCACCCCGAAGATCACCAGGCCGCAGGGCCCGGCGATCCGCGGCAGCCGCCGGTCTTGGGCGTCACGCAGCGGGTTGGCCCAGTCGGTGCCGGCGTGCTCCTGCGCGTTCATCTGCCGGTGCGCGATCGACTCGGTGAAGCTGCCTTGGCGCGAGCCGGCAGCGGCGGCCGCCTTGGGGGCGGCCGCGCTGGGAGACTGCGTGCTCACGCGGCCTTCTCCCCCTGGTCCACCGCTGACGCCGCCTCCTTCTCGAGTTCGGCGCGCACCGCGTCGACCAGTTCCTTCCAGGAGACCTCGAACTTCTCGACGCCCTCGTCCTCGAGCACCTGCACGACGTCGTCGTACGAGACGCCCAGGGCTTCGAGGTCGGCGATCACCTTGTGCGCGTCCTCGTAGGTGCCGTGCACCGTGTCGCCGCTCGGATCGCCGTGATCGGCCTCGGCGTCGAGGGTGGCTTCCGGCATGGTGTTCACGACGCCCGAGACGATCAGGTCGTCGACATACATCGTGTCCTTGTAAGCCGGGTCCTTCACGCCGGTCGACGCCCACAGCGGCCGCTGCGGCTTGGCGCCCTTCGCGGCCAGCGTCTTCCAGCGCGCCGAGCCGAACACTTCCTCATAGGCCTGGTAAGCCAGCCGCGCATTCGCGACGGCCGCCTTACCGAGCAGAGCCGTGGCCTGCGGGGTGCCGATCTTCTTCAGCCGCTTGTCGATCTCGGTGTCGACCCGCGAGACGAAGAACGAGGCCACCGACGCGATCTTGGACAGGTCGTAGCCGTTGGCGTAGGCCTGCTCCATGCCGTCGAGGTAAGCCTCCATCACGGCCTTGTACCGCTGCAGCGAGAAGATCAGCGTGACGTTGACGCTGATGCCCTGCGCGAGGGTCGCGGTGATGGCGGGCAGGCCGGCTTCGGTCGCCGGGATCTTGATGAACACGTTCTCCCGGTCCACCAGCCACCACAGCTGCTTGGCCTCGGCGACCGTCGGCGCCGTCTTGTGCGCCAGGCTCGGGCCCACCTCGATCGAGACCCGGCCATCCTGGCCCTCGGACGCGTCATAGGCCGGCCGCAGGATCTCAGCCGCGGCGCGCACGTCGCGGGTCGTGATCATCCGCAGCGCCTCGTGCACATCGACGCCGCGCAACGCCAGTTCGCGGATCTGCGGGTTGTAGATCGCCGAGCCGCTGATCGCCTTCTGGAAGATCGTCGGGTTGGTGGTGACCCCGACCACGTTCTTCTCGCTGATCAAGGCCGCCAGGTTGCCTGACTCGATCCTGGTCCGGCTCAGGTCGTCCAGCCAGATGGCTACTCCGGCGCCAGACAGCTTCTCAAGACGCTCACTCATGAATTCTCATCTCCCCTAGGACTAAGCACCAACCGCGGCGAGCGATTCCCTGGCGGCCGCCTCCACGGCCTCGGCGGTGAAGCCGAACTCGCGCATCAGCGTCGCGAAGTCGGCCGAGGCGCCGTAGTGCTCCAGCGAGACGATCTGGCCGGCGTCTCCGACGAACCGATACCAGGGCTGCGCGACCCCGACTTCCACAGCGACGCGCGCCTTGACCGACTTCGGCAGTACCGACTCCTGGTAACCCGCATCCTGTGCGTCGAACCATTCCACGCACGGCATCGAGACGACACGCGTCGGCACGCCGGACTCCTCCAGCTTCTCCCGCGCCGCCACCGCCAGCTGTACCTCGGAGCCGGTGCCGATCAGGATGAGCTGCGGAGCGCCGCCGCTCGCCTCCGCCAAGACGTACCCACCGCGCTTGACGCCTTCGTTAACGGAGAGCGAAGCACCGAGGGCCTCGTGGTCGAACACCGGCAGGTTCTGCCGGCTCAGCGCCAGGCCGACCGGGCCGTCCTGCTCCAAGGTGGCCTTCCACGCGGCGACGGTCTCGTTAGCGTCGGCCGGTCGCACGAAGTTGAAACCGGGGATCGCGCGCAGCGCCGCGTAGTGCTCGACCGGCTGGTGCGTGGGGCCGTCCTCGCCGAGACCGACCGAGTCGTGCGTCCACACGTAGGTCACCGGCAGGTGGATGAGCGAGGCGAGGCGCACCGCCGGGCGCATGTAGTCGGAGAACACCAGGAAGGTGCCGCCGAATACGCGGGTGTTGCCGTGCAGCGCGATGCCGTTGAGGATCGAGCCCATCGCGTGCTCGCGGATGCCGAAGTGCAGGATCCGCCCGTACGGCGAGGAGCCCCCGAACTCGTTGTCCTCCTCGTAGTACGGCAGGAAAGACAATCCACCCTTGATGGTGGTGTTGTTCGAC
This sequence comes from Actinocrinis sp., assembly GCA_035763685.1. Taxonomy (GTDB): domain Bacteria; phylum Actinomycetota; class Actinomycetes; order Streptomycetales; family Catenulisporaceae; genus Actinocrinis. The sequence continues at coordinate 19,830 of DASUAR010000145.1, read as the reverse complement.
TCCGCCAGGTCGGCCGAACCGCCCCAGAACTCGGGCAGCTGCTCCGCGATCGCCTGGATCGCGGCCTCGGAGGCCTTGCGGGTGGCGATGTCCTTGCCGGCCGGGAACTGCGGCAGCTTGGCGTCCCAGCCCGAAGGCAGTTCCCGCCTGGCGATCCGGTCGAACTCGGTCGCGCGCTGGGGGTTCGCCGAGCGCCAGGCCTTGAATCCCTCGCTCCACGACTCCCGCGCCGCCTTGCCCCGCTCGCCGACCTTGCGGGCGTGCGCCAGGACCTCGTCGGCGACCTGGAAGTGCTGCTGCGGGTCGAAGCCCAGGATCTCCTTGGTGGCGGCGACCTCGGGCTCGCCGAGCGCGGAGCCGTGTGCCTTGCCGGTGTTCTGCAGCTTCGGCGCGGGCCAGGCGATGATGGTGCGCAGCCGGATGATCGACGGCCGATCCGTCTCGTTCTCAGCCGCGACGATCGCCTTGTGCAGCGCCTCGACGTCTTCGACGTACCCGTCCGCCGTGGTGAATTCGACGGACTGTGTGTGCCAGCCGTAGGCCTCGTAGCGCTTGAGCACGTCCTCGGTGAACGCGACCTTGGTGTCGCCCTCGATCGAGATGTGGTTGTCGTCGTAGATGACCACGAGGTTGCCGAGCTTCTGCGTGCCCGCGATCGACGACGCCTCGCCGGTCACGCCCTCTTCCAGGTCGCCATCCGAAGCGAACGCGTAAATCCGGTGGTCGAACGGGGACGCCCCAGGAGCCGCGTCCGGGTCGTACAGGCCGCGCTCGTACCGAGCGGCCATCGCCATGCCGACCGCGTTGGCCAGGCCCTGGCCGAGTGGGCCGGTGGTTGTCTCGACGCCGACGGTGTGCCCGTGCTCGGGGTGACCCGGCGTCAGCGAGCCCCAGGTCCGGAAGGACTTGAGGTCGTCGAGGGTGAGCCCGTAGCCCGACAGGTACAGCTGGATGTACAGCGTCAGGCTGGAATGACCGGGGGAGAGGACGAAACGGTCCCGGCCGGCCCACTTGGGGTCGGCCGGGTCGTGGCGCAGGTGCTTTTGAAAGAGGAGCGTGGCCGCCGGGGCCAGCGACATCGCGGTGCCGGGGTGGCCGTTGCCGACTTTCTGCACCGCGTCCATCGCCAGGACCCGGACCGTGTCCACGGTCCGCCGGTCCAGCGCGGTCCACTCGAAGGGGGTGGGCGTGCTCACAGTAACGCGCGTGTCCTTTCCTGGATGAAAGCGTCAGCGCGTCGGGGCGGACGGCGACGCTGCCAACCAGGGCTGTGCGTGGAGTGCGGAAACAGCCTGGCCCCGCGCGGCGATGCATTGATTCTGTTATCTCGAGGGTCACCCTACCCCTCAACCGGCCACTGACCCGTTCAGCGGGGCCGACCGGGTCAGCGCGGCGAATCCCGGCGACCCGCTGCCGAGCGCCGCGCGGCGGGGGTCTAGAGTTTCGTCGAATCAAGTTGTACTCGTCAGCAGCAAATTGAGGCCCGCCTGTGACAGCCGTCGAGTCCCACCCGGTGTTGACCGCGGTGCCGGTCGCCGCGCCCGCGCCGGACACCGACGTCGTCACAATGCCCATTGCTGACGGCTCGTCAGCGAAAGCGGCCTGGCGCGAAACCCTCAGCGCTTACGTCGCCCTCACCAAGCCGCGGATCATCGAGCTGCTGATCGTCACCACGATTCCGGTGATGTTCCTGGCGGCTCACGGCGTGCCCTCGCTCTGGCTGGTGCTCGCGGTGACCGTCGGCGGGTACTTGTCCGCGGGCAGTGCCAACGCGCTCAACTGCTGGGTCGACCGCGATATCGATGCCGAGATGCGCCGTACCCGCCGCCGCCCGCTGCCTCGCCACCGGGTGACCGCGCAGCAGACGGTCGTGTTCGGCCTGGCCCTGGGCGTCATCTCGACGCTGTGGTTCGGCTTTCTGGTCAACTGGCTCTCCAGCGGCCTGGCGCTCGCCGCGAACGTGTTCTACGTCGTCGTCTACTCGATGGTCCTCAAGCGGCGCACCGCGCAGAACATCGTGTGGGGCGGCGCGGCAGGCTGCTTCCCGACGCTGATCGGCTGGACCGCGGTGACCAATCACCTGGCCTGGCCGCCGGTCGTGTTGTTCCTCGTGGTCTTCCTGTGGACCCCGCCGCACTTCTGGGCGTTGGCGCTGCGTTATCGCGAGGACTACGCGGCCGCCAAGGTGCCGATGCTGCCGGTCGTCGCGACCGAGCGGCACGTCGCCTGGCAGATGCTGCTGTACACCTGGGCCACCGTCGGGTGCTCGCTCGCGCTGTGGCCGATCGCGCACACCGGGCTGGTCTACACGATCGGCGCGGCGCTGCTCGGTGCGGTGTTCATCGCCGAGGCGCACCGGTTGCACTGGTCGGCCCGCAAGGGTGTCGCCGGCACCGCGCTGCGTCCGATGCGGATGTTCCACTTCTCGAACACCTATCTCGCGCTCTTGTTCGTCTGCGCCGCGATCGACCCGCTGATTCACCACTAGTCACAGCCGTGGATCCGCTGCGCAACGCCATTCAGCCGTACGCGTGGGGCTCGCCGACCGCGATCCCGCAACTGCTCGGCGTCGACAATCCCACCGGCGCGCCGCAGGCCGAGCTGTGGATGGGCGCGCACCCGACCGCCCCTTCGCGGCTGAACCGCGGTGGTCGCGAGGTATCCCTCGACGAGGTCATCGCCGCCGCTCCCGAAGTCGAACTCGGGAAAGCCACCGCCGAGCGCTTCGACGGGCGCCTGCCGTTTCTGCTCAAGGTCCTCGCCGCACGCAAAGCCCTCTCGATTCAGTTGCATCCGGACCGTGCGCAGGCAGAGGCCGGCTTCGCGGCGGAGGAAGCCAGGGGCGTGCCACGCAACGCGCTTGAGCGGGTCTACGTGGACGACTGGCCAAAGCCCGAGGTGCTTTGCGCGCTCACGCCGTTCGAGGTCCTGGCCGGTCTGCGGCCCGCAGCGCAAGCCGCCGAGATCCTTTCCCGGCTCGAAGTCGACGCGCTCGGAACCCTCAGCGGCGACCTACGGGCCGACCCCAAGCCCGCCACCGTCGCACGCGCGCTCGCCACGCTGCTGTCCTGGCCGCAGGCCGAGCGTGCCGCGCTGGTCAGCGACGTGGTCGAGTCAGCGGCGCGTTTGACCGCCGAACCCTCGGAGTTCCAGGCCGCATACGACGCGGTCGCTCGCATGGCGAAGGATCACCCCGGCGACATCGGCCTGGTCTGCTCCCTGCTCATGAACCACGCGATCGTGCAGTCTGGACAGGCGCTGTTCATGGGCGCAGGGGGCATTCACGCGTACATCCGCGGCACTGGCATCGAGCTGATGGCGAACTCCGACAACGTCATCCGCGCCGGTCTGACGCCCAAGCACATCGACGTCCCCGAGTTGGTGCGCGTACTCGACTCTGAGGTCGCGGTGCCGATCCTGACCGCGCGTCAGGTCGCGCCCGGCGTCGAGGAGTTCGAGACGCCGGTGCCCGAGTTCCGGCTGCGCCGCTTGAGGGTCGCCCCAGAGACCTCGTTCACCGTTCCCGGAGAGGGACTGCCGCGCATCCTGCTGTGCGTCGAGGGCGCAGCCGCGGCCGCCAGCGGTGACCAAACCCTCGGATTGCGGCGCGGCCAGTCGTGCTACCTTTCCGCGACCGACCCGGATGTGACGCTGACCGGCGACGCGCTCCTCTTCCTCGCCTCACCAGGCGAATAACAGCCCGCCGTATCCACAGCCCACACGTTACGATCGCCTGGTGAGAGCTTCCGGAACGTTCACCGTCGCCAGCTTCGTCCCGACTCCCATTGCACCCGACGCAGACTTCAAGACCGCGGTCGACGTCGGCGTCGCGACGATCTTGAAGCATTACGAAGGCGAGATCCAGGGCCGCTCCACCGCCCTCTTCACGGCGGCATACGACGAGAAGTCCGGTGTTGGTACCTACGTCGCGATGGACTCGTTCGAGGGGACGGTTGCGGGCCGGTCCGGTTCGTTCAATTTCGCGCACGCGGCGACGACGCGTGGCGACCTGCGCGAGGCCGAGTACTTCGTGATCGTTCCGACCAGTGGCACCGGCGAGCTGGAGGGCATCTCCGGCACCGGCGGCCTTTCCATTGACGAGGATGGCACGCATCACTTCTGGCTGGACTACGAACTCGGCTGACGTTATCTCCCGTTGTCCCGTTCAACTGGACAACCGGCCTTTCCTGCCCCTGGCCTACCGCCGCCCGCCGTCCCGCTTCTTCCCCAATAAACCCCTGCGATGACATCTCCGCGACGCGGCTTGACCACCCGCCCCGCGTCTCGTTCACCGCGGCTCTCGACCCCAGACGCCCGTGTGCGCTGGTTGTCTCGCGATAGCTTTGCCGGCGGCGGTGGAGGATAACGCGGGACACGCGTGGTTTCGGGGTTGTGCGGCGGGTGTTTGCGGGTTTTCACCCGTTTGCGCGTGGTGGGGTGGAAAACCCCTCGACGCGTGTCCCGCGTAACCGTCATCCGCCGTCGGCAAAGCTATCGCGAGACAACCAGCGCGCACGGGCGTCTGTGGCCGAGCAAAGCCGTGAACGAGACTTGCCGCTGTAGTCCGACCGCGTCGCGGAGATGTCATCGCGGGGGTTTATTGGGGGAAGAGCGGGACGGCGGGCGGCGGTAGGTGAGGAGGGGAAAAGCAGGTTGTCCAGTTGAACGGGACAGACTGCTTATGAGTCCGCTATCGCCAGTTCCGGCCGCGTGCGCATCGAGGTCAGGATACGCCACGCGGCGATCCAAGTGAGGCACGCTCCGGTCATGTGCAGCAGCACCAGCCAGGCGGGTAAGCCGGTGAAGTACTGCGTATAGCCGATCACGGCCTGCGCGACGAGGACGAGGAACAGATCGCGCGTCGCGCGCAGGGTCGCCGCCGGGGCGTCGATTGCCTTCAGCGCGAACCAGAGCGCGATGGTGAGCCCGACCACGATGAACACCAGGTCGGCATGCGCCTGGGTGATCTCGACCGGCTTGAACGGCAGGCGGCGTGCCGCGTCGAGGGCGCCCGCGTGCGGGCCGGTTCCGGTGACCAGCGTGCCGACGACGACCACCGCGCCGGCCGCGCCGACCAGCGTGCGGGTCAGCCAGATCAGCTCCCTGCGCAACAGCGGCTGCGCGGGCGCGTCGCTTTCCCGGCTGCGCACCCAAAGCAGCCAGGAGACCGCGATCATGCCGATCGAAAAGCAGAAGTGGAACGCGACCCAGCCGGGCGCCAGCTGCGTACGAACGCTGATGCCGCCGATGATTGCCTGGGCGACCACGCCGAAGAACAGCGCCCAGGACAGCTTGACCAGGATCGGGCGGCGCGGGCGCTGCCGCATCGTGGCGATGATGGCGAACGCGACGGCAGCGGTGACGGCATAGGTCAGCAGCCGGTTCGAGAACTCGATGACGCCGTGGTAGCCGAGCGACGGGACGGGGACCAAGGAGCCCGCGGTGCATTCCGGCCAGGTCGGGCAACCCAGGCCGGAGTTGGTCAGGCGCACGGCCCCGCCGGTCACCACGATCAGCGTGTTCGCGATCAGGGTACTCAGGCAAGCGAGTTGGACGATGCGGGGCGTGGGTCGGTGCAGCAGCAGGTCGAGGCGAGCGGGGAGGGGCCTGGCCGTTGGCCGCGCTGTCTCGCTGAGCGGGACACTCGAGTTCGCGTCGGCGATGTCCGTCGTGTTGGTCATCGGCGGCTACTCCCACTTGAAGGTCTTGGCGGCGGCGGCGATCGCGACCACGGTCCACGCCGCCAGGATCCCCACGGGACCCCAAGGCAGCGCCGAACCGTGCTGCAACACGTCGCGCAGGCCGTTGGTCAACGCGCCGATCGGCAGGAACTGAAGCGCGGACTGTGCGCCGTGCCCGAACTTGTCCAGCGGCACCACGACACCGCCGATCGCGAGCAGGACGAGGAAGATGAAGTTGGCGACGGCGAGGGTGGCCTCGGCGCGCAGCGAACCGGCCAGCAGCAGGGCCAGGCCGCTGAATGTCGCGGTGCCGAGCGCGATCAGCAGGAGCACCGCGAAGGGATCGCCGTGCGGATGCCAGCCCATGATCAGCGCGATGGCGACCAGCAGGACGACTTGGACGCATTCGACGGCGAGGATCGACAGCGACTTGCCGACCAGCAGTCCCCAGCGCGGCAGCGGAGTCGCGCCGAGTCGCTTCAGCACGCCGTAGCGCCGCTCGAATCCGGTCGCGATCGCCTGGCTGGCAAACGCGGTAGACAGGACGGCGGCGCCGAGGATGCCGGGCGCGAAGTAGTCGATCCGGCTGGTGCCGGTCACGATTCCGAGCGGTTCCGCGGAGAACGCGATCAGCATCAGCGCCGGAATGACGATGGCGAGCAGCACCTGTTCGGCGTTGCGCAGCAGCATCCTGGTTTCCAGCCGTGCCTGCGCGAGGATCATGCGCGCCGGGGCGGCCGGGCGCGGGTCGGGGTGGAAGGCGCCGGGGTATCGCAGTCCGGCCACGGTTGCGCGGGTGGGCGCGGTCACCGCAGCCCCCTTCCGGTCAAGTCGAGGAACACGTCTTCCAGGCTGCGCTGCTCGATCGCCAGGTTGCGCGGCATGATGCCGAGCCTCGCGCACCATGCGGTGGTCGCGGCGAGCGTGTCCGGCGTCACCTCGCCTTCGACGCGGTAGCTACCCGGCGCCGGCTCGAACGCCTTGCAGCCAGGCGCGACGGCGATCAGCAGGTCTGTCAGGTCCAGGCCTGACGGCGCCTCGAAACGGATTGAGTCCTGGGTGGTCGCTGCGTTGGCCAGTTGCTGGGGAGTGTCGTAGGCGATGACCCGGCCCGCGTCGATGATCGCGACCTTGTCCGCCAGCCGCTCGGCCTCGTCGAGCAGGTGTGTGGTCAACACCACAGTCACGCCGTCCTGGCGCAGCTGCTCGATCAGCTCCCACGTGGCGTGCCGGGCCTGCACGTCGAGTCCCGCGGTCGGCTCATCGAGGAACACCAGCTCAGGGCGTCCCACCACGGCCAGCGCGAGGGAGAGCCGCTGCTGCTGGCCGCCGGAGAGCCGCCGGAACGGGGTCTTGCCGCAGGAATCGAGGCCGAGGCGTTCGGCCAACGCGTCCACGTCCAGCGGGTCGGCATAGAGGGAGGCGACATGGCGGAGCATCTCCATCGCGCGAATCGCCTGGTAGATGCCGCCGGACTGGAGCATGACGCCGATGCGCGGGCGCAGGGTGGCGGCGTCGGCGATCGGATCGAGGCCCAGCACGCGCACCGTGCCGCCGTCCGGCCTGCGGTACCCCTCGCAGCATTCGATCGTGGTGGTCTTCCCCGCGCCGTTCGGCCCGAGGACCGCGGTCAGGGAGCCGTGCTCGACGCGCAGATCCAAGCCCTGGACGGCGGTCTTTTCGCCGTATCGCTTGACCAGCCCGGTGATCTCGACGGCATAAGGGTGAGCGCTTGATGGTTGCGCTGCGTGCATGGTGCGAGTCTACGGCCCGTTTCCAGGCGTCGATTCATGCGGGTCCCGGTTGTTACGACGGCCGGTAGAAGACCGCTAGAGGTTAGGTGAACCTTAGTTGTGGCGGCGGAAGTAATAAGGCCACAATGGTGTTGTGGAAATCGTGGGAGTAAGTGGAGTGCAGCCGCAGGCGGAGTCGTCCGCCTGTTCCGAGCTGCCCGCGCTCGCTCCCGACTCTGGTCTTGAGGACCGGGTCGGTACCCGCAACCGGGTCGCCCGGCTGATCTTGGCCAACGGTCCGAGCACCGCGGCCGACCTGGCGCTCCGGCTGGGCTTGACTCCGGCCGGCGTGCGGCGTCACTTGGACGCGCTGCTGGCTGAGGGTCTGGTCGAGGCGCGTGAGCAGAGGGTTTACGGCCAGCGCGGGCGAGGGCGTCCCGCGAAGGTCTTCGCGCTGACCGGTGACGGACGTTCGGTTTTCCACCATACCTACGACGACATGGCGATCGACGCGCTGCGGTTCATCGCCGAGAGCGGCGGCGAGCGAGCGGTCGACGCGTTCGCGCGACGTCGGTTCGCCGGGCTGGCCGAGCGTTATCGGGAACTGCTGTCCGGGGCCGAACCGGCCGAGCGGCCGCAGTTGCTGGCGGAGGCGCTGACCGCGGATGGCTATGCGGCCTCTACGCGGACCACCGCCTCGGTGCCCGTTCCCGGCAAGCGGCCGACCGAAGGCGCGCAGGTCTGCCAGCACCACTGCCCGGTCCAGCACGTGGCCGAGGAATTCCCGCAGCTGTGCGAGGCCGAGACCCAGGTCTTCGCCGAGTTGCTGGGTACGCACGTACAGCGGCTCGCGACCATCGCGCACGGCGATGGCGTGTGCACCACGTTCATCCCGATGGTGGCCGGTCATCAGCCGGCGGCGAATCAGGCTTCACCTACGCAAGCGACACCCTCCGAACAGTCCGAAGGAGTCTCAGCATGACGACTACGCATCCCGAGCTCGAGGGCCTGGGCCGGTATGAGTTCGGCTGGGCCGACCCGGACGTGGCCGGCGCCACCGCGAAGCGCGGCCTCAACGAGAGCGTCGTGCGCGAGATCTCCGCGCTCAAGAACGAGCCGGAGTGGATGCTCAACCTGCGGCTCAAGGGCCTGCGCCTGTTCGAGCGCAAGCCCATGCCGAACTGGGGCGCGGACCTGTCCGGCATCGACTTCGACAACATCAAGTACTTCGTGCGCTCCACCGAGCGGCAGGCCGCGTCCTGGGACGACCTGCCCGCCGACATCAAGAACACCTACGACAGGCTCGGCATCCCGGAGGCGGAGAAGAACCGCCTGATCGCGGGCGTCGCGGCGCAGTACGAGTCCGAGGTGGTCTACCACCAGATCCGCGAGGACCTGGAGCGGCAGGGCGTGCTGTTCCTGGACACCGACACCGCGCTCAGGGAGCAGCCGGAGCTGTTCCGCGAGTACTTCGGCACGGTGATCCCGGTCGGCGACAACAAGTTCGCCTCGCTGAACACCGCGGTGTGGTCCGGCGGCTCCTTCATCTACGTGCCGAAGGGCGTGCACGTCGACATCCCGCTGCAGGCCTACTTCCGGATCAACACCGAGAACATGGGCCAGTTCGAGCGCACCCTGATCATCGCGGACGAAGACTCGTACGTGCACTACGTCGAGGGCTGTACCGCGCCGATCTACTCCTCGGACTCGCTGCACTCCGCGGTCGTCGAGATCATCGTGAAGAAGAACGCGCGAGTGCGCTACACCACGATCCAGAACTGGTCGAACAACGTCTACAACCTGGTCACCAAGCGCGCGGCGGCGCACGAGGGCGCGACCATGGAGTGGATCGACGGCAACCTCGGCTCCAAGGTCACCATGAAGTACCCGGCGGTGTGGCTGCTCGGCGAGCACGCCAAGGGCGAGACGCTGTCGATCGCGTTCGCCGGCGAGGGCCAGCACCAGGACGCGGGTTCGAAGATGGTGCACGCCGCGCCGTACACCTCCTCGACGATCATCTCCAAGTCGGTGGCCCGTGGCGGCGGCCGTACCTCGTACCGCGGCCTGGTCCAGATCCAGGACGGCGCGCACCACTCGAAGTCCAACGTGAAGTGCGACGCGCTGCTCGTGGACACCATCAGCCGGTCCGACACGTACCCGTACGTGGACGTGCGCGAGGACGACGTGCAGATGGGCCACGAGGCCACGGTCTCCAAGGTCTCCGCGGACCAGCTGTTCTACCTGATGAGCCGGGGCCTTACCGAGGACGAGGCCATGGCGATGATCGTGCGCGGCTTCGTCGAGCCGATCGCCCGCGAGCTGCCCATGGAGTACGCGCTCGAACTCAACCGGCTGATCGAGATGCAGATGGAAGGCGCGGTCGGCTGAGCAGGCTCGGGCGGCGGTAGGTTTTCGAGGCGAGGACGAAAGACGACGGATGGCTGAGACGAATAGCGGTGGCGCGGTCACTCACGGCGCGACCACCGCGGCGGCGGTCACGGTGGCCGCTCCAGGCGCGGGTGTGCCGCTGGCCGGCCCCGGCACCGGCAAGACCCACTCCGAGGTGCTGACCTCGCGTGGCGAGCGGTTCACCTCCTTCGACCCGGCCGCCTTCCCGGCGATCACCGGTCGCGAGGAGGACTGGCGATTCACGCCGCTGGCGCGGCTGCGCGGCCTGCACGAGGACGGCACGACCGCCGACGGCAGCGCCAAGGTCACCTGGGAACTGCCGGAGGGCTCCAGCAGCGAGCAGGTCGGCCAGGACGACCCGCGAGCGGCCAAGGCCGGCGCGCCGATGGACATCGCGGCCGCGTACGCGCATCGGAAGGCTGACAAGGTCACCATCGTCACGGTCGCCAAGGAGACCAAGCTCGCCGAGCCGCTGCGGGCCAACATCCACGCCGAGGGCGGTGCCGCCTTCTCCCACCTGGTCTTCGACATCAAGCCGTTCGCCGAGGCCGTCATCGTGCTCGACCACACCGGCACCGGCACGCGGTCGGCCAACGTGGACCTGCTCGTCGGCGACGGCGCGAAGGTCACCTTCGTCTCGGTCCAGGACTGGGACCGCGACGCCGTACACCTGGCGCAGCAGAACGCGCTGCTCGGCCGGGACGCGACCTTCAAGTCCGTGAACGTGACCTTCGGCGGCGATCTGGTCCGGATCGTCCCGCGGGTGCGGTACGCCGCCCAGGGTGGAGACGCTGAGTTGCTCGGCTTGTACTTCGCCGACGACGGCCAGCATCTGGAACACCGCCTCTTCGTGGACCACTCGGTGCCCAACTGCCGCTCGCGCGTGACCTACAAGGGCGCGTTGCAGGGCACTGACGCGCACACCGTGTGGATCGGCGACGTGCTGATCCGGGCGGCCGCCGAGGGCACCGACACCTATGAGCTGAACCGCAACCTGGTGCTCACCGACGGCGCGCGCGCCGACTCGGTGCCGAACCTGGAGATCGAGACCGGCGAGATCGTCGGCGCCGGACACGCCTCGGCCACCGGCCGCTTCGACGACGAGCAGCTGTTCTACCTCCAGGCCCGCGGCATCCCCGAGGACGAGGCGCGCCGACTGGTGGTGCGCGGCTTCTTCGCCGACGTGATCGCGCAGATCGGCATCCCTGATGTCGAGGAGCGGCTGATGGAGAAGGTCGAGGCGGAACTCGCCCGGACCCGTGACTCCGTCACGGCTTCGGACGACCCGGAGGCGACCGCATGAGCCACCGCGAGCCCGTGTGGCACCCGGTCGGCGCGCTGTCCGACTTCGACGAGGACAAGCCCGAGGCCGTGATCGTCGACGGCACCCCGGTCGCCGTCGTGCGCACCGCCGCCGGCCAGGTGTACGCCATACACGACGTCTGCTCGCACGCGAACGTCGCGCTGTCCGAGGGCGAGGTCGTGGACGGCGAGATCGAGTGCTGGCTGCACGGCTCGACCTTCGCGCTGGCCAGCGGCAAGCCGACCTGCCTGCCGGCCGTGGAGCCGGTCCCCGTCTATCCCGTCAAGATCGAAGGCGATGACGTGTACGTCGCCGTCAATGTGGAGCTTTGATAACCGATGGCCACTCTGGAAATCCGCGACCTGCACGTCTCCGTCGACGCCGAAGGCGGCCCGAAGGAAATCCTGCGGGGTGTCGACCTGACGGTGAAGCAGGGCGAGACCCACGCGATCATGGGCCCGAACGGCTCGGGCAAGTCCACCCTCGCCTACTCGATCGCCGGGCACCCCAAGTACCAGGTCACCTCCGGCCAGGTGCTGCTCGACGGAGAGGACGTGCTGTCCATGACCGTGGACGAGCGGGCCCGCGCCGGGATCTTCCTCGCGATGCAGTACCCGGTCGAGGTGCCTGGCGTGTCCGTCTCCAACTTCCTGCGCACCGCGGCCACCGCGATCCGCGGCGAGGCGCCGAAGCTGCGCACCTGGGTCAAGGAAGTCAACTCCGCCATGGAGCGGCTCCAGGTGGACTCGGCGTTCTCCGAGCGTTCGGTCAACGAGGGCTTCTCCGGCGGCGAGAAGAAGCGGCACGAGATTCTTCAGCTGGAGCTGCTGCACCCGAAGATCGCGCTGCTCGACGAGACCGACTCAGGGCTCGACGTCGACGCGCTGCGTGTTGTGTCGGAAGGCGTCAACCGGGTGCGTGAGACCGGCGAGGTCGGCACCCTGCTGATCACCCACTACACGCGGATCCTGCGGTACATCAAGCCGGACTTCGTGCACGTGTTCGCGGGCGGCCGGATCGTCCAGTCCGGTGGCGCGGAACTGGCCGACCAGCTTGAGGCCGAGGGCTACGAGAAGTACGCCGACGTCAAGGAGGCGGCATGACCTTCGACGTCGAGCTAGTCCGCAAGGACTTCCCGATCCTGGAGCGGCGCGTCCAGCAAACAGCGACCTCCAACGGCGTGCCCCTGGTGTACCTCGACTCGGCTGCCTCCTCGCAGAAGCCGCGCCAGGTCATCGACGCGATGTCCGACTACTACGAGCACCATCACGCGAACGTGCACCGCGGCGTGCACACGCTCGCCGAAGAGGCCACCGCGCTCTACGAGGGCGCTCGGGACAAGGTCGCCCGGTTCATCAACGCCGACCGGCGCGAGGTGATCTTCACCAAGAACTCCTCTGAAGCGCTGAACCTCGTGGCGAACGTGCTCGGCTGGGCGGGCGAGACCTACGGGATCAGTCGCGGCGACCGCGTGGTGATCACGCAGATGGAGCACCACTCCAACATCGTGCCCTGGCAGATGACCGCCGCGCGCACCGGCGCCGAGCTGGCCTGGCTGGGCCTGACCGACGGCGGCCGGCTCGACCTGTCGAACCTCGACGAGGTGGTCAACGAGCGCACCAAGGTCGTCGCCGTGGTGCATGTCTCCAACATCCTCGGCACGCTCAACCCGATCGACGCGATCGTGCGCCGCGCCCACGAGGTCGGCGCGCTGGTCGTGGTCGACGCCTCGCAGTCCGCTCCGCACCTGCCGCTGGACGTGCGCGAACTGGGCGCCGATTTCGTCGCGTTCACCGGCCACAAGATGCTCGGCCCGACCGGCATCGGTGTGCTCTGGGGCCGCGCGGAGCTGCTGGAGGAGCTGCCCCCGTTCCTCGGCGGCGGCGAGATGGTCGAGACCGTCTCGATGGAGACGACCACCTACGCCCCGATCCCGCACAAGTACGAGGCCGGCACGCCGCCGATCGCCGAGGCGGTCGGGCTGGGCGCGGCGGTGGATTACCTGACCGCGTTGGGCATGGACCAGGTCGCGGCGTACGAGCACGAACTCGTCGAGTACGCGATCGACCGGCTCAAGCAGGTCGAAGGTCTGACGATCATCGGACCGGACACGGCCGAGGACCGCGGCGCCGCGATCTCCTTCACGCTCGAATCACCCGCCCTCGGCGCGATCCACCCGCACGACGTCGGCCAGGTCCTCGACGAGCAGGGCATCGCGGTGCGCGTTGGACAGCACTGCGCCCGGCCGGTGTGTGTGCGGTACGGCGTCTCGGCGACCACACGCGCTTCGTTCTCCGTGTACAACACGAAGGCGGACGTTGACGCGCTCGTGGAAGGTCTGGAGCACGTCAAGCGTTTCTTCGGAGCGTGATGACAGATGCAGCTTGAGTCGATGTACCAGGAGATCATCCTGGACCACTACCGCAACCCACATCACAAGGGGCTGCGAGACCAGTACGAGGCCGAGGTTCACCACGTCAACCCGACATGCGGCGACGAGGTGACCCTGCGGGTACACCTGTCCGACACCGGACTCGGCGAGAACGCGGTCATCGAGGACGTGTCGTACGCGTCGCAGGGCTGCTCGATCTCCCAGGCGTCCGCCTCGGTGCTCAGCGACCTGGTGATCGGCAAGAAGGTCGGCGAGGCGCTGGCCATCCACGAGGCGTTCCTGGAACTGATGCAGTCCAAGGGCGGGGCGGCAGGGGACGAGGACGTGCTGGAGGACGCGGTCGCGTTCGCCGGGGTCTCGAAGTTCCCGGCTCGCGTCAAGTGCGCGCTGCTGTCCTGGATGGCGCTCAAGGACGCGGCCGCGCAGGCCCTCGCCGCAGGAGGAGATGGAAACCATGGCTGACCTGGCCACCCTTGACGACGTGACCGAGAACCTCAAGGACGTCGTGGACCCGGAGCTCGGGATCAACGTCGTGGACCTCGGCCTGATCTACGGGCTGACCGTGGACGACTCGAACGTCGCGATCATCGACATGACGCTGACCTCGGCCGCCTGCCCGCTGCAGGACGTGATCGAGGACCAGATCCGCAGCGCGCTGGACGGACTGGTCGACGACTTCCGGGTCAACTGGGTGTGGATGCCGCCGTGGGGCCCGGACAAGATCACCGACGACGGCCGCGAGCAACTGCGGGCGCTCGGCTTCAACGTCTGAGCGCTCGAGCGTCTGAGCGCTTCGGCGTTTGATCTGCGATCATCGCTACCCGGCGGCGGCTGTCAGCGCGGCCGGGTAGCGTCGTTTCATGGTCTACGACTTCCAGATTGTGATCGACTGCGCGGATCCCGGGCGTCTCGCCGAATTCTGGATCCAGGCGCTCGGCTACATGGAGGAACCGCCGCCGCCGGGCTTCGACTCCTGGGCGGCGGCGCTGACTGCGTGGCAGATCCCCGAGTCGGACTGGAACACGATGGCCGCGGCGGTGCCCCCGGATTTCAAGCCCGGCGAGGGACGCGGCCCGCGCCCGCGCCTGCTGTTCGCCAAGGTTCCCGAGGCCAAGAGCGGCAAGAACCGGTTGCACCTCGACATCCGCGCCGGCGGCGATCGCTCCACACCGCCCGACGAGCGCTGGGAGAAGGCGAAGGCGCGAGTCGTGGAGCTGGAGAAGCTGGGCGCGACCAAGGTGCGCGAGATGGACGAGGGCGTGCAGGGCCGCTGGATCGTGATGCAGGATCCGGAAGGCAACGAGTTCTGCGTGACGTGATGGTGGCGCTCGACGCGACGGCGCCGCGGCCCAGGCGACAGTTCTAGAGCGCCCTAGGATGAGGACATGATCCGCTACACCAAGGGGCACGGCACGGAGAACGACTTCGTGATCCTGCCCGACCCGGACGGCGCGCTCACGCTGGAGCCCGCGTGGGTGGCAGCGCTCTGCGATCGCCGTGCCGGGCTCGGCGCGGACGGCGTGCTGCGGGTGGTGGCGACCGCGAAGATGCCAGGTTACGAGGACGACGCCGCGGCGGCGCCATGGTTCATGGACTACCGCAACGGCGACGGATCGATCGCCGAGATGTGCGGCAACGGCGTGCGAGTGTTCGCGCGGTACCTGGTGGATCAGGGCCTTGCCGAGTCGGGGCGCTTCGGCGTGGCTACGCGCGGCGGGATCAAGACGGTGCACGTGCCGGCCGACGGCGGCGATATCACCGTGGACATGGGCGCTCCGACCTGGCCGCAGGAAGCGGCGCGGATCACCTGGGACGGACGGCGGGCCGCGTCCGTGCATGTCGACATGGGCAACCCGCACGCGGTCGTCTTCGTGGACGATGTGGCGCAGGCGGGCGCGTTGGTTGAAGCCCCGACCTGGCAGCCTGCCGCGGTCTACCCGAACGGAGTCAACGTCGAATTCGTGGCGTCGCTCGGCCCTCAGCACATCGCAATGCGCGTATACGAGCGCGGCGTCGGCGAGACCCGCTCCTGCGGCACCGGTGCGTGCGCCGCGATGATCGCGGCAGCGCGTCGCGACGCGGCGGTGCCCGGCACGCCGTACACGGTTGACGTGCCCGGCGGCCGGCTGATCATCGTCGAATGCGAAGACGGGCGCGTGGAGATGACCGGGCCTGCTGTGCTGGTCGCTGATGGCGAACTGCGCGCCGCTGTCGGCGTGCGCGGCTAAGCTGCGAGTCGACGGGATTCAAGCGCGCACGGGGAAGTCGGGCGGGCGGAGATGGCGAAGCTGTCGGAACTGCTGGAGACGCGCGTCGAGCGCGGACCGCTGCCGGGTGCCGTCGCGCTGGTGGCCCGAGGCGGCACGGTCGAGGTGGCGGCCGACGGCTTCCTGGATGTCGAGCGCAGCGCTCCTATGACGCGGGAGACGATCTTCCGCCTCGCCTCGGTCTCCAAGCCGATCACCGCGGCCGGCGTCATGGTGCTGGTCGACGACGGCCTGATCGCGCTCGACGACTCGATCGACCGCTGGCTGCCCGAACTCGCCGACCCCAGGGTCGTGCGCACACCGGACAGCCCACTGGACGACACGGTTCCGGCGAACCGTCCGATCACCGTCTTCGACCTGCTCACCTTCCGCTCGGGTTGGGGCTTCACCTCGGACTTCATGACCCCGGTGAACCAGGTGATCTACCGGGAGATGGTGCGCGACGGCATGATCCCACAGGATTACGCCCCGCCGGATCAGTACCTCGCCGCCCTCGCCCGGATCCCGTTGCTGCACCAGCCGGGTGAGGGCTGGCAGTACAACATCGGCTCGGAACTGCAGTCCGTGCTGATCGCCCGGGTATCCGGCACGCCGTTGCCCGAGTTCCTGACCGGGCGGCTGTTCGAGCCGCTCGGCATGGCGGACACGGGTTTCGCGGTCCCCGCCGCCAAGCGCGACCGCTTCGCGACGCTCTACCGCACCGACCCGGAGACTGGGCGGCTGCATTTGGCTGACCGGCCTGACGGAAAATGGAGCACGGTCCCGGTGTTCCCGTCCGGAGCGGGCGGCATGGTCTCGACCGTGGACGACTGGCATGCCTTCGCGCGCATGCTGCTGAATGGCGGTACCCAGAATGGTCGCAGGGTGCTGTCGGAGGAGTCGGTCCGGCTGATGACCGCGAACTACCTGACCGACCAGCAGCGCGCCGCGAGCGAGCTGTTCCTGGAGGGGCAGGGCTGGGGCCTCGGCGGCTCGGTGGACGTGACGAACCGGGACCCGTGGAATGTGCCCGGTCGCTATGGCTGGATCGGCGGCTGTGGGACCACGGCGCATGTCGTGCCTGCCACCGGATCGGTCTCGATCCTGTTCACGCAGATGTCGATGACCAGCCCGACTGCGCCCGAGATCATGCGCGAATTCTGGCGGTACGCCGCGGAAGCCGAATGACTCCGCCGGGGTCGCTCAGACCCCGGTCAGCTCGCTGAGCGAGGCGACGACGTCGACCAGAGCGCCGTTGCGGATCAGCGTGACGCCGAGCCGGCTGCCGGCGCGCAGACCCAGCATCAGCTTCTGCAGGTCCTGCGCGGTGTGCACTTGCGTGTCGTTCGCCGAGATCACCACGTCACCGATGCGAATACCGGCGCGGGCGGCCGGCGAACCGGGCACCACCTCGACCACGCGCAACCCGGTCTCCTGCCCCAGCCGCTCGGCCTGCGCCGGCGGCAGCGAGAGGGTCGCGCTGCCCAGGCCCAGCCAGGCGCGGCGCACTCTGCCGTTCGTCATCAGCTCACTGAGTATGTGCCGGGTCGTGGAATTCATCGGCACGGCCAGGCCGAGCCCGATGCCGGCCACCGCCGTGTTGATCGCGACGACCCGCCCGGAGGCGTCGGCGAGCGCACCGCCGGAGTTGCCCGGATTCAGGGCCGCGTCCGTCTGGATCACGTCGTCGATCACGCGCAGGCCGGCCGGCGTGGTCGCCGGAATCGACCGGCCGAGCGCGCTCACGATGCCGGCCGTCACCGAACCGGCCAGCCCGAGCGGATTGCCGACCGCGATCACCAACTGCCCGACCCGCAGCCGGTCCGCGTCGCCGAGTTCGGCCGCGGCGGCCGGATGAAGCCCCGTGCTCAGCACCGCCAGATCGCAGAGCCGGTCCCGGCCGACCACCTCGAAGACCTGCTCCTGCCCGTCGAAGGTGAACACCGCGCCGCCATTGACGCCCTCGACCACGTGCGCGCTCGTCACCAGGAAGCCGTCGCGGGTGAACGCCACCGCGGAGCCCGAGCCCTCGCCGCGCCCGGATCTCACCACGACGCTGAGCACCGAGGGTCGCAGGGCTTCGGCGACGGTCACGACGGTTCTCGAGTAGGCGTCCAGAGCCTCGACGCCGTCGTCTTGGTCGCGGTCGTCTTGGTCGCCGCCCTCGCGGTCGAACGGATTGCGGGCCATCTGCGGCACCTCCGGACGAAACAGTCTCGCACCGCCTAACGCCGGGACTGCTGTCCTTTGCTCCCGCCCGCGGCTGCGAAAGCGTTCGCTGTCAGCGGACGACGACCGGATCGCCGATGCGCACGATGCCTGTCCGAGTCGCCGCCCCGACCACGGCGAGCCGCAGCGGTTGGTCCTCGCGCTGCCCGAGCATCTTGAGCATGCCGAGCGCGGGCGGCAGGTCGGCCTGCGCCATGGTCGTCATCACGCAGCGCGTCAGCACGTGCGTGAACGTGAGCTCAATCGCGTCGTCACCGGAACCGATCTGGACCGTGCGCGCGACCCAGGCCTCCTCCTCGAACGGCTCGGAAGTTTGCACGACCAGGTTTGGCCGGAACCGCCGCGCGTCCGTCGCGATGCCCGGCAACGCTTTCTCGACCCATTCCAGCGTCGCCGTGCCGATCAGGCTGACCGGCTCCTCGTCGAAGTGGTTGACCTCGGCCTCCCGCGCGACAGACAGCGTCGGGATCCCGGTCTGCTGCTGGAAGAAGCGGTCCGCGGAGCCGTCGGACACCGGGTGCTCGCGTCCGTCCGCGTCCACCACCAGCGGCGGCTCGACGGCCTCCGGTTCGGCCGCGGGCTCGACCAGGTAACGCGAGGAAAGGGTCAGCAGCGTCGGACCGGGAAACCGCCGGAACCTCTGGCTGTTCTTTCCGGAGCCCAGCTTTCCGTCAGCCGAGTCGCGCACCGCCCACAGCCGGTCGCCGCGCAGGCCCCGAGCGTCTACCGCGGCCGCGGACAGCAGTTCGCCGCGCAGCGACTTGACCGGGTAGCGCCAAATCTGCGCTATGACATTCTCGTTCGAGGCCTCCACGCGGGAAGCCTATGTCAGCGAGGCGTACCCGCGCTCGACGGCGGCCCCGAGCGCTGTTGCCTCGATCGCCCAGGTGCCGGTGCTCGCCGCCGACTCGACCGGGACCCCGGCCGCGTGCAGCCGCCGGATTTCCGCCGCGACCGAAGCGATGGCGTCGCGCTGCGCTCGGACGAAGGCGGCGTCCACGGCGGCGCCGTGGCCCGGAACCACCAGCGCGTCCGGGCCGATCAGCGGCAGCGCCCGATCCAGCGTGTCCGGCCACTCCAGCGGGAAGCTGTCCGGCCCGAAGGCCGGCGGTCCCGATTCCTCGACCAGATCCCCGGCGAGCACAATCCCGGCGGCGCCGGTTTCGATCAAGATCCACAGGTCGCCATCGGTATGCCCGCGCCCGAGGAATCGCAGCTCCAGCGCGCGATCGCCCAGATCGATCGAAGCGCGCTGCTGGACCAGCTCGGTCGGTGCGCGGAATTCGAGCTCTGCCATCCGCTGCGCCCACTCGGGGCCCTGCGCCGCGAGTTGCGCGACCAGGGAACGCAGCGCGGGATCGTTCGGATCGAGCCGCGCCGGGACCGAGGCGTGTCCCCAGATCCGCGCCGACGGGGTCAACCGGGGCGCGACGAACTCGGCGTTTCCCCAGCAGTGGTCGAAGTGCGCGTGCGTGTTGACCACCCACCGCACCGGCGCGCCGGTCAACCCTCGCAGCTGCGCCTTGATCTCGCGCGCCTCGGACAGCGAACACCGCGTGTCCACGACCGCGACGCCCTCGGACCCGACCACCGCGGTCACCGTCACATCGCAGGGCTCGAACCGCTTGCGGAACACACCCTGCGCGATCTCGTCCCAGTCACGCTCAGTCATGCCTCCGATCTTCGCATCCGAGCGCTCGGCTAGGCGGTGTTGGGGAATGTATCAAGGCAACGATCCGGCCGCCGCTTTGTCGGGGATCGTGATGGCGAATCGCCACGCGCCGCCAGGCGCAGATGGTTCACTGCGCGACGAGCCTGGGCGTGCGGCCGGAGCGTC
>DASUAR010000144.1:0-7589 GCA_035763685.1 Actinocrinis sp. | reverse complement strand
CATCGGCGGGATCATCAGCGGCCTGCAACGCAAGATGACCAAGCAGGGCAACCAGTGGGCCATCGCGACGATCGAGGACCTGGAGGGCTCGATCGACGTGATGTTCTTCCCGAACAGCTACCAGCTCTACGCGACCGCGCTGGCTGAGGACGCGGTAGTGCTGGTCAAGGGCAAGGTCGAGCGGCGTGAGGACGTGCCGCGGCTGATGGCGCTCGAGCTGACCGTGCCGGATCTGGCGCAGGCGGAGGCCAACCAGCCGCTGGTGCTGCACGTGCACGACTCGAAGATCACCCCGGCCTCGGCGCCCCGGCTGCGCGAGGTCCTGGCGAGCCATCCGGGCATGACCGAGGTCAGGGTGCGGATGCGCGGGCGGACCTCGACCACGGTGCTGAAGGTCGGCGACAATCTGCGGGTGACCCCGTCCCCGGCGCTGATGGGCGACCTCAAGGCCCTGCTCGGACCCTCCTGCCTGGGGTAGCGTATGTAAGTGTTCTGTGTCCGCTCGGCGGGACAAGGATGCGCCCGGAGCGCTGCGCTCAGTGCAGCGTCTCGCCGCGCGCCAGCATCTCCACGAACTTCTCGATGCGCGCGGCGCGGGTCTGCGGCCGCTTGGCGTCGTGGATGCGGTACAGCACGGCGTACCGGTTCGCGCCGGTCAGCGTCGCGAAGAACTCGGCCGCCTTCGGGTTCGCGTCGAACGCGGCCTGAAGGTCCGGCGGCACCTGGGCCGCGGACTGCGCTTCGTACGCGCGCTCCCACCGGCCGTCCGCCTTCGCCGCCTCGATCTCCCGCAGGCCGGCCGGCTGCATCCGGCCCGCCTCGATCAGGCTGAGCACCTTCTCGGTGTTCACCTTCGACCACCGGCTGCGCTCCCGGCGCGGCGTGAACCCCTGCAGGAACCAGGACGCGTCGAAAGAGCGCTTCTGCCCGTCGATCCAGCCGAAGCACAGCGCCTCCTCCAGCGCCTCGGCATAGCTGACCGTGGGGATGCCGCTGTCCTTCTTCGCGATCTTCAGCCACACCCCGTCAGGCGTGTCGGCATGGTGCTCGGCCAGCCAAGATGCCCAAAGCCGCGCCGAGGCGAAAGGCAGGATGAGTCGTTCCATGCGCCAATGGAAGCACCCGGCACTGACACGTGCGTCCGCACGGTCGGTCAATACGGTCCGCTTACGCCACCGGACCCGCGCGCGACAAGCTCAGGTCGCCGTGAAAAGCTGGCTCCGATGAGCATTGAGACGCCGTGGCCGACCCCCCTGCCGTCGCCACACTCCGACGAGGATTCACAGCTGCCGTTCCTGCGGCGGCCCGAGGCGCGCGTCGACGCGGCCGCCTTCGCCGTGATCGCCGGGGCGAGCGTGGCGCTGTCCTTCGGCGTCGGGGCGCTGTGGCGCGGCTTGACCCCGGCGGTGCAGGGCGTGGTGAACCAGGGCGGCATCTACTACGCGGCTCCGGAAGGCGAGACCTTCGTCGCCCGGGACGGGTGGTTCGCCCTGTTCGCTTGTATCGCGGCGATCTTGCTCGCGCTCCTCGCCTTCCTGCGCTACCGGCATGGCGGCAGCGTCGGCGCGGCCATCGCGCTGGCCGCGGGCGGCATCGGGGGCGGGTATTTGGCCGCGTGGTTCGGCGCGGTGATCGGACCGGGCGGGGGCTCGATACTTCAGGCCGCGCACGGCGTGGCGAATGGCGCGACCTTCGATCTGCCGATGTCGATCCGGGCGATCGGCGTGATCTGGCTGTGGCCGGCTGTCGCGGCCGGCCTGTTCTTCTTCCTGATCCTGCTGTTCGGTCCCTCGGATCCGGAGCCTGAGCAGCAGCTTCACCCGGTCTGGGAAACGCAGCTCAACGGCGCGGCGCCGCACGCGTTCCCGCTGCCGTTCAACGCTGCTCCGGCCGGGCACAGCGAGATCGGACACGGCGACATCGGGCACAGCAACAACGGAGTAGTGCCAGGTGGCCAGGCGCCGCCCGCGCCGGAGGAGCCGTCAGGCGGACCGAACCCCGCGCAGCCCGATCAGCGTCCCGACTGACTCTGCCGCGTCGCCTGCCACTCGTCGAGCAGGCCCGGCAGCCGGCTGCGCACGAAGGCGAAGAAGTCCCGCATCTCGCTGACCCGCTCGCGCGCCGTGCTCTCCAGGCCGCCGACCGAGCCGAGCACCTCGTCGGTCGCCGAGATGACCAGATCGTAGAACTGCACCGCGGTGGTCGTGCTGGCGTACCAGGTGTGGTCGCGCAGCCGGTAGAGGTCGCGACGCGATCCCGGAACCGGCTCACGCACGACGAATCCGAGCTGTCCCAGGTAGCGCACCGCGCCGGAGATCGCGGCCGCGCTCGCGTCCAGCCGCTGGGCGAGTTCGGTGGCGGTCAGCCCCGGTGCCTCCGCGGTCATCAGCGCGAACAGCACCCGCGCGGCCATCCGCGGAAAGCCCCAGTCGGCGAACAGCAGCGCCAGCCGCTCGACAAAGCCGCGCACCGCCTCCTCGTCCCGCGTCGTCACTGCCACGGTCGCATTTTATACGCTTCAGAGATTTCACAAACTTGTGAAATGAGGGTAGCTTGCGGCGTGGAGACGACGGCCAGGAAAGCGGGGCGGCGGTGACGCGGGAAACCGGGGCGATCGAGATCGCCGGACTGCGCAAGGACTTCGGGCGCACGCGCGCCCTCGACGGCTTGGACCTGCGGGTGGAGCGGGGCGAGGTGCACGGCTTCCTCGGCCCGAACGGCGCCGGCAAGTCCACCACCATCCGCGTCCTGCTCGGCCTGTTGCGCGCGAACGCCGGCGAGGTACGGCTGCTCGGCGCAGACCCCTGGCGTGACGCGGTGTCCCTGCACCGGCGGCTCGCCTACGTGCCCGGCGACGTCACGCTCTGGCCGAACCTGACCGGGGGAGAGGCGATCGACCTGCTCGGCGAGCTACGCGGCGGGTTCTCCGCGAAACGCCGCGACGAGCTGATCGAGCGCTTCGAGCTCGACCCGCGCAAGAAGGGCCGCGCGTACTCCAAAGGCAACCGGCTGAAGGTCGCCCTGATCGCGGCCTTCGCCGGCGAGCCGGAACTGCTCATCCTCGACGAGCCGACCTCCGGCCTCGATCCGCTGATGGAGGCGGTGTTCCGGCAATGCGTCGCCGAGGCCCGCGGGCGTGCGGCGACCGTCCTGCTCTCCAGCCACATCCTGTCAGAGGTGGAAGAGCTCTGCGATCGAGTCTCGATCATCCGCTCCGGGCGGACCGTGGACACCGGCAGCCTCGCCGAGCTGCGGCACCTCTCCCGGACCACGATCGTGGCCGAGCTGGCTCATCCGCAGTCCGCCGACCTCGCCGCGCGGCTCGCCGGGGCGCCCGGCGTGCACGAGTTCGCGCTCGAAGGCTCGACGCTGCGCTGCCAAGCCGATGAACCGGCGCTGGAGGCGGTACTGCGCGCGCTGACCGAGGCTGGCGTACGCGCCCTGACAAGCCGTCCGCCGACTCTGGAAGAACTCTTCATCAAGTACTACTCGACCCAGCAGGCGCAGGAACAGGCCGACCAGGCGGCGACCCGATGAGCGGCTACGCACCGGCGAACGCGGCCGCTCGCGCACGAACCGGGCAAGCAAGCCCGTTCGCCGGGACCCGCGTCCTGCTTCGGCTCGCCGCCCGCCGCGACCGGATCATGCTGCCGGTCTGGGTCTACGCACTGATCGCGTCCTCAGCCTCGACCGCATACAGCTTCAAAGGTCTCTACGCCACCGAGGCCTCGCGCGAGCAGTTCGCCGCGACCATCAACGCGACGTCGTCCACGATCGCGATTTACGGCCGGGTCAGCTCTACCTCACTCGGCGGAATCACCGCCTGGCGCATCGCGGTCCTGGCGGCCACGCTCGCCGGGGTCATGTCGATTCTGCTGGTGGTGCGGCACACCCGGGCCGAGGAGCAGACCGGGCGGCAAGAGTTGCTCGGCGCGACCGCGACCGGTCATCGCGCGCCGCTCGCCGCCGCCCTCAGCGTCGCCCTCGTCGCGAACTTCGGCGTCGCGCTGGGCACCGGCGTCGCACTGCCCTTCCTCGGCTGCTCGTTGCGCGGTGCCCTCGCGCTCGGCCTGGCCATCGCCTGCTGCGGGTGCTTCTTCGCCGGGTTGGCGGCCGTCACCGCGCAGCTGTGCGAGAGTTCACGCGCCGCGAACGGCGTGGCGTGCGCGGCGCTCGGCGTCTCCTTCCTTGCCAGAGCCGCCGCCGATGCGAGCGGTTATGGCTGGTTGATGTGGTGCACGCCGCTCGGCTGGGTCGAGCGCGTCGACGCCTACGGCGCGGACCGCTGGTGGGTCCTCGTGCTGCCGCTGGCCTGCGGCCTGGCACTCGCGTACGCGGCGTTTCGGATTGCGGCGGGCCGTGACCTCGGTGCCGGAGTGCTGGCCACCCGCGCCGCAGCCGCGCACGCCGGCCGTGCTCTGCGCGGCCCGTTCGGCCTGGCCTGGCGACTGCACCGCGGCGCACTGCTCGGCTGGTCGGCCGGGTTCCTGCTCGGCGGCCTGGTGGTCGGGTATATCGCCAACGACATCGGCGGCGTGCTGACCTCCAGCGCGAAATTGGAGCAGATCATCAACGAGATGGGCGGGCAGCAAGGGCTCGTCGATGCTTACCTGGCCACCTGCCTGGGAATCTTCGGCCTGATCGCGGCCGCCTACGCGGTGCAGGCCACGCTGCGGGCGCGCGGCGAGGAAAGCGCCGGCCGCGCGGAACCCCTTCTCGCCACGCCGATCGGGCGCATCCGCTGGGCGGCCACCCACGTCGTCGCCGCGCTCCTGGGCACAGCAGTGGTCTTGGTCGCGGGCGGACTCGGTGTGGGGATCGCACACGGTCTACGGACGCACGATTTGTCCGGCCAGCTGCCCAGACTCGTCGGCGGCGCGCTCGCGCAATGGCCGGCGGTGGCCGTTGTCGCCGCCATCGCCGCGGCGCTCTTCGGCCTCCTGCCCCGATACGCGGCCGCCACCTGGGGCGCGCTTACGGTCTTCCTGCTGCTCGGCCAGCTGGGACCGGTGCTGAAGCTGAGCCAGGCAGTGATGGACGTCTCGCCGTTCACGCACGTGCCGAAGGTGCCCGGCGGCGCATTCGCGTGGGCGCCGCTCGGCTGGCTGGCGCTGCTCAGCGGCGTCCTGATCGCGCTAGGGTTCGCCGCCTTTCGCCGCCGGGATCTGCAGCTCGGCTAGCCTCGAACGCGTCACGCGAAGGCGCGTCCCAGGTCGACGCTCGCGAACTGTGGAGGCGTGGTCGTCGTGGTCGCATACAGGTAGACCGCTGCGCGGTACACGCCGGTCAAGCAGGACAGCACGAGTCCGCACAGCCCGAACCAGAGCGCGCACACCGCCACGGCGAGCAGCATCGCCGGCCCATTCTCCGAGCCGTAGCCGAAGAACAGCACCGGGGCCATCGGGATGGCGAGCAGCAGCAGGATCCCACCCAGGCGCAGTGTTCCGGTGACTTCCTCGCGCCACGCGCTGCGCAACACTTGGATCGCGCGCCGCGTACCCCGCACCGGACCAAGACCCTCGAAGACCATGACGGGAAGTACGAAGAAGGTAAGGGCGGACCACGAGACGCCGAGAACGGCGCTCACGATCGGCACGCGTCGGTCGAGCGCGCGAATGAGTAGGCCGACCGTGCTGCTTACTACCGACCAGGCAAGGATGGATGGCAGCAGGCGCGCCGCGGAGCGCAGCGCCCTGCCGACGCTCGGCTGTTCGCCGCGCATGGTCTGGCCGACAGCAATCAAGAGCGCCGCGTTGACGTACGTGCTGACGGCCGTAAGCGCGAGATAGCACAGCACGCCCAACCCGTACCCTGCGATGCCCAAGCGGTTCGCCCCGGTCGAAGACCCGCGCCCTGACATCAGGTACGGAACCGCGAACGCAGCCAGCACGATCGCCTCGGTCGTGATCGACATTATGGGGAATGCGATCAACCGCTTGTTGCTGCGCAGTACCTGAAACGAGACTCTGAGCAGAGTCGAGGTGGTGCTCATCGGCGCCCCTGAAGTTCGTCCGGTTGAACGGGACGGATCGACCTACGACCAGGAGTTGTCAGCCGCGGCCGATTGTCGCGGTGCGCGCCGAGGTGAGCCGCACCAGGTCGGCCGGCGCGAGTTCGATCTCCAGGCCGCGCTTTCCCGCCGAGCAGAATACCGTCTCGTATTCGAGGGCGGATTCGTCGATCACGGTCGGCGGCTTCTTGCGCCGGCGCAGAGAGTGGCTTCCCTACGCGCACGGCTCTACTGTCGCTGAATCCGCTCGCGACCCGGACGTCAGTCCTCGTAGCGATACCGCGCTTGAAGGATGATCAGTTCGCCTTCGGTGGGAAGGTAGACCAGCCGATGTTCTTCGGTGATGCGACGTGACCAGGCTCCGGCCAGAGCGTGCTTGAGTGGCTCGGGCTTGCCGATTCCCGCATAGGCGTCACGTAGCGTGTCCTCGATGAGCCGATTGATCCGCTTGAGGATCTGCCCATCGGCCGTTTGCCAGTGGACGTAGTCGTTCCATCCGGTCGGCGTGAATGCGAGCTTCACTGCTGGTCCTCGGTCTCCACCAGCTCTCGGTGCTCGTACCGGCCTTCCAGGGCTTCCTGGTACGAGCGGATCAGCCTGCGGGCGTTGGCGGGAGAACGCAGGAGATAGGCGGTTTCCTGGAGTGCCTCGTACTCCGCGGCCGAGACCAGGTAGGCACTGCTGTGCTTGGAGACGATTTCCACCGCGGTTCGATCGCTGTTGACTTCTTCGATCAGCGGAAACAGGCGACGTCGGGCTTCACTGGCGGTAATGGACACGATACTCACCCTCCAGGCGACTTGTACCGGATATGGTACCACATGGGGTGGGTGCTGGCGCTCGCGTGCTGCTCTCCGGCTGGTTCTTTGTCGGAGTCGGGTTGCGCCGGGAAGGCGCTCGGCCGCGAGCGGTCGGCTCAAGCGCGGCCGATCGGCGCGGTGCGCGCCGAGGTGAGCCGCACCAGGTCGGCCGGCGCGAGTTCGATCTCCAGGCCGCGCTTTCCCGCCGAGCAGAACACCGTCTCGTATTCGAGGGCGGATTCGTCGATCACGGTCGGCAGCTTCTTGCGCTGGCCGAGCGGCGAGATGCCGCCGAGCACGTAACCCGTCGCCCGCTCGGCCGCCGCCGGATCCGCCATCGCGGCCTTCTTGCCGCCGACCGCGTTCGCCAGGGCCTTGAGATCCAGCTGTCCGGAAACCGGCACCACCGCGACGACGAGCTTGCCGTCCACGTCCGCGAGCAGGGTCTTGAACACGCGCTCGGCCGCGACACCCATGGCTTCGGCCGCCTCGGTGCCGTACGACTGGGCGTTCGAGTCGTGGTCGTAGGCGTGTACGTCGAACGAGACCTTGGCCTGCGTCAGCGCCACGGTTGCGGGAGTTCCTTTGGACACGGTGCCTTTGGCCATGTCGGGAGCCTAATGCCTCGGCGTTAGGCGGTGTTGGGGAATGTCTCAAGGGGCGAATCCGGTGATCGACTTCGCCTGGACGCACGGCCGAAACGCCCACAGACAACCGGTATGAGGACGCTGCGGCCGCACGCCCAGGCTCGTCGCGCAGTGAACCATCTGCGCCTGGCG
>DASUAR010000143.1:0-18327 GCA_035763685.1 Actinocrinis sp. | reverse complement strand
GATGGGCCTGAAGGGTCGCGGAGGTGACTGAGGAGACGGTGTTCATGCTGAACTGGTCGGCGTTCCCGGCAGTCGGCTTAAGGGCTGCGGCGACCATTTACTCATGATTGTCACGGAATGCACTCAGTCGAGTGAATCATGAGATTTAAGGCACACCCGCTGACAGCCGGCCAGAGCCGGCCGGTCAGACCACGCGCCGCCGCCGGACGGCAAGCACTCCCGACAGCATCAGCACGAGCAGCGGAAGGGCAAGGAGCAAACCAAGAGCCGCGGTATCGCTGATGCCAGGCATGAACCGCATCGTGCGCTGTGCGGCCAGGGCTACGTAAGGCAACGCCAGACTCGTCGACTGCGGCAGGAACACGGCGACCAGCGCGCCTCCCACGAGCGCCGCAGCGGTCGCCAGCAGGCGCAAACGAAGCACGGTGCCGCCCACGGCGCCCAAGGCGCCACAAAGCGCGGCCAGAGCGAGCGAGCGCGGATCGGCGAGCATGAGGTGTGGGGGCAGCGCGACGTCGACGCCGGAGACTTCGAAGCCGAGCCGTGCGGTCCAGTAAGCGGCCAGCGTGCCGCCGAGGCAGAGCAGGGCGCCGAAGCAAGCCGCGACTACGGCTTTCGCGACGAGCACGGAGAAGCGCCTTGGGAGCAGGGCGAAAGTGAGCAGACCACCCGCGTAGCGGTACTCGTAGCGGATCGAACTCGCGCCGAGCCACGCGGCGCTGCACGCGGCGACGGCGCCAGGCAGCACCATCCCCACTACGCCGCCTGCGACGACCCAGGCGCCGCCATCGTGCGTCGGCGAGTACTGATGCAGCAACGAGGCCGACCAAGCAGTAGCCGCAGGAACGTCGATGGTTGAGACGAGCGAGTGCAGCGACAGGCGGGGAGACGGCACCGGCGGCGCGGGCGGCAGCGGGTGCGCGAGTCCGATCATGTGGTGCGCGGCGGGAAGGGTGAGGAGAGCCGATGCCACGAACGCGAAGAAGACCACGCCGCGGATCGAGCGGAGATTGCCGAGCCGCACGAGCTCGTATCTCAGTGCTCCGGCAAAGCTCGAGACGGTTGCGAGCACGGGGGGCCTTAGCCGGCTCATCGCTGCGCCTCCTCAACGTCGGCTGCGGTCGCATTCGAGTCCGAATCGCCAGTGGACGATTCGCCAGCAGGCAATTCGTGGGCCGCGGAGCCGCCGGCCGACGATTCGCCCGCGGATTCGGCATCGGACGCCACGTGAGAAGACCCTTGCTCCGGCTGCGCGCCACCGGCTACGTCGGACGGCGCTCCTTCCGGTGCGAATCGCCCAGCGTCTCTCGTCGATTCGGCAGTTCCCGCCCTGTCCCCTGATTCGGTCCCTGATTCATGCCCCGGCACCGGTCGCCCAGCCGGTTCGCCCACCGAATCAGCCACTCCCTCTGCCTGCACCACGCTCTCCGCCTGCGCTGCGCTCTCCGCCTGCGGCGTTGGGTCGGGCAGCACCGTGATCAACCTGACGCTGGGTTCGGCGTCCACATCCGCATTCATCACTCTGACATTCGAGACCGGTTCGCCGGCCGCCCTCGCGCCACCCACGCGCGCAGGCCGCAAAGCCTTCGCGCCCCACGACCGCACTCCGGACATCGGGGCGCTCGTACCTACGCTGACCGGCGTCGGCACGCCGACCACGCGCTTGCCGCCGTTGGGGAAGCCCTGGATCGGCACGACCGGCCTCGCTCGCCGCCCCGTGCACGCGGCCAGCACCAGATCTCCGGGGTCCGAGCCCGTGAAGCGGTCCGACAGTTCGTGGACCGGAATGTTGTGCCGGTAAGCCAGATCCCCGACCCGCGCGCGGTCGAGTCCGCGCACCTCAAGACACGCGCCCTCGCCCTGCGTGCTGCGTGCCCCGGCCTCGCCGAGGATCGCCGCGAACCGGACGATCTGCGGCGACCGCACGACGACAGACGCACCGGTCGGCGCGCGCAGTACCTCTTCAGACGTGCGCGTGCCGACCAGGTAGCCGGAGTCGAGCAGCAGCACTCGATCCACCATCCCGATCAGCGTCTCCGTGTCCGAGCCGGTGACCAGCGCGGCGCGCCCCTGCGCCGTGAAGGCCCGAAGCAGGGCGCCGAGCCAGGCCACGCCCTCCGGCTCCAGGGCCCGGTCGGGGCAATCCAGCAGCAGCGTCTTCGGGTCGCCCAGCAGCGCGACGGCGATGCCTAGCCGAACGGCCATGCCCTCGGTCAGGTCGGACAGGCGCGTGCGGCTCTGCTCGGTGAGCCCGACGATGTCGAGGACCGCTTCGATCCGGTCGGCTGGCCGGCCGCGCCGGGTGGCTTCGATCCGGTACGCGAGGTCGCCTTCATCGCGGCGGCTGCGGCGACCGAAGCCGAGTCTCCGGCCACGGCCGGCGAGATCGTCACCCTCGGCCTCGCCCTGCGACCGTCCATTACGCCGTGCGTCAGTTCGAGCCGCCCCAGCGCCATCACCCTCGGCAAGGGATTCGGAGTACTCGCCGCAAGCAGCGAGAACATCTGCGAATTCGGCTTCCTCCTCCGCGTCAAGACCAAGGCTGTTCACGGTTGTATTTGGACCTGCGGCGTTCCGCGCGCTTACGTGAGTGCTGTCGAGGCGTCCTGCGCCGCTGCGCGTCCGCGCGTCCGCACTCTCCTGACCTGCGGCGACCCGCTCACCGACCGCGTGCCAGTTGTCGACGTTCCCGAAGGCGCCGCCACGCTCGTGCCGGTTCGCGGTGCCTCCGTCGCAGGATCGCCGCGCGCCGGCGAGGATGCCCTCACGCGCCGCGCCCCGGTCGGTCGCCAGTGCGAGCCGCAAGTAGCCGCGCACAGTCCGGTCCGGGTCGCCGACCGCCGGGCCGAGCAGCAGCCCGACCTCTCGCATCGGCCGGTGCAGCGCACGATACGGACGGCCGTCGAACAGGGTCTCGCCGCGGCCCCGCTCGAGCTCCACCATCCGGCGCAACAACACCGTCTTGCCGGCCCCGGTTCCGCCGAGCATCCCGGTCACCTGCCCGGGACGCACATCGAAGCTGACCGCGTCTAGTACCGTGCGGCCACGTCGCCGTACCGTCAGGTCGATGGCTTCGATCACGCCCGGCGCCTCCTGGATGTTCGCTGCCCGATTGAGCCGATCTCCCTTCGATCGTCGGGCGCTGGCAGGCGAGCCGGACCGGCTGACACGCTCGTGGCTTCGGAAATCACCCGCATGGGGGCGCACAGCCGCTGAATATGCGCAACCGAGCTGACGGGCCGTCAGCCGAAGGTCAGGGGGACCCGCGGCCAGCAGGTGCGCCGACTGGCCGAGGCACTGCCACGGGTCTGTTCGAACCTAGTTCGGGCGCAGCATCGGCGGATTCAGCAGGGTCACGTCACCCAGTCGGAAGAGCTGCGCCGGGCGCCCGCCCTGACGGGCCGTCGTGTCGCCCACCGGGATCAGGAAGCCCTGGGTGCCGGTGACCTTGCGGTGAAAGTTGCGCGGATCGAGCGCCACGCCCCATACCGCCTCGTAGACGCGGCGTAGTTCGCCGACGGTGAATTCGGCCGGGCAGAACGCGGCGGCGAGCGGGGAGTACTCGAGCTTGGCCCGCGCCCGCTCCACGCCGTCGGCCAGGATCTTCGCGTGGTCGAAGGCCAGCGTCGATCCGGCCGGTCCCGCACCCGCTGCCGCCGGGAAGAACTCAGGCAGCAGCGCGGCGACCGGTGTCCAGGCCGCGGCGACCGCGTCCCCGCCCGCTCGGGGAGTAGGCAGATCGGGGGCGAGGGCCAGATAGGCGACCGAGATGACCCGCATCCGGGGGTCCCGGTCCACCTCCCCATACGTGGCCAGCTGTTCGAGATGCACCGGAAGCTGGGCCAAGCCGGTCTCCTCCGCCAGCTCCCGTGCCGCCGCGCGACCCAGCGACTCGGATTCGCGCACGAAGCCGCCCGGCAGCGCGAGGCAACCCGCGAAAGGCTGCTCGCCGCGCCGCACGACCAGGGCCGAGAGCGCGCCGTCCCGGACCGTGAGGACAACCAGGTCCACGGTGACCGCGAACGGCGGCCAGTCACGGGCGTTGTAGCCGGCTGGGCTCTGCGACGTCGCCATGAGCGCGCATCATATATCGTCCGAATGACGATAACCAGCGACGAAGACCTCTTACGCATTTGGCTCAACGCCCCCGCGCATCCGGGCGGACTCCCGTTCCTGCGCCGCGATCTGCTCGGCGCGCATCTCGTCGAGCCGCCGTGCGGTTCCCTGAGCCGCCTCGCGGACCAGCTCCGGACCGACGCCCCGCTCCAAGCCCTGTTTAATGAGCCCCGCGAGCGCGTAGCCGGGCATCGCGTTCGCCGCCCGCTCGAGACAAAGCCGGCTCCACGCTCCCCAGCCGAGCGCCCAAGCCGCCCAGGCCGCGATCGAGTAGGCGGCCGCCGCCTGCTCCGCGGTCACGGCGCGCCGGGCCAGTTCCACGCTGAGCGCTACCGCCTGTCCGGCTCGGTCATCACCGCACCAGGTGGCCAGGTAGTCACGCACCCGCACGTCCGTCAAGCCGACCAGCAGTGCGCCCGCGGTCTCGTCGGTCATCGCCCGGTCCGGCGGCACCTGGCCGTCACACAGGCTGTCGGCGAGTTGCCAGGCCCGCGTCACGTCGTCCCAGTTGAAGTCGAGGAATCGGCCCGGTGGGGTCGGTGTCTCGGCTTGGGCGATCGCCTCGTCCGACGCAGCGTCGTCGGATGGCGTAGCGGCGTCCCAGAAGATCCCGTCAGCATCGGCGCACTCGGCCGCGCACCCGTCGGCGTCGATGGAGTAGCGCCCCTCGCCTTGCGGCGTGCTCGAACCGATCACCAACGCAGGCTCAAGCGCCGGGTAGAACGGGACTCCGGTGCTGTCGCCGAGCCCGCCGTCCGGGAAGCAGGCCCCGCCGGATCGGAATGAAGTCTCGGACCGCGGTTCGGGTTCGGGGTCGCAGCCGGCCTCGGCCGCGAAGTGTTCGGCGGCGATGCGGCTGAGCGCGTCATCGCACGCAGCACGCATCCGCTCCGCCATATCACCGCCGTAAGGCTCAAGGCTCGCCGCGAGAGCCGCGCGGTTCGGCAGCACCGCCAGGCCCGAATAGGCGCTGAGCGCGGCAATGGCACTGACGCCGGTCTCCACCAGCGAGCCCTCCGGCGGACAGCACGTCGGGCTGTCACACAGGAAGGACCACCAACGCCCGTCCGCGACGAACAGCACATCGAGCGGTGCCACGCCTGCCAAACGCAGCGGCGTGCACATACCGGCCACCAACCGCCGGTAGTCCGCCATCCGCGCCGGTCCGCCCTCCGGCGGGTAGATGACGCAGAGCGTCTCGTTCGCTCCGGCCTCCGCGAGCCGCGCTGCGGCCCAGCGACCGAACGCGGCCGGACCGTGCGCCACCGACGCGAGGTCGACCCGCAGCCCGTGGCTGATCCCGGCCCGGCAGTCATGCCGTGACCTGGCGAGCCCGAGCAGCACGATGCTCGAATCCGGATGGAACCCGAAGAAGTGCGGGATCGCCGCCGCCACTTCGGCTGGAGAGCCGAGCCGTACCGCGCCCGGAAGCCCGCCCTCCAGTTGCGCGGCCAGCGCTTCCGCCTCGTCCGCGCTGCCCGCGGTGAGGTGGATCCCGTTGAAGCGGTCCGCCGGTGGCTCCATGGTGTCCACACCGGCGCAGTCCGTTTCAGGACAGTCCCGCCCGCCGCAACACACGCCGCCCGCCGCCGTAGCCGTTGTCATGCTCATCAGTCCTGCCTTCCTCGCTTCTCCTCCGCCGCCGACCGGCGGATCGGACGGTGCTTGCCGCGACCGCCCTGAATCAAAGATCACCGGTTTGCAAGCCTTACGGGGAAGATTTCCGGGCACCTGTGGACAACTGCCCCTTGTGGACAAAGACCATCGCCTGAACAGCGCAATCGATAATCAGACGATCGATTAGCCTGGGACGTAGTTGTACGAAATCAGGAGGATCGGACAGCGTCGGGACCGCCGGGTCGGCGAGGCTTTCGGCGCGTCTCAGGACGTTCTCAGCGCGCGGGGTGACACTTCGGGCATGCGGATTCTCGTGGTTGACGACGATCAAGCGGTGCGCGACTCGCTGCGCCGCTCGCTGGCGTTCAACGGATACGAAGTGGACGTGGCCACGGACGGGCTCGCCGCGCTTGAAGCGATCGCGCGCAACCGGCCGGATGCCGCGGTCCTGGACGTGATGATGCCCAGACTGGACGGCCTGGAGGCATGCCGTCGGCTGCGGTCCGCGGGCGAAGACCTGCCGATCCTCGTGCTGACGGCGCGCGACGCCGTGTCCGATCGGGTCGCGGGCCTGGACGCCGGCGCCGACGACTACCTGCCCAAGCCGTTCGCGCTTGAGGAGTTGCTGGCGCGGTTGCGCGCACTGCTGCGCCGCACCCAGACCGCGTACGCCTCGGGCCAGGACATCCTCACGTTCGCTGACCTCTCCCTCGACAGTTCCGCGCGCGAAGTGGCTCGCGGCGACCGCACCGTGCGGCTGACGCGTACCGAGTTCAATCTGCTGGAGCTGCTTATGCGGCACCCGCGGCAGGTGCTGACGCGCGCTCAGATCCTTGAGGAGGTGTGGGGTTTCGACTTCCCGACCACCGCCAACTCCCTTGAGGTCTACGTGGGCTACCTGCGGCGCAAGACCGAAGCGGAGGGCGAGCCCCGCCTGATCCACACGGTGCGCGGTATCGGATACGCGCTTCGAGAGACGGCGCCGTGACGACGGAAGCTCAGAGCAAGACGGAGCCGGCCGGCCGGAAGCGGGCACTCAAGGCGCCAGCTTGGGCGAACGCACCCTCCATACGCGCGGCGCTGCACCGGATGCCGCTGCGCGCACGAGTATCTGCACTGATCATGCTGACCGTAGGCCTGACCGTCGCGCTGGCCGCGATCGTCAGCTACTCGGTGATTCGCACGGAGGTCGTGGCGCGGCTCGACAACGATCTCTATCAGCGCGCGTACTTGTCGACCTACACGAGTCTGGCCGACCCCAACTGGCTGGGCACGGCGGACTTGGAGCACGACCCGGACCTGACCCTCTCGATCGCCGGCTTCAAGGCGACCATCGTCGACGCGCTCGGGAAGCAGACCAAACCACCGCCGATGGTGTCCAGTGTGGACGGACAGAGCGGGCGGGTAGATATGTCCGCACCGGTGAGCCAAGGCGAAATCGACGTCGCGGCAGGGCGCCTTAATGCCTACGTAGAGTCGGTCAGGACATCGACGGGCATATACCGCGTCGTCGCCGTACCGATCCCGCGCTACCCGGGCAACGCGCTCGTTCTGGCGGAGTCGATGAATTCAACGCAGCACACGTTGAACATCCTGGGCATCGTGTCTTTCCTCGTGGGCATTGCCGGTATCGCCATCGCTGGAACGGCAGGCTTCTTCCTCGGACGCGCTGCCCTACGCCCGGTCCAACGCCTGACGCTGGCTACCGAGTACATCGCTCAGACCGGAGATCTGCGCCGGATCGAAGTTTCCGGTGACGACGATCTCGCCCGCTTGACGACCAGCTTCAACACGATGCTTACCGCACTCGCGCGCTCGCAGGAGTATCAGCGCCGCCTCGTAGCGGATGCAGGCCACGAGTTGCGCACCCCGTTGACCTCTATCCGCACCAACCTCGACCTTCTGGCACAAGCCATGGCTGAGCCGGATAATCCGCGGCTGTCGGCGCAGGACCGGATCGACCTGATGAACGACGTACGGGCACAGATGGAGGAGTTGTCGCTGCTCATCTCCGACCTGGTGGAGTTGTCGCGGGACGAACACCCCGCCCACGCGATCGAGCAGATCGACTTCGCCGAGGTCGTGGAACACGCAGTCGAGCGCGTAAAGCGCCGGGCCCCGTCAGTGACGTACGACCTGCACCTGAATCCCTGGTACCTGGCAGGTGATCCGGCGGCACTGGAGCGCGCGGTGACGAACCTGCTGGATAACGCGGCGAAATGGTCGCCCCCCGGCGGCACGGTGACCGTCAGCCTCCATAACGGCGCGCTCCAGGTGGCTGACCAGGGTCCGGGTATCGCCGAGGAAGATCTCGCGCACGTCTTCGAACGGTTCTACCGCTCCCCTGAGGCACGCATGATGCCAGGTTCCGGGCTGGGCCTCGCGATCGTCCGCCAGGTCGCCGAGAACCACCGTGGGCGGGTCGCCGCGGCGCGTGCACCGGGAGGCGGGGCGCTCCTCGGCGTTTGGCTGCCGGGTGAGGGCGCCGATCCATCACTGCTCGCCCCGGATATCACCGCACTGCCGCCGGTGCACGCGCCGAGCGGCTCAAACAGCGAGCCGGGCCAACCTGAGACTAACTAGTCTCAACTCCATAACCAGTTCTGCACGCCGTCTCAGCCGCATCTCAGACTGAGGGAAGAAAGTAAGAGTCATGACCGAGACGCCTGACAACCGCGCGACCCACCCGGCGGACCACTCCGCCGGCTCAGTGACCGGCTACGAGCCGCCGGCGACCGAAGCACCCTCCGAGGCGACGCCCGGGACGGCCGAGCCCCGCCCTCAGTTCGAGTCGCCGTATGCGCAGCAGGCCGGGTCAGCCGTTCCGGAGACCCCGCGGCCTGCCGAGCCCGGCCTGGCCGCGGCCCAGACCGCCGCCCACGAGCAGGCACCGCAGCCGACGCCACAGCCGACGCCGCAGGCCCCGGAGCCGATACCGGCAGCCGAGTCCGGTCGCGAGCAACCGACCCAGGTGATCAACCGGCCGCTCGAATCGCCCGCCGGACCGGCGCCGCTGCCGGCCGCGCCGGTGTGGGGCACCCCGCCACGGCCGCAAGCACAGCCACAGCCGCAGCCGCAGGGTTGGGGTGGCCAGGCCGCCGCGGGAGGAACCGGCACTCCCCCGCCGCCGAACTGGGCCATGCCCGAGCCGACCGGTCTGCCGCCGTACGGCTCGCCGGAGTCCGCGAACGGTGGCGCGGAGCGCAGGCGGCCGCTCGCGAAGCTGGCCTTGGTGACCGCAGTGGTGGCAGGGCTTGTCGGCGGCGGCCTCGGCGCCGGGATCACCTACGCGGTGACCAGGAACAACTCGACCACGACCTCGTCCCTGGCCGGTTCCACTAACACCAACTCGAGCGGTCTCAACACCGGCTCGGCCAACGCCAATCAGGTGACGGCCGCGGCGGCCAAGATCCTGCCGTCCGTGGTGACGATCTCGGTGACCGCCGCCGACGGCACCGGCGACGAGGGTAGCGGGATCATCATCTCCTCCAGCGGCCAGATCCTGACCAACAACCACGTGGTCGCGGCCGCCGCCACCTCGAACGACAGCATGACGGTGACCTTCGGCAGCGGCAAGATCACTCCGGCGAAGATCGTCGGGCGCGATGAGGCGAGCGACCTGGCCGTGATCCAGGCGAGCGGAGTCAGCGGGCTGACCCCGGCGACCCTCGGCGACTCCTCGAGCCTGGCGATCGGCCAGAACGTGGTCGCGGTGGGCGCGCCGCTCGGCCTGTCCAACACCGTGACCACGGGCATCATCTCGGCGCTGAACCGGCCGGTGGTGCCGGCCAGCGACAGCACCTCGCAGAGCTCGACCAACTCCGTGCTCGACGCGATCCAGACCGACGCCTCGATCAACCCGGGTAACTCCGGCGGACCGCTGGTGAACCTGAACGGCGACGTGATCGGCATCAACTCGGCGATCGCGACGGCCAGCTCCGGCGGCTTCGGCGGCTCCTCGCAGAGCGGCTCGATCGGTCTCGGCTTCGCGATACCGATCAACCAGGCGCACTGGATCGCCAACGAGCTGATCGCGAACGGCAAGGCCGTGCACTCGCTGCTCGGCGTCAGCGTCACCGACCCCGGCCAGACGGCGACCCAGGCCGGAGCCGTGGTGAAGACGGTGAGCGCCGGCGGGGCCGCGGGCAACGCGGGGATCAAGGTCGGCGACGTGATTACCAAGGTCGACGAGCAGCAGATAAACAGCGCCGACTCGCTGGTCGCCGCGATCCGCTCGTACAAGCCCGGTACGCCCGTGACGCTGACCTACGTGCGAAACGGTCAGACCGCTACGGTGCAGGTGACTCTGTCTGCGGCCTCGTCCTGATCTGAGGGCGCGACATTCGGTATCGAAGCCGACGACATAAGGGCACGGTCTCGCTCATGCGGGACCGTGCCCTTATACGTGCGCCGACAGCACCGTCTAAGCCCTCAGCAACACACGGCAAGCGGTAACCGACACCGCGACCGACGGCTCGCCATCCTCTCCCGGCCACGAACCGTCCGGTGCCTGAAGCGCCATCAGGCGGGCGATGACGCGGCGCGTCCAGCGGTCGCCGCGCGGGGTGTTCGAGCCGAACTGGACCAGGTCGGTGGCGGTTAGCCGGTCGAAGCTGCGGCCGACCACATCCAGCAGGCGGCGAGCGGCCAGGTCGCGGCCGACGGCCCGCAGCACCCGCGCGCCGAGCCAGTGCGCGACGAGTGGTCCGGGCAGCCGGCCGTGCGGGTCGAGCGACCATTCGAGCGCCTGTGCGGCCTGCTCAATCGCTGGTTGTGGGCCGTGGCACACGATGAGCGTGCGCGCGCAGTTCCCGGTGAGATACACGCGAGCGGCCGCCGAGCCCGGCATCAGCGCGTCCGGCGTGCGATGACTCGGGCCCTCCCGCCAGGTCCCGTCGTCCAGCTGGGTCGAGACGAGGAAGGCGATCGCCGCCGGGATGTCGACGGCGGGCGGGGTGGCGCCGAAGTCGGAGAGCAGGTCGAGCAGGTGACAAGTGGCGTCGAGGCTTGAGGCGCCCTCGGACCACGGCGCCGGCCAGCCGCCGTCGGAATTCTGGGGCGGCTGCGGTCGCGGCGGTATCGGAATTGCGGCCGGGTCGATTTTCCGGAGCGCCGCGGGTAGCAGCGCGGAAAACCGGGCCAGGTCGAAGGGCTCCCCGTTGCCCTGAATGTACTGCGCGGCCCGGTCGATCGCTCCGGACGTGCCCTCGGGTGTCTCGCTCACACGCTGACGCTACCGAGGAGCTGGCATTCAGATGGTCACCAGCTAATAACGAAAATCCGAGCGGAGGTGATTCGGCGGTCACGGGAACACGTTCCGTGACCGCCGATTGCCGGGCATATTAAAGCTCTTCTTTGTTACACCTCGCGCTCCGCGCGCTGCCAAATCAGATTACGGATCCGATCAGCTCCGGGTTTTCCGACTCACTATCCTGCGATTGTGCGGTTTCCACGCGCAGTCCGCGCAGGCACGTCACGGTGATCGCGGCCGCCGCCAGCATGAGCGCCGCCGCGCCGATGGCCGCTACGTTCATCCCGTGCGTGAACGCGTCGCGAGCTGCGGTAAGCAGGGCGTCGCCGGTTCGGCTGGGCAGTTGACCAGACACAGTTACCGCGCCGCCGAGCGTGTCACGCGCAGCGCTCAGGGCTCCTGATGACAAACCGTGTGGCGCGTTAGCCGCAAGGTCCGATCGGTAAATCGCGGTGCCGATGCTCCCCAGCACCGCCATACCCAACGCACCGCCGAACTCAGTACCCGTCTCGACCACGGCCGCCGCCGCTCCAGCCCGCTCGGGCGGCACCGCGCCCATGATCAGCTCGCTGCCGACCGTCATGACCATCACCAGCCCGCTGGCATAGATCCCCGCGCCGATCAGGACGACCCAGATGTGGGACTGCGCGTGCAGCTGGGTGAGCAGGCAGAATCCCGCGCACCCGAACAGGAATCCGGCCCCCGCGATGTACGCCCGGTCGAAGTGCTGCACGAGCGCGGCAGTGAGCGGGGCCACCGCACCGACGCCGAGCGAGGGGACGAGCGACCAGAGCGCGGCGGTCATCGGGCTCATGCCGAGCACCGATTGCAGGTACTGCGTCGTGAAGATGGCGAACCCGACGATGGCGAACATCGCCAGCAGGTTCATCAGCACCGAGCCGGTGAAGCCGCGGCTGCGGAACAGCTTGAGGTCGATCGTCGGATGATCACTGCGCGCCTGGCGCAGCCAGAACAGTCCGCCGACCACGACCCCGACCGCTATGTACGCCGAGCGCGGCGCGGACACCCCGTTGGCCGCGATCTCCTTGATGCCGTAGATCACGGGCAGCACCGCGGCGAGGGAGAGCAGCGAGCCGAGCAGGTCGAAGCGGCCGGCTTGCCGCGCGCGGAACTCGGGCACCAGCGCCGGAGCGAGCGTCAGCAGCATCACCATGAACGGGACGTTGATCAGGAAGACCGAGCCCCACCAGAAGTGGCCGAGCAGGAAGCCGCTGAGCACCGGGCCGAGCGCGATTGCGCTGGTGGTGCCGCCAGTCCAGATCGCGATGGCGGTGCGGCGCTGCTTCTCGTCGTGGAACATGTTGCGGATCAGCGCCAGCGTCGAGGGCATGAGGGTCGCCCCGGCCACCCCGAGAATGGCGCGCGCCGCGATGAGTTCGCCGGCCGTGTGCGCGTAGGCGGCGCCCAGTGAGGCGAGGCTGAATGAGACCGCGCCGATGAGCAGCAGCCGGCGCCGGCCGATCCGATCGCCGAGCGAGCCCATGGTGATCAGCAGCCCGGCGAGCACGAACCCGTACACGTCGAAGATCCACAGCTGCTGAGTGCTGCTCGGTTCCAGGTCCCGGCTGATGAACGGGACGGCGAAGTAGAGGAC
This sequence comes from Actinocrinis sp., assembly GCA_035763685.1. Classification (GTDB taxonomy): domain Bacteria; phylum Actinomycetota; class Actinomycetes; order Streptomycetales; family Catenulisporaceae; genus Actinocrinis. The sequence continues at coordinate 5,728 of DASUAR010000143.1, read as the reverse complement.
GGACACGTCCATCGAGACCAGCAGGAGCGGGAGCAGCAGCACCCCGAGTCCGATCCATTCCCTGCGTCCGGCCCGCGGGCCGCTCTGCGTTGTCGTCATGCCGGGAACTGTACAAGCGTCTAATACAACTGTCTAGTACAAACGTCCAAGACATTCGTCTAAGTGCGGAGTATGCTCGGGACATGGGAAATCGCGAGGATCTGCTCGAGGGTGCGAAGCGCTGCCTGCTGGAGAAGGGGTACCGGGGCACCACCGCGCGCGACATCGCTGCGGCCTCCGGGGTGAGCCTGGCGGCGATCGGCTACCACTTCGGCTCGAAAGAAGCGCTGATGAACCAGGCGGTCTACGAGGCCGTCGGCGAGTGGGGCGAGGGCTTCGAGCAGGCACTGGCCGCGGTGGACCCACAGGCCAGCACGCTGGACCGGCTCGAGGCCGTGTGGACACACATGGTGGCCTCGTTCCAGCAGGACAAGCCGCTGTGGCGGGCCCAGCTGGAAATCGTCGTCGAGATCGAGCGAAACCCCGCGCTAGGCGAGTTCTTCGCGAAGATTCAACCGGAGGCGCACCTGGGCCTGGCGGAACTGTTCCCCGGGGCCGACCCGACGTCCGACGAGCAGACGAGAATGCAGGTCGGCAAGCTGTACCACGCGATTCTCATCGGCGTGATGGCTCAATACTTCATCGATCCGCAGACGGCGGCCTCCGGCCACGATCTGGCACAGGCGCTTCGTACCGTCGCCGCGGCTATTCAGCCGAAGGACGCAGCGGGCTGAGCATGCCCGTATGTGGTCGAAGCCTGAGAGGCGACGCAAGCGCAATAAGGCGTCAGCGATAAGTCACGTGACGGTGCGTTACTTGGCTTTGAGCTGCCACCGACCCATGGCGCGGAGGGCACCGATCAACGCTCTCAGCCGACTGTGCCGTATTCCGCAACCTGGCGGATGATCTCCGCGCGATCCCCGTGCCTCCCTACGCCAACTCCACCTGAAGAACGTCGGCGGCCGGCCGCCTGGCCTCGATCCGGGCCGGAACCGCCGTCAGGACCGCTGTAGCCGACACGGTTACCAGCGCCGCAAGCGCGAGTTGCCAGACCGGCGGGAACACCGTCGCGTGGCCGCCCTTGGCCAGGGCGAGCGCGAACCCCATCCCTGCAGGCACACCCAGGATTGCGCCGAGCAGCGCCGGAGCCGTTTGCGCGGCCGCCAGCCCGACCGTTACCTGCCCTGGCGTGGCACCGAAAGCCCGCGCCACGGCGAGCGTGCGCTGCGCATCGAGGGCTGTGGCCCAGGTGACGATGACCGCGTTGATCACTGCCAGGGCGATCAGGACGGCAGTGACGGCCACCAGGACCGCGTCGATGCGTTGGATGCGCGGGTTCCTCAGATTCGACAGGTGCTCGGGCCCCAAGAAAGAACTCGCGAGAGTGTGTCGCGCGGTGATCGCGGTGACCAGCGTCAGCACGGTGACGCCCACGCTCACGCCGCTCAGCAGGCTGCGCCGCGGCCGGCGGGCCGCGAGGCGCAGGCCGAGCATCAGCCAGACCGGCAGGCGGCGCGACATCCTGATGGTCAAGGCTCCGCGCCTCGGCCGGCGGACGGAGTCGACCAGTGCGCTGACAGTGCTCTTGCGCACGGCTCGCAGCGATGGAATCAGCGACGAGGCGATCGCGATGGTCAGCGCGGCCGCCAACACCGTCGATACCGTCCGGCCGGTCAGCGACGGCGACGGGGCGTGCCCGAGCAGTCCTGAGCCCGGGCTGGTCAGCAGTGGCGCGAGCAGCCAGCCGAAGACCAGGCCGAAGCCGGCCGCGACCAGTGACAGGAACACGTACTGCGCGAGGAAGGAGGCCGCTACCGTCCCCGGCGACCCGCCGACCGCCTTGAGCAGCCCGACGCGCCGTGTCTGCTCCGCGAGTCGGCTGCCTACCAGCACGGTGACGCCGGCGGCCGAGAGCAGGCCGAGCATCCAGGCGCCGATCTGCATGGCCTGCTGCGGGCCACGGGTGATCAGGCTGTCCTGCAGGGCGACGTCGGCGGCGTCGTCGGCCGAGATCGCCCAGTCGCCGTTGTGCCCCAGCTCGTCGCCGAACGCGAACATGATCGGATCGGCGGTGGCCGGGTCCTTGAGTTTCACGTCCATCGTGTAAGAGAGCGGATACGCGGCCGTCGCGAGACTCTTCGCGTCGGCCTGGGTGACCCAGACGGTCCCGGTAGATGATTCCGCCTGCCGCGACATATTCGGTTCGCACCCGTCGTTGCAGGCGTCCGGAAACGTCGGGACGGCTGCGGTGACAGCGGTCCCCACCACGCGGAATGTCCGGCCGCCCAGGGTGATCGGGTCGCCGGGTCCAAGGCCCAGCGCCGAGGCGAAGCTTGCCTCCAGCACCGCGTCGCCGGCGCCGCCGAGCCACGCACCCGCGGTCAGCTTGGGCTGGTCCACGAGAGCGGGAGCGACGTCGCGCCCGATGGTCTCGGCCCCGGCGGTGAGACCGTTGGCGGTCATCCTGGTCCAGGTCGCCGGCCATGGACCGCTGTGGGCGGCGACACCGGGCCTGGTCGCGAAGTCGTTCAGCTTGGCCAGGCTCTCGGCTTGCGTGTGCGTGGCCTCGGACGACTGTTGATAGGTCATGACGAGGTCCGGACCGTCGGTCGCGGCTCTGGTCTGCTGATAAGGATCCTTGGTCACGTCGTTCAGGGAGAGGCCGAGCGTCATGGCCGTCGTCGCGGAGGCGATCGCGATGAGGAGCAACAGGGCCTGGACCGGCCGACGACGCAGGTCACGTCCGACGATGCGAAGGATGAGAAGCAGACGTCCCATGGTGCTAATCCCCCAGACCGATAAGCATGTCGAGCTTGCCGGTCGCACCCGACGTCCCACCGGTCAGCCGCGTTTCATCGACGAAGGCGCCGTCCCGCATGGTGATCAGCCGATCCGCGGTGGCCCCGACGCGCGAGTCGTGCGTCACGATGACCAGCGTCTGCCCGGCGGCCCGCAGTTGGTCGAACAGCCGCAGGACGTCCAGGGTCGCGGCGCTGTCCAGGTTCCCGGTCGGCTCGTCGGCGAGGACCACCAGCGGCTCGTTGCTCAACGCCCGGGCCACCGCGACTCGCTGCCGCTCTCCGCCGGACAGCGCGGTCGACAGCTGCTTGCCCTTATCGGCGAGGCCGACCTGCTCGAGCAGGTCCAGGGCCCGCTTTCGCGCGGCCCGAGGTGACATCCCGGCGAACAGCGCGGGCACCTCGACGTTCTCGACGGCGGTCAACTCGTCCATGAGGTGGAAGGCCTGGAAGACGAAGCCGACACCGCGTCGCCGCATCCGTGCCAGTGCCTTCTCGCTCAGCCTGTCGATCCGCTTGCCAGCCAGCCACACCTCGCCGTCGGTCAGTCGTTCCAACCCGCCGAGCACATGCAGCAGCGTGGATTTGCCACAGCCGCTCGGACCCATCACGGCCAGCGTCTCCCCTTCCGCGACCTCCAGGTCGACATCGTCGAGCGCCCGGACCAGTGCCGCCCCCTTGCCGTGGTGCTTGCGCAGCCTCCGTGCGGTAAGCAGGGAGGTAGTACTGTCCGTCTCGCTCATGACGCGTCCTTCAGTGCCGAGAAGCTCTATGGGTTTCGCTGCCGAGTGCCGTGCTTGATCCGGTGCCTGGTTCATCTGCGGCGCGCCCAGCGCCGTTCGCAGGCCTCAAGCCAGTGCAGGTCCGCCTGCAGCCGCAGCACGACGCCTTCCAGCAGCAGTGCGGCAGCGGAGTCGGCGGGCTCTGCGATCGCGGTGCGCTGGGCATCACGCAGCCGCCGCAGCAGCTCGCGGCGCTGGGCATCGACGAGCGATAGCGGGTCGGCGAGCCGGGAGTCGGCTGCCGCGACCAGCTTCAGATGGAATTCGGCGATGTCCGGCTTGGGCCAGCTCACCTCGGCCAGCCAATCGGCGACGCGCTGATGGCCGGCCGTGGTGAGCTCGTAGACCTTGCGATCCGACGATGCGCCGTCTTCGCGGGTGGAGACCACCAGGCCGGCCTTCTCCAGGCGCGTCAGCGTGACGTAGACCTGGCCGTCGTTCATCGCGTCACCGAGCGGACCGAGCGCCTGGCGCAGCCGTGCGCGCAGCTCGTAGCCGTGCGACGGCTCCTTCGCCAGCAGTGCCAGCACGACTTCCTGCACAGCCCCACCCCTCTAACCGTTATCCCTTATAGATAACGGTTATCTGGGAGGGATGTCAACCGGATCCACCAGTCATCGCTGAAGGGACACATCGCCATCGCGCTGGGCGCAGATCGACCGACGCTTGCCACCCGACTCGACGCAACGTACAATTTCTTGTACAAGTCAAGGAGGTGTGCGATGCGCACAATGACCTATTCCGAATCACGTGCAAAGTACGCCGAGACCCTGAGCGCCGTGGTTGACGACCGCGAAGAGGTCATCATCACGCGGGCCGGGCACGACCCTGTGGTCATGGTGGCCCTCGATGACTACGAGTCACTCAAGGAGACCGCCTACCTGCTGCGCAGCCCCGAGAACGCCCGCCGCCTGCTGGCCTCGATCGACCGACTTGAGCATGGAGGCGGCACCGCAAGGGAGTTGGCGGAGTGAAGCTGCTCTGGGACGAAAGCGCATGGCAGGACTACGCCTGGTGGCAGACGCAGGACCGCAAGGTCCTCAAACGGATCAACGCCCTCATCCAGGATGTCCAGCGCAATGGCAATGAAGGCATCGGCAAGCCCGAACCGCTCAAGCACGGCTTCCACGGGTATTGGTTGCGCCGAATCACCGACGAGCATCGGCTGATCTACAAGCTCGTCGACGAAGAAGTCCGCATCGCAGCATGCCGCTATCACTACGGACCGTGACCCTGCCGTCGCCGGCCACTCCGTCACGCGCCTCGCGCAGAAGCTCGCCAGTTGCATTCAACGCAGCAGTGCGCCGAGACGGGCAAAGCCCAGGGGAGCCGATGCAATGATCGGCTCCCCTGTGACCTGCTCTATTGCCGCGGAACAGCGCCCGTAATACTGGTGGAGCGTACTTATTCGGTCGTTGCGCCATTCCTCATGCTGGTCGTCAGCCCGTTTGGCGACGTAGTCCGCCCAGTCCCTTTTCGCGAGCTCGGCCCAGCGGACCGCGGTCGAGATGTGCAGTCCGAACAGATCGGCGAGCACGGGAGACGGTATCTCGGCTGCGAGGCTGGTGAAAGCCGCGTTGCGTGCTCTGCGCGCTGAGATTCCGTGCCGTATCAGCTTGGACTCGAAGTGGCTGCGGTCGATCGGGCGGCCCGGATTCAGACCGGGGAACAACCACGGGGTGCCGGTGTGGGCCTTGGTGAGCCGTGCCCTACTTCGTCGATTGTCTTTGAGCCGCTGGAGGAGCTGGGCCAGTCGTGGTGGCAGCAGGACCGGCTGGGCTCCGATGGTCAGGTAGGTGTGCTCCGACCTGCTCGTCATGTGAGCGGTTGCCAGGTTTCTGACTCGAAAGAGCGTCGTGCCGTACAACAGCACCAGCGCGCCGGCCGCTCTGACATCCAGCGGCATCGACTCATCCGCCATGCACTTGCGCAACAGGCCTGAGCGCTCGTCCTCGCTCATGAAGTGCGCCGGCTCCGTGCTGGCTCTCTGAGCCACTACCAAGCCGCTCACGAGCCCGCGGCTTTGCAACCATCGGATGAAGGAGTGGATATCGCTGCGGTGTGCCCCACCGCTGACGATCCATTCGTCCAGCTGCTGCTGTGTGAGAC